>JAWLGN010000024.1:0-29909 GCA_041685075.1 Bryobacteraceae bacterium
GCCGAACTTCGCCTCCAATTCGGTCAGATTCCGCGGGTATTCTTCCTTCACCCCCGCATACTACATGTTGGGGCTACCTGAGTCAAGCAGATACCCACCTAACTCGATTCCATCCATCTCCGTTTCCGGCTATAGGGGGCTCGGCGTGACACCAACCATTTGGAACAATTCGAACCGGATTATCATGTTGAAGGAGGACTTCTCCAAGGTTTGGGGAGCCCACACCATAAAGGCTGGGCTTTTCTTCCAGCGAAACCGCAAAAATCAAGATAATCAACCTGCTGTTAACGGCAGCTTCAATTTCGGACCAGGCCATGCGTTGCACTCGGGAAATTCACTTGCTGACGCGCTCCTTGGCAACTTTTCAAACTATACGGAGGCCAATGGCGGCCGAGAAGGGTGGTTTCGCTTCACACAGCTTGAAGTGTATTTGGCGGATAACTGGCGCGTAAACCGAAGGTTGTCGATTGATACTGGCGTCAGGGTCAATTACATGCCACAGCAGTACTCGCCTCTCCAGAACACCGTGTTCTTCTCGCCTCAGTACTTCGATTCGGCAAGAGCGCCGCAAATCCGTGCGTCAGACGGGCAGATCGTTCCGGACACTGGAGATCCGGTGAACGGGCTGTACGCCGGCGGAACCAGTTTTCCGAAGGCGCTGACCGACAGATTCCCCGGTACCGATGCGCCAGAGTTCCAGCGCATTCTGCGCGGCGTTCCAATTCGCATTTCGCCGACATACGCGCCGGTCGGTCCTCGCTTCGGCTTTGCTTACGACGTTAGCGGTCATCAACGAACGGTGATTCGAGGCGGCTATGGTCTCGTTTTCGAGCGGGTGCAGGGCAATTTCATCTTCAGCCAGATCAACAATCCGCCGTTTGTCCGCCAATCGACCCTCTATGCAGCTAACGTGGAGAATCCCGCGGGCGGATCTGCAAGGCCGGTGCCCGCGAGCATCACTTCTTTCGACTCGAACGTGAAGATCCCGTCAACGCAGAACTATTCGTTGGGCATCCAGCACAAACTCCAGGGCGATATGCTTATCGACGTCGCGTATGTCGGCAGTTCGGGTTGGAACCTCTACCGGAGCGTGAATCTCAATCAGTTGTCCGTCGGAACGATTCAGCGGAATCCCGGCGTTAACACGAACGCTTTGCGTCCGTACCCGGGATATGCTAATATTACCCAATATATCACTGGCTCGAATTTTAACTATAACTCCCTTCAACTGCAGCTCCGAAAACAATTCCAGGGAGGGGGCCTTGTGAACGTAGCGTATACGTTCGGCAAGTCGATTACGGATGCGAGTTCATGGAACGAGGGCCCGATGGACAGTTACAATTTCAAACGGGAGCGCGGGCTGGCAAACTATGACCGCCGGCATATTGTTGTCTTCAGTTATATTTATCCGTTGCCGTTCTGGAAAGACCAGAATGTGTGGTACAAAGTGGCGCTAGGTGGCTGGCAGCTGTCCGGCATCACAACGATCCAGTCCGGGATGCCCCTGAACCTCGGTATCCAGGGCGACCGCGCGGGCACCGCTACCGGCAGCCAGCGCCCGGACGTCGTCGGCGACTGGAAAGTCGAGGAAAAGAGCGTGAGGCGGTGGTTCAACCCCGACGCGTTCGGCCTTCCGGCCGTCGGCACGTTCGGCAATCTGGGGCGGAACGTGCTGATCGGGCCCGGCTCTAACAATTGGGACCTGTCCGCTCAGAAGTTTTTCCGAATCAGGGAGAGGTCCAGGCTGGAGTTCCGGGCGGAGATGTTCAACGCCCCGAATCACGTTTCCTATTGGAGCGTCGCGACAACCGTGGGCGCCGCGAATTTTGGGCAGGTCACGAACGCCATGGATCCACGGACGTTTCAGTTTGCACTCAAGTTGGTATTTTGAAATTGGAGCGCCTCATGAACATAGGATCGTTCGCTTTACTCAAGCCTTTTGCTGGCATGGATATCCAGCTTCGACTGGCTAGGAGTTTGGGACTTGATGTCGTAGATATCACTGATAACCATGACGGAGCAACGCTGGGAGTAGAATATGGGTTTGCTGCGAGCGTCAGTCTCGACAGCCGCCCGGAGAAGATCCGCCGCATGGCCGAACAGGCGGGAGTGCGGCTATCGGCCTTCTGTGCACACGCGAACCTGCTCGATCCACTGGGCCCGGATATCTACTCGACATTTCAGATCATCAAGGCGATCCGCTTGGCGCACCTGCTTGGGATTCGTCATGTCATCACTACCGAGGGCGAGCCAAAGACCGAGTTCGGCCGATCGCTCACTTGGGACCAGCAGATTTTTGCGATTCGAGAGCGCCTGTACGAACCCATCCTCTGGGCCGAGGAGTTGGGGATCGAACTCTTGCTCGAAACTCACGGGCCAGTGACCGACTCGGTAGAGCAGATGGCGTGCCTACTCGACACCCTGGGCCACGCTGAGATTGTCAGCATCTGCCTGGATACCGGCAATTCGTGGCTGGGCGGCGCGGAGCCGCTGGAATTCATCCGGCGGTTTGGGTCGCGAATTAGGCACGTGCACTGGAAAGATATGGGCGCAGACTGGGAATCGCGGCGTGGTACTGTGTTCGGCTGTGGCATGGGATCCATCGCGCTGGGCGAAGGTGTGGTTGGTTTGGAAAAGATCGTTCAAGCGCTGGTGGATATCGGCTATCAAGGCGACACCACGGTGGAGGTGGCGGGTGAGGACAACGTGAGGGCGTCCGTCGAACGTCTTACTGCCTGGCATAGGGAAGCCCAGGCGGCTAGTGCCCGTTAGGAACGCAGATCCATCTGCCGGGCTTCTGGCACACCGTATTCACAAGGTTCATTGGCTGGGCGTCACAATGATCTGTTCGCCTCGCGCAGTGGCGAAACGCAGCAGTCGTCCCTTAAGCCGATCGACCGGCCGCCCGTTGCGGCGCAGCACGATGTCGCGGTCGCCCCAGGGATTGCAAAGGCGGCAGTCGGAACCAGCCAAGGACTCCAACTTGACCGGCCCGATCACACCGCTGTGCATTGAGGCTGTTACTACGAATGCGCCGCGGGCCAGCAGTCTGAAGTACGCATCCCATTCCCTGGGCCAAGCCGGGAACAGACGGAGCACGGGGTCCTCTCCCGGAGCCGGTGGGATACTCTGCAGGAGCGCGAGATGCAGCGCTTCCGAGGCGCGGCCGAGGCGCTGAGCGTCGAGCGCCTGTGGGCCCTCCCGCAAGGAGAGATGATTGCGCAGCGCGGCGCCGCCACCGTAGGCCGCCGCGCGTTCACGAGTGAGACCGCGCATCTGATTCGGGACTAGGTAGCGCACGGCGTCCTCCCGGCCAAGGGCAGCTCCAGCTATGGCCACTTTCGAGAGCACGCCTACAGGGCTTTCAGCATTCAGACCCTTGCGGAAGAAAGCATTGAAGGTGGCGTGGGCGACTTCCAGCCGTTCCTGGTCTTCTGATTCCACCGCGCAGAGATCGAAGAACCACATCGGCAGACTGTTCCCGTCGGGAAGCAGCCCGGCGCTCCGCGCTGCCGGCTTCAGACCCCGCACAAAAACACGGGGGCCGCGGTAATCGTCCGGACGCAGGGCATCCGGATCATCACTCACGGGCAACGGCGCCAGGTTCGTGAGAAATTCTCGCCATACGGGGCGCATCTCCGCATCGACTCCGAGGATTTCGGAAGCCCGCAGCAGCGCGGCAAAAATGGCGTGCATAGCCGACAGGTCTTCGTCGGTGTCACGCGCACCCCATACCGATTCGTTGCTGTTAACGTGCTGGATATGGTATTTGCCGTCGCCGCCCTTAGCCACGTTTGGGAAATTACGATAGAACTCCGCTGCGCCCTTAAGCATCGGGTAGGCGCGGTCGCGGAGCCAGCCCCGGTCCATCGTGAACTCGTAGCGGCGCCAGAACAGCCAGGCCACTTTGGCGGTGGTCGCCAGGATGTGGGTGACCGGGCCGAACGGGCCTGCACCGCGCTCCTTGGTGACCCAGCGCCCCTCCACCCAGCTTCCGCGTTCGTTCCAGTTCCAGCGGCTGGAGTGGGGATGCTTAGTCTCAGCGAATGTCTTGAAGCGCGGCGAAGCCTGGTTCCAAGGCTTGCGTAATAGGTAGAGTTCCCGCATTTCGGCGGCGATGTCGTCCGGCAGTTTCTCAAGGCCGTCGAAGTAGACAGTCTCCGGTATGAAGATGCCCTGGCTGCCCCATTGCTGCCGTGCCGCTGTGGCGCATGCCTCGTGCATGCCGGAATACATATCGAACGCCGGGTCCATTAGATCTATCCGGTTGGCGGCGGGAAGCGCTTCGTAATAGCAGCTCAGGTTGGCGAACCAGTGCTGGGCGCCCCAGGTCCGGAGGTCTCCGCCAGTGTTCCAGATCATGCCGTTGAACTTCGGGGGGTACTTCCCGCGCGAGGATGCGGCCATCAGATAAAGGAAATACGTGTAATTCCGCTCGACGAAGTCGGCCACACCGTCTGAGCTATGCAGCTCGATGAAGCCGCGGGACCAGAACCGGCGCCACCAATCGCACGTCTCAGCGGCGAGTGCCGGGAAGCCCTTGCCAGCGGCGGACTCGAGCTGGCTCAGTGTGGTGGCGACAACGTCCTCGCCCTCATCGAAGGTGGCGGCGCTCGCAATGAGCACCGTGAACGTGCCGGTGCCGGGCGCCGCGGTCAGTCGGACTTCACTCTCGTTCGCGTACCTCGCTCTCGACTGCCGCCCGGCGATTCCTATCGCCACGGCCGACCTCGACTGGAAGCTGCCTTCCCGGAATTCCTGCAAGAGCACTATGCGCTCGCCGCGAATGATGAGCCGCGAGGCGGCGGTATGGCTTCGGTTCCGGACTGTCACCTTGCGTTCCCGGACCATGGTCTCAAGCTCGTTGCCGAAGTACTGGGAGGCGTAGCGCAGCATCCGTAGGCTCGCCGCAACGGGTTCGCAGGATTCGCGCCGATCAGTGACGTGGATGGCTATCACGTCCTGGGCGGGCCAGGCAAGCACCTGAGCTTCTACGCCCTTACCGTGAATGGCCAGCGACCCTTCGTAAAGGGACAGGCGTTGGTTGAAGCCAGCCTCAGGGAACGGGTCGTCGCCGTAACCCGCGAAGCGGATATCCACGAAGCCGCAGCCGCCGCAGTAGTCGCCGTGTCGCTCGAAAAAACTGTTGCTGGCGCAACTGTTAACGTAGAGATCGGCGCGATTGATTTGCAGGTGCAGCGCGCCCGGAGTCGTCCAGACCAAGCTCCCCGTGCGGCCATTGCCGACCGGTATGCCCTCCTCGCTGCGCGCGGCCGGCTTGTCATAGACCAAGTCGGCTCGTGAAACGAGCCGGCGGTAATCCACGTCGGGGAGGGCCGGTTGTCCGGCGTAAACAGAGGCCGAAGCCGAGGCAGTGCCGGCAATGAAGCCACGGCGCGAAATGGTGCTTTCGTATTTGTCCATATAAACGTGGCCCCGTTCAGAGCATTCTTACGGGAGTGGGATGGGATCCTTTCGGAACCAGAATTACGGTCTCGCCTTTTGCGGTCTTCAGATCGAGTGTCTCTCCTAAAACGTCTTCTGCCTTCCGGCCGTTCCGGTACACCGTCACATCGCGGCCGCGCCATGGATTGGCCAGCCTGCAGACGCCGCCGAGCTGCGAAGCGATCTCAACCAGCGGAATAGCCCCGCCTCTCTGCGCAGAGGCGATGATAAACCCGCCGCGCGCGAGGAGGCTAAAAGCCGCGTCCCAATCCTTGGGCCAGTCGTTGAAAATGGTGATAGGTTCATCGTCGGTCAGCGATTCCGGCCGGCTGTTCAGCATGGTGGTATGGATGCCTCCCGCAAGACCGGCAATGTGCTCGGCATCGATAGCGCCCGGTCCCTCGCGCAACCGGAGCCGGTTGCGGAAGATCCTGGCTCCGCCGATGCCTTTTTCGTCGATGAAGCTGTTCAGCGCTGTAAACCCGAGGAAGCGCCGCTTTAACTCGGGCTCGGGGCCGATCGGCTCGATGGCCCCGGGACCGCCGTACACGAAAGCTCCGTAGGGGCGGTTGCGACGGCCCGGCTGAGCTTTCACAGGCGCCAAGTTTTCTTTAATCTCCCGCCAGGCCGGCCGCAGTTCCGCGTCCACGCCGAGCACCTCGGAGGCGCGGACTGCCAGCGGGAAGATCATGTGCATGCACGACAGCTCATACGGCGCATCGTTCGAGTTCCACGCCGATTCGCCGCTGTTGGTGTGATGGATGTGATAAAGGCCGTCGCTCTCCTTTTTGAGGTTTGGGAAATGGCGGTAGAATTCCGCGGCGCCTTTTATGATTGGGTACGCCCGGTCGCGCAGCCAATCCCGGTCCCGGGTAAACTGGTACCGCCGCCACGCCAGGGCACCGAGCCGGGCAGCCACGCCCAGAATGTGCGACGTGTGGCCGAACGCGCCCGAACCTTTCGGCTTGAAGACGTAATAGCCATGGACCCACTCGCCGTCGCCACGGAAGTTCCAACGGCTGTTGTGGCGGTTTTTGGTATAGGCGTACCGGTCGAAGCGCTGGGAACGCGAGTCCCAGGGCTTCCGCACTAGCATCAGGTCTTGCAGCTCGCGGGCGATGTCCTCGGGCAGCCCTTCTGGGCCGTTGAAGAAAGTGGTTTCCGGAATCCAGATGCCCTGCGAACCCCATTGCTGGCGGGCCGCCAGCGCGGCCGCATCGTACATGCGGAAGTACATGCCGAACAGCGGGTCCATCAGCGTCAGGCGGTTGGCGGGCATGAGATTGTTGTAGTAGGCGTTGGTATTCGCCCACCAGTGCTGAGAGCCCCAGCGGCTCATGTCGCCGTCGGTGAACCAGAGCATGCCGCCGAAGCGGGGTGGGTAATCGCCTCGCGAGCTGGCACCCATCAGGTACAAGAAGTAGGTGTAGTTGGCTTCGACGAACTCGGCTTGGCCGGACTCGCTGCACATGTAGACCAGCGCGCGCTCCCAAAATGCCTTCCACCATGCGGCGGTTTCCTCGTGCAGGACGGCGAAGCCCTTAGCTGCAGCGGCATCCAGTTGCGCAAGCGCAAGCCCCTCTACGTCCCGGCCGGGATAGTGGGCGGCAGCGCTACCAATGAGGATGGTGAAGCGCCCCCTGGCCGGCGCCGCCGAAAGTTGAACCGTGGTTTGGTTCAGGTATCGCGCACGTGACGGCCGGCCGATGACCGCGACCGCCACGGCTGAGGACCCATAGAAATCCAACTCCCGGAACTGCTGGGTTAATGTAGTCCGGCCGTCTCGGATGCCCAGAATGGAGGTGGCGGTGTGGTTCGCGGTGCGGAAGACGACCGCGTGCTTCCGTGCCATCTCGTAGCTCTCTCCCGGCGTGAACTGCATCTGGTAGCGCAACATGCGGAGGTCGATGTTGATCGCTGAGGGCTGCGGCCGCTGGTCGTCGATCTCGACGGCCATCACGTCCCCGTTCGGCCACGCGAGCACACGCGCGGTGAGGCCGCTCCCCTGCGCAGTCATCATCGCCTCGTAAAGCGAGAGCCGCTGCTGGAAAGGTCCAGGTACGAAAACATCTTCCCCGGCATCGACCACGTTGATGTCCAGTTGGCCGCAGACGCTGCCGTAATCAGAGTCGGCGCGGGGAAAACTTACGGTGGTGCTGTCCATGGCGTGAACATCCACGCGGTTGATGTGCACCTTGAGAGCCCAGGGCGTGGTCCATACCAAGCTGCCCATCCGGCCATTGCCGACCGGCATGCCCTCCTCGGGTCGCGTGGCAGGAGAGTCGTAGACAAGGTCGGCGCGCGAGACCAACTGGCGTCGGTCCACCTGGATCAGGCCACCAGCCGTCAACGGTGCGGCGCCGACACCCACCAGCATCGGTAGTAAGTAAAGGCGCATGAGGTCCCTCGTGAAGGGGCTAAAACCCAAACCTCAGTCCGAACCGGAAGACGCGTTCGTCGAGTCCTTCGCGGCCAGTGTTGCGTATGCTGGTAATAGTTGAAAATCCGCCCAGGTTCCGGATGGTACCGTCGGAGTTCAACTGGAGGTTTGACACGTTGGCGCTGGGATTTGAAAAATGCGGGGTGTTGGTTAAGTTAAACACTTCCGCACGGAATTGCATGCTCCACCGTTCGGAGAAGCGGAACTGCCGGAACAGGCTGAAATCTAAATTGCGGACACCGGGACCTCTCATCCGGTTGAAACCAAAGGTGCCAAATCGCGCCTCGGTCACCGGAGCGAAGGCCAGCGGGTCGAAGTAGGATTGGCCCGGCCCCGTGTTGCCCAGGATCTCCACCTTCGGCTTGATCTGGTCTGCGCGTTGAGTGCTTCCAGGCATGTCGAGGGATGTGCCGCTGGACGTTACAGTAAACGGAGATCCGGAGTAGACGCTGAGAAGACCGTTGACTTGCCAACCTCCCGCGAGCGCCGATGCGGGACCACCCCGGTTGAGGAAGCGCTTGCCCACTCCGAACGGCGCTTCGAAGACGAATGACGCATTGAAGTTGTGGGTGCGATCGAAACCGAGAACAGCCCGGTTCAAAGCGAAGTAGGGCAGTGCCTGAATCGCTGGCGGATTGTCGGCCAGAGCATCGCAGCAGATCCCGATGACCTTCGACCACGTGTAAGACACATTCACCTGCAGACCTTGAGAAAACCGGCGCTGCAACATGGTTTGCAGCGAATCGTATTTGTTGGTTCCAGGGTTGGTCAGCAGGTCTGTAGCAGCCGTGCGGCCGAACTTAAGGAAGAACGGCTGGCCAGCTCGTCCGGCGCCGGGAATCTGCCCCGCATTTAAGTTGAGGATCTGGTTAATGCGGATCTGCCGGGACCCAACGTAGCCCGCCTGGCCGGTGAAGCCCCAAGGCAGTTGCTTCTGGAGGCTGAAGTTCCACGACTGAATATAGCCGCGCCTCGGCTCTTGCTCCAGAGCACGAGCTGAGAGGCCCGAAGCGATTGGAAGGACCCCGCTGCTGATCTCGGGTACTTCGATCTGTGGAATTCCTTCGCTCAGACGCCGAGCGAACTGGAGACTGTTTGGCGCTGGTACAGTCAGGCTCAGCCCCGATGGATAGTTGTTGATCAAGTCCCGTACGAAGGCCAGAGGATACGGATCGTAATTCAGCCCGTAGCCAGCGCGGATGACCAGGGTATTGGTAGCGCGGTAGGCGATCCCAGCACGGGGCGAAAAGTTCTTCCAGCCGATCTCGTAGCCGCAGTCGCTGGGAACGCCGCCAGCGCCGCAGATCACCATCACGTTGCGGTCGAAGTCATAGCGCTCCAGACCGCGGCTCTTGCGCGTGCCCATCGGAAAGCGGTCCCACCGGAGCCCGACTGACACGGTTAACCGGGAGGAAGCCTGCCATTGGTCTCTCGCGTAAAGGCTGTACTGCCAGTTGCGGGTGGTGGCCCGGTTGTTGTCGAACGGGATGAGGCCCTTGGAGACACTGGTTGGCAGCCCGAGCAGAAACGTGGCAAATGTGTTGAACTGGTTGGCGGAGGGCCCGCCGGCGACTTGAGTTGGGCCGCCCCCGAATGTAAACGATCCCGGGCTGGCGCCGATCTCGAAGCGGTTAAGCGCTTGGCGGACGATATCGCCGCCGAAGCGGATGCTGTGCGGGCCCTTTGTCCAGTTGGCGTTAGCTGTATACTGCACCTGCCAGTTCTCATCGACGTAGGGACCGGAGGCACCCCCACTCCCGGGGTTCCCGATGGTGGAGTAGTTGGTGACACTGAACTGCGGCCATCCGCCGTACTCGCGGCCGGGTCCATTCGTGCCGGGGATTCCCAGGAAGTCCAGTCCCAGGTTCTCGTCCACGCGCGGCGGATTGCTGTAAGAATTGATCAGGGTGATGCCGGTGTAGGTATCCACGATGAAATTCGCGGCGGCAGCATAAGTGGCGCTGCCGGTCACGGTGTACGTGTTGCCGAATCCTTTGCCCATCTTGCCGGCCGCGCTATTGACACCATCACCACCAAGTTCGCCGAATGCGGGCGGATTGCTGAAATCGAAGTGAAGCCACCCCAGACGTCCGGAAAAAGTGAGTTTGTCAGCCGGGTTGAAGTTCACCTTTGCATCGACTTTGTGTCGGCTAACGCTGTAAGGCCCGTTGGCGTAGAAGTTGCTTGTGAGGAGCTCGGGGTACGTGGGCGGGGGCAGGCCTGCAATCAACTTGGTGACGATTGGATCGATGCGCGCTGCGGGAACGGTTCTGTTGGGGAACGGCGTACGACCCTCGCCGGTCGGCCCACCGGTGAGAGGGTCGTAGATGAGAGCCGGAGATGCCGACATATCGCCAGCGCGGATAGCGGCAGTTGGAATCGTGAGGAGCCGTCCTCCGGTCTGCCGGTCGAACTCGCCTTCATAGCTGCCAAAGTAAAAAAGCTTGTCCCGTTGTCCCGTATGATCCGCCCGCCGATCGTACCGCCAAGTTGATTATTAATCGCCTTCGGCTTCTTCTGCCCAGCCGGCAGAAAATAGGGCCTGGCCTTCAAGACGTTATCGAAATGGTATTCAAAGACCGAGCCATGCATCGTGTTGCTGCCGCTCTTGATCTGCACGTTGGCGGACATGCCGCCCGCGAGCCCCTGGTCAGCGTCGAAACTGCCCGTGACCACGCTGACCGTCTCGATTGCCTCCAGCGCCGGGATGTAAGCAGCAACGTGGGGCATGTAGAGATTGTTGGTCAAGGCACCTTCAATCCGGATGCTATTGGAGTTCCGCGTTGTGCCATTTGAGTGAAACCCCAATCCTCGCGACGGATTAGCGGCCACAGAGTGGTTGTTCTCTGGTGGCGTGATTCCCGGTACCATAATAAGTAGATTCTGGTAGTTCCGTCCGATAGGAACGGGAAGGTTCTGCAGTTGCTGGGCAACGACCTCGCTGCGCACCTCGGCGCGATCGGTTTGCAGCAGAGCCGATTCGGCGGTCACCTGAATAGTCTCGGTGAGGGCGCCTAAGCGCAGAGTCGCCTCCACGCGAACGGTCTGATCCACCGCCACGACGATGTCGCGAAGGGTATACGTCTGGAATCCTTCTTTGTAGACCGATATTTCATAGAGCCCGCCGGGCAGGGTGGGGAGACTGAAGTTGCCGTTAGCATCGCTGGTAGTGGTGCGCGTGAGGCTAGTCTGCTGCTGGTTGATTCGAACCGTCGCCCCCGGAACAACGCCACTGCTGGCATCCGTTACGCGCCCTACCACGGAGCCGTACAGCACCTGGGCGGCGGCGGGTGTGGCGGCTGCAAATATCAGAAGTACCGTGGCGCGAGCCACGAACAAAAGCACCCGGGTTCGCATAACGCCTCTCCTTTTGATACACTTCCGGCCGGCAGCTTGCCCGTACCGGATCCTGGACCCCAAGGCCACAATCGCGTGCGGCGAGGCAAATCCTCGGGACCCGGCTGCGCGCATCGCGGCGGCGAGCAATATCGGCAGAATGCTATCACTGCTGGATGGCCCTGTCAACAAAAACTACACGAATTGTTAAGGTCTTTATCGCTAAAATTGACCTGCCCGCCGGAAGCAACAGGAGTGCGCAACGGAGCGGCGGATACGGGACTACACCGGTTCAATCGTCGGAAACTCGGTTCCTGCGCGTCGATTCCCGGACTACCACGCGGGGGGTAATGAAGACCTGCTCCGGCTTGAGCGGCACCTTCGACTCGATGCACTTCATGAGAAGTTCCGCCGCCGTCTCGCCGATGCAATGGCTGTTCTGGTCTATGGTGGAGAGCGGTACGCGCAGCAGGTCGGAGTAGTGGACGTTCCCCGATCCGATGATGGCAATATCGTCCGGGACCCCAAGGCCGGCATCGAGGGTGGCGCGTATGGCGCCTGCCGCGACCGGATCGTTGTAAGCAAAGACGGCATCCGGGAGCGGTTCCACGCGGAGCAACTGCCGCATCGCCTCATAGCCCGTACTGTCGCTTGCTGCTGCACGCACCACACATTGCGCCGGAGCCCCGATCTTCCTGCGTTCGAGCACCCGGAGGTAGCCCTGCAGGCGTCCCACTCCCGTCCGGATCTCCGGCCCGCGAAGGTGCGCAATTCGGCGCCGCCCCAGCTTAACCAAGTGTTCGGTGGCCATTTCGCCGATCACCTCATCGTCGCAACCGACGTAGTGAGCGTTCAGCCCGGGTGGCAGGCGATCCACCAGAACAAACTTGGCCTTGCTCGCGCGCAGGCGCCGGAACGGCTCCGCGCGGCCCGTCGGCTGCGCGGAGGCGATGATGAGGCCGTCTACCTTCCGCGCCAGCAGCGCCGCGATCTGACGGGCTTCGGTCTCCGCGTTCTCCTCGGAGTTGGAGATGACGATCTGGTATCCCTGCGGCTCGAGCCGGCTGGCCGCTCCCTTCGCCACTTCGGCGAAGAAGGAGTGCATCAAGTCCGGGATGACGAGCCCGACCATGTACGTTCGCCGCATAGCCAGGCTTCGCGCGACGAAGTCCGGCTGATATCCCAACTCGCGCGCTCGCTTGAGCACGCGTTTGCGGGTCACCTCGCTAATGTCACTGTGGTTGCGCAGCGCCTTGGAAACCGTCATGAGCGAGACTCCAAGATCGCTAGCGATATCCTTCATCCGGGCAGCCAAGCGGTTCTCCTTGCTGGGGCCGGACGGGTGGCCCGTCCCAATTCTCGATTAAGAAGCGGTCGCGTGTCAACCCCTCATTGCTACCTATAGCGCGACAGTTAGCGGTCAAGATATGCCGAAAGCTTGTGCACGTTTGTATTGACAGCCGAACGGGCGTGCCCTAAAATCGAAGCCGGAGTTGAACCATGCAAGTCCGAAAGACCACTGCGTACATCTCTTTCTTGATCGCGCTACTGGGTCTCTGCGTGCAGGCGTACGCACAGACCTCCAGCGGTGTGATCAGCGGCCGGGTGGTGGACCCCCAGGGAGCTGGGGTTCCAGGCGCCGAGGTTATGTTGATTGAGGAGCGCACCGCCGTCAAGCTGCTTTCCTCGACTGATCCGGCCGGCACCTTCGTCTTCCCGTCTGTCTTGCCCGGCCGTTATGCCCTCGTGGTAAACGCAGCCGGGTTCCGGAAGGCCGAGATGACCGGAGTCCTCCTATCGGCGAACGAGCGGCTTTCCGCGGGAGTCATTCAACTCGAAGTCGGCGCCCTGACGGAATCTGTCACTGTTACAGCGGAGGTCACGCCCGTGCAGACCGCCAGTGGAGAGCGTTCGGGGCTATTGAACGATAAACAGATGCTGTACCTGTCTGCGCCGGGACGCGATTTCATGAATTTGCTGAAGGTACTGCCCGGCGTTACCTATCCGGACGGCTCGGGAGCATCGTCGCTTGGCACGAGTGGTGCGCCCATCATCCACGGCGTGCGGAGTGACTACACGGCCATCAACCTCGACGGCGTGGTGGCGAACAATCGCGGCCTCGGCACCACTGAGAACATGCTGAACCTCGACGCGATCGCCGAGGTCAAGGTACTTCAAGGAAGCTATCAGGCGGAGTTCGGAAAGAACGCCGGCTCGGTCATCAACGTGGTGAGCAAGAATGGTGGCCAGGAGTTTCACGGGACCGGTTACTGGTACAAGCGCCACGAGATGTTTAATGCCAACAGCTTCTTCAATAATTTCCGCGGCGTCGCCAAGCCCCGGTACCGCTATACCACTGTCGGCTACAACGTGAGCGGCCCGGTTTACTGGGGCGGCCGCTTCAACCAGAACCGCGACAAGCTCTTCTTCTTCTTCTCGCAGGAGATTCAGCCGAACAAGACCCCCAGCGTGCGCACCTACACGTTCCCCACGGAACTGGAGCGCAAAGGCGATTTTTCGAAGTCGCTGGAGACAAACGGTTCGCTGATCGTTGTGCGGGATCCCCTCACCAAGACCCCTCTGCCAGGGAACGTCATTCCGGCCAGTCAGATCAACGCCAATACCCAGAAGCTACTCGGCGTTTTCCCGATGCCGAACTTCTTTGACCGCACCATCAGTAAGGGAACCTATAACGCGATTCTCTCAGACACAGTCGACCGGCCGGCACGGCAGGAAATCCTGCGCGTCGATTACAGCCCCTCCCCCAAGTGGCGAATGTACTTTCGCGGCATGTCCATGAGTGTCAAGCAGGACGGTTACGCCGTGACTGCGAACTCCAATCAGTGGGGAATCCGGCAGACCTATGAAACGACCAACCCGAATATCGCCTACAACCTTACCTATCTGCCGGGACCGACGCTGGTGAACGAGCTGTCCGTGGGACTGTCCCGGTGGACGGAAATTCAGGCGATCGACGATTCGGAACTGGCCAAGCTCCAGAAAGACAAGCTGGGCATCCAGATCGGACAGTTCAGTTCCGAGAACAACCCCCTGAACGTGGTGCCGGCCGCCAGCTTTGGGGGCGTCAGCGGCGCCGCCAGCATCGGCTACGACGGCCGGTTCCCCATGGACAACTACGTCAATGCCATCAGCATTTCAGACAGCCTGACGAAAGTACTGTCGCGCCACACCATCAAGGCCGGCATTTACTACGAGCTCGCGGAATACCTGCAAAGACACCACGGTTCCAACTTCGCGGGTAACTTCAATTTCGGTCGAACCGCGAACAACCCGTTCGATTCAAACCATCCCTACGCCAATGCGCTGTTCGGGTACTTCCAGACCTACTCAGAGGTCAACGCCCGCCCGAACTACCAGCCCATCAACAAGGTCTTCGAGTGGTTCGTGCAGGACAACTGGCGGACCACCTCCAAGCTGACCCTGGACTACGGCTTGCGGTTCACCTACGACATCCCCGCTTACCCGAAGAACAACGCGGCTGCGAACTTTGACGCCGCTCTTTACGACCGGGCCAAGATGCCGGTCCTCTATCAGCCGGTCCGCAACGCAGCCAACCAGAGGGTGGCGAGAAACCCGCTCACCGGCGAACTCGCGCCGGCCGCGTACATCGGCTACTTCGTGCCGGGATCGGGCGATCCGTTCACCGGCGCTGTAACAGCCGGTACTCCTGGGTATCCACGAGGCTTTGTCGAAGGCAATGGGCTGCTGGTGGCACCGCGCTTCGGCTTTGCCTACGATCCGTACGGGGATGGCAAGACCTCCATCCGGGGTGCGGCGGGCCTGTTCTACAACGCCCGGCCGCGTTCCGGCCAGATGGGGGACATGACTTTTAATCCGCCCATCCGTTACACACCCACCCAGTTCTACGGCAGCGCCGATACCTTCCTGAACTCTACCGGTCTGCTCACGCCTCTGAGCTTCTCGCGCGTGCTTGAGCGCGAAGCCAACATGCCTGTGATCCACCAGATGAATATCGGCATCGAGCGCAACATTGGTTTCGGAACAGTTATCGATGTGGCCTATGCGGGAAACCTGGGCCGCAATCTTGGCCAGACGCGTGGGATCAACAACGTGCCTTACGGTGCTCGTTTCGAGTCGCAGAACATCGATCCGACCACCAATACGCCGCTGAACGACAATTTCTTCCGGCCGTACTTCGGCTGGTCGGGGCTGCCCTACATGGAGTTTGCTGGTAATTCCAGCTATCATTCGATGCAGACGCAAGTGAAGAGGCGCTTTGCGAAGGGCTTTCAGTTCAACATCGCCTGGACGTGGTCGAAAGCCATGAACTACGGGGATGACTACCACAGCGGGGTGGCGTCCTACAATTCGCCCCACTTCTGGAATTATGGTCCGGCCGGATACGACCGCACCCACACGTTCACGGGCAACTGGGTATGGGATCTGCCCAAGGCCAGCGGACTGGTCCCCAATCCGCTCGTCAGGTGGGTGTTCGACAACTGGCAGTGTTCCGGCATTGTCGCTTTCGTAAGCGGCCCGCCGGAGGGTATCGGTCTGACGCTCACCGATGGTGCCGACCTGTCCGGTGGGGGGGACGGCGTTACGAT
Source organism: Bryobacteraceae bacterium (assembly GCA_041685075.1). GTDB lineage: Bacteria > Acidobacteriota > Terriglobia > Bryobacterales > Bryobacteraceae > JAMCRM01. The sequence goes on from JAWLGN010000024.1 coordinate 15,811, forward strand.
CGTGCAGACCGGCAAAGCCCTCCTACCCAAGGACCAGCGCACCTTCTCCAGGTACTTCGATACCGGCGTGTTCCGGCGTCCCGCCCGCGGCGAACGCGGTAGCGGCGCGGGCGCCACCCGCTATGCATTCCGCGGCCCCGGCATCAACAACTGGGACCTGACGTTCTTCAAGAATTTTCCGATCAGGGAGAAGGTCACTTTCCAGTTCCGCTGGGAGATGTACAATGCTTTCAATCACACCCAGTTCAGCGGCGTGGACACGGGCGCGCGCTTCAACGCCGCCGGCGAACAAGTGAACACCCAGTTCGGACAGATCAACGGAAGCCGGAGCGCACGGGTGCAGCAGATGTCGCTACGCCTGAGCTTCTGAGGAGCGCCCGGTCGCGCCGACTGATCGATGCCCGGGGGCCATACGGATGGCGCCCGGGTATCGGCTTGCCTCTGGAGAATGCCATGAATCGCCGGTTTTGCTTGTTGTGGAGCGCCCGCCGGTGCTTGCCCGCTGTCGCGGCGGAGGCTGTCGGCTTGGCCAGTCCTCACGGGCGCGTGCAATTCCGGTTCCAGTCCGGCACCGAGGCGCGCCTGCAGTATTCGGTCGCCCTCCGAGAGCGGACCGTCGTCGAAAACTCGGAGATCGGGACTGTGGTGGACGGCGCCGATCTGTCCCGGGGCGTGGAGTTCGGGCCGCAGACCGGTATCGCGTCAACGAAGCCTATCGCTGGAATAACGGCCGCTCCACAGCCGTGGACGACTGCAAGGGCGCCAGAATGGCTGTCGCGCACCCTGGTTCACGAACCGTCTACATGGCCCCGGTGGCCGCGACTGTGCACTCGACCTGTCCTTCCTCGCACCGGGGTCGTACATATCCATATTTGTCCGCGGCGCAGGAGGGCGACAGCCGTCAGAACTGAACACCAACCGTCGCGCCGCGGCCATTTCCTTTACATCGACATGCGTTCCGGCGGTGGCTTTGTTGGGAGGTTTTCGCCATGAGATGGAGTCTGACGGCTGCCCTGGGAGCGGCCGTGATGCTTATGTCCTGCCCTCAGCTGTGCAGCCAGACGCGCGGAGAATGGGGTGCTCCGCCGGTCACAGTCTCGCGCCAGGACGGCAGATGGATCGTCGCCGGCAAGCGCCAGGTCTTTGCGCTGGATGCAAAAACCCTCCAGATGAGCATACAGACCGGGCAAACCGCCTGGAAAATGGTGCCATCCTCGACAGCGGACCTGCTCGTGCGCGCCGCCGATGACGAGTTCCGGCTCGCCCTGGCAGAGGCGAGCGAAATTCGCATCGAGCCGTGGGAAACCGGGTTCAAGACCGGCGTCAGAATGTCGCTGGGCGGATTCCGGAACGGTGGCCAGCGCGCGCCTGGATCGCCGCTCGATTTCCGTTTGTTCCTGACGATGGCGCTCGAAGGGGCCGAGGAAGACCTGGTTTTCGAAGTGGCGGCCGTCGAGCGTAATGCGCTCATCCGCGAGTTGAACTGGCCACCCGCCATCGACGGCCGCGAGGTGGATGCGGCCGTACTCAGCAACGACGACGGCATGCTGCTGCCGCGGAACTGGCCGAAACCGTATCATCCCATCCGGCGTGCCGCGAACGACACCAGCATCATCCAGAGTAACCTAATTGAATGCTGGTCCATGTCGTGGTGGGGTTTCCAGAAGGGCGCCGCCGCCATGATCGTGATCGTAGAAACCCCCGACGACGCGGCCTACACGTTTTCCCACCCCGCTGGCGGCCCCACCTCTATCGGACCGTCTTGGAAGCCGCAGCTCAGCAGGTTCGGCTACTTGCGCAGCCTGCGCATGGCTTTTTTGCCGAAAGGGAACTACGTGGACCTTGCCAAGCGCTACCGGCGCTACGTGACGGAGTCCGGGCAGTTCGTTTCCTTGAAGGACAAGATCGCCCGGAACCCGCTGGTGCGCAACCTGATCGGCAACCCGTTTGCAGGTGCCAGCGTTCTAAGGAATGTAAAACCGGAGAGTCCGCGTTACGATGCCAAGAACCCGGAAAACAGCTATCGCCTGACCACCTTCGCGCAGAACGTCGAGCGACTGCGGCAACTCAAGGCTAGAGGCTTCAAGAGCCTGAACGTAACCGTCTCCGGATGGCCCAACCAGGGCTACGATCGCCAGCACCCCGATGGATTGCCGCCCAGTTCGGAAGGCGGTGGATGGAAAGGCATGAAGGCCCTTTTCGATGCCTGTCGCGAGTTGGGATATCTCTGCTGGTTGCACGACCAATACCGCGATTACTACCCCGACGCCCCGTCCTTCAACCGTGATCTGGCGGTTCGCGAAGAGGACTCAATCAGGCCGCCGACCCACTTCCCTGGCACCCGCTTCCATCCCAACGACTGGAAGGAGGGCTACATCCCATACCTGAACTACTGGGACGGCGGCACCCAAACTTATCTGAACAACCGGTACATGCTCGGCCACATAAGCAAGAACTATCGCCTGCTGGCTGAGCATGGAATCCGTCCTCAGGGCAGCTATAACGACGTGTTCGGATATGTCCCACCCGATCAGGATTTCAACCCCGAGCACCCCTGCACCCGGACCGAGTCGATGCGATATCGCGCCGGCGTGTTCAACTGGGTGCGGGCGAACCTAGGGGTCGTGGGAACCGAGGACGGAGCTGATTGGACGATCCCTTATGTGGATTACGCCACCAGCAGATTCAACCGGAACCCCGGCAGCGGCAACGATGCCTCGGTCGAGGGCGCCATAGAAATTCCGCTTTACGACCTTGTCTACCATGACGCCATCGTTACCGTCGGCAGCGCCCGCGATCTTCGCTCGTTTCTCTACGCCAACGCGCCTTCAATCGGACGGGCAGGCTCGGACGAGGATTACGATCTGGTCCGCAGACGCGCAGCGCTGCACCGCCGCGTGGGGCTCCTGGAAATGGTCAACCACGAATTCCTGGATGACGCCCGGCGGCGCGAGCGCACGACTTTTGCAGACGGCACCACCGTTACAGTCGATTGGGAGGCGAAAACAGTCGAGATTCGGCCGGACCTCTAAGCAGGCATTGAAAGACGGACGGATATGGCACTGAGGAATTGGATGGTGGTCTTTGCTGCCGCGCTCGCCTGCGGGGGCCAGCCGCAGGACCGCGCGGCCTGGATGAACGATGCCCGATGGGGCGTGATGACACACTATCTCGCCGACTGGCTGGCGCGCGATCTCAACCTGGAGATGAATGTAGAACGATGGAATTGCCTGGTCGACGGTTTCGACGCGCGAGAACTCGCCGGGCAGCTGAAATCGACCGGTGCGGGTTACTATATCATCACGCTGGGTCAGAACTCTGGGTACTATCTTTCTCCCAACGCCGTTTATGACAGGTACACCGGCCTGCGCCCGAGCAAATGCTCCCGCCGCGACTTGGTCGCTGACCTGTTCGATCAACTGGACCGTCGCGGCATCAAGCTGATAGTTTATCTCCCCTCGGGAGCTCCGGCCGGGGATGCCGATGCACGCGAGGCCCTGGGATGGCGCAATGGCGCTTATCCAAATCGTGAGTTTCAGCTCAAATGGGAGGAGGTCATCCGCGAATGGGGCGAGCGCTGGGGCACGAAGGTGGCCGGCTGGTGGTTCGACGGATGTTATTTCCCCAACACGATGTACCGCTCGCCGGAGCCCCCCAATTTCGAGAGCTTTGCCGCCGCAGCGCGGGCTGGCAACCCGGATCGGGCGGTCGCGTTTAACCCCGGGGTAGTGTACCGCATCCTCTCACTGACCCCGGACGAGGATTACACGGCTGGCGAAATTGACTATCCCGATCGCATCATCATTCGCCGTGCGGCAAACGGCAAGGTGGACGGCGCCCGGATCCACGTGCTCAGTTACCTGGGCAAAACCTGGGGAACCGGCACTGATCCCAGGTTCCAAGCCGGCCAGGTGGTTGCGTGGAGCAGGAAAATCGCTCAGGCGGGCGGCGTTATCACCTGGGATGTGCCCGTACAGTTGGACGGCACCATAGCGGCGCCGTTTTTGGAGCAGCTTGTCGAGGTCGGTAAGGCGTTGCGCAGACCCTGAGAAGCCGGCCCGGCGCAGAAAACATGATGAAAAATCAGACCTACATTACGAGTGCTCTACTGCTATTGGGGCTTTCCGCCGTGGCGTCGGCGGAGCCGGTGTCGCTCGCGGGACCGAGCGGCGCTGTTCGGATGGTCGTGGCAAGCTACGGTGGAGAACGCCTCGGCTATAAGGTGACGTTGCGGGGCCGGCCCGTGGTCGAATGGTCCGCTCTTGGGATGACCCTGGACGGGGTCAACATCGCGGAAGGCATCAAGCTCGGCAAGCCGCGAAGCTACAGCGCGGAGGAGACGTTCTCCTGGAACGGCGTCCATTCGCCTGCTGCGAACCGCTTCAAAGGTTTCCGCTTCCCCGTCCATCACGGGAAAACGTCGCTCTCTTACACCCTGGAGTTGCGGGTCTATGATGATGGCGTTGCGTTCCGGTTCGTGGTTCCGGGCAGGCCGGGGGAGACGAGGGTGCCAGATGAAGCCACTTACTTCCGCATCCCCGAAGGCAGCACTGTCTGGTTCCACGACTTCAGGGGTCACTACGAAACCTATCACGCCAGGAAGGCCATCGCGGAGGTCGCGGCGGGGGAGTGGGCGGCGCTGCCGTTGACTTTCAAACTTCCAGCGGGCGCGGGATATGCTTCCATCACTGAGGGTGCGCTGCTTCGCTACAGCGGGCTCGGCTTGCAGGGGGACGGCCGCGGAAGCTTTGTCGCCCGCCTCGGCCACGTGCACCCGATTTCCTATCCCTTCCGGCTCCGGTACGAGCGGGACATCCCGCGCGTGACCAGACCCGCCGCGGTGGAAGGCGAAATTGTCACTCCGTGGCGCATCGTGATGGCCGTACCGGATCTCAATGCTCTGGTGAACTGCGACATCGTCAGCGCGGTAGCCCCGCCCCCGGACCCCCGCTTGTTTCCGGACGGTGCCCGGACAGGTTGGATCAGACCAGGGCGTTCAGTCTGGAGATACCTGGACGGCGGCGATAGCTCGCTGGAAGGCATGAAAGAGTTCTCCCGGCTGGCTTCCGAACTCGGCTTCGAGTACAACCTGCTGGAGGGTTTCTGGGCGCGTTGGCCCATGGAGCAACTGCAGGAGCTCGCCAGGTATTCGCGCAAGCTTGGCGTCGGTCTCTGGCTCTGGAAGCACAGTAGGGACCTGCGGACGCCCGAGGCGCGCAAGGAGTTCTTCCGAACCTGCAACGAGGCCGGCGCCGTGGGGGCCAAGATCGACTTTTTCGATCATGAGGCGAAGGAGATCGTGGAGCTGTACGAGATCCTGCTCCATGAAGCCGCCGAACACAAGATTCTGGTCAACTTCCATGGAGCCAACAAGCCCACCGGGGAGGCGCGGACGTATCCGAATGAGCTCACGAGAGAGGCCGTCCGTGGCATGGAAGGGCGCAGCCGAGAGCGCGCGCGGCACAACGTAACGCTGCCGTTTACGCGCATGCTCGCGGGACACGCCGACTATACGCCGGTTCATTTTGGAGAGCGGCGCGGTGATACCACCTGGACACACCAGGTCGCCACGGCGGCGGTCTTCACTTCTCCGCTGCTGGTCTACGGCGCCCACCCCGCGAGGCTGCTGGCGAACCCCGCGGTGGAGATTATCAAGAGCATTCCCAGCGTCTGGGACGAGACCATCGTGCTGCCGTTCTCTGAGATCGGGGAAGTGGCGGGGTTGGCTCGCAGGCGTGGGGACATGTGGATCGTTGCGGTGCTGAACGGAACCGAGGCGAGGAAGGTAACTATCCCGTTGTCCTTCCTCGGCGCGGGGTCATACCGCGCCCTGCTAGCAAAGGACGGAGACGCCGGCGATGGCTCTTCGATCCAGATGGAGGAGGCATCCTTTTCCCGCTCCGACGCCATCCCCCTGGAGCTGCGCCCCGGCGGCGGCTTCATCGCCCGCTTGAGCCGGTTGCACTGAACAGGAATCCCATGCGAAGCGCGCTTGCGGTAACGGTCATCGCACTTTGCTCTCTTGCGGCCCCGGGAGGGGCTGTCGGCCAGGACTTCTCCCAATTGAAACTGTGGTACCGGCAGCCCGCCGCCGATTGGGTGGAGGCGTTGCCGGTGGGCAATGGACGCCTGGGTGCCATGATCTTCGGCGGGATCGCTCGCGAGCGCATCCAGTTCAACGAGGATACTGTGTGGAGCGGCGGCCCGCACGACTACGCCCATCCGGGCGCCCACCTGCATCTTGGAACTCTGCGGCGGCTTCTCTATGACGGGAAACAGAGGGAGGCCGAGGACCTCGCCATGCGGGAGTTCATGAGTATTCCGTTGCGGCAGAAAGCTTACCAGGCCTTCGGCGACCTGCTGCTGACGTTTCCCGAGATTACGGCCGGCGCGGTCACGCGTTACCGCCGCGAACTGGATCTGGACAGCGCCATCGCCGCGGTGGAGTTTGCGAGCGGCGGCACCACTTGGCGCCGTGAGGTTTTCGCCAGCCATCCCGCACAAGCCATGCTCGCTCGGCTAGAGGCGGACAGGCCCGGCAGCGTTTCCTTTGAAGCCACGCTAGCCGCCGCCCATGAAGGCGCTGTGATTCAGGCGAAACCGTCCGGGGAGATCTCGATGTCCGGCGGCGTCGCCGGCGGAGCCATCCGGTTCGAGGCCCGACTGCTCGTCCAGCTTGAGGGCGGTCGTATGACTGCCAGCAACGGACGCATCACCGTGAACGGCGCTGACGCGGCCACCCTAGTCCTCGCCGGGGCCACCAACTTCGTGAACTATCGGGATGTCTCGGCCGATCCGAAGCGGCGCAATGACTCGGTGCTGGCGCCGCTGCGCCGTGCCCGCTACCAGGCGCTGCGCGCTGCGCACGTCGCCGACCACCAGCGGTTGTTCCGGCGCGTTTCGCTCGACCTGGGCGATGCGGCCGTTTCGGCCAGCCCGACCGACGAGCGCATCCGCGCCTTCGCGGGTGGCAGCGATCCGCAGCTCGTGACGCTGCTGTTCCAGTACGGCCGCTATTTGCTGATCGCATCCAGCCGCCAGGGCGGGCAGCCGGCAAATTTACAGGGCCTTTGGAACGACTCCAACAAACCCGCCTGGGACAGCAAGTACACGGTTAACATTAACACCGAGATGAACTACTGGCCCGCCGAGCAGACCAACCTGCCCGAGTGTCACCTGCCGCTGTTCGAGGCGTTGCGGGAGGTTGCCGCCTCTGGCGCCGTAACAGCGAAGCAGCACTACAATGCCCGCGGCTGGGTGCTGCACCACAACTTCGACCTGTGGCGCGGCACCGCCCCAATTAACAACTCGAACCACGGTATCTGGCCCACAGGAGGCGCCTGGCTGGCGCAGCACCTCTGGGAACACTATCTTTACGGCGCCGACCGCGAGTTTCTTCGCACCACTGCCTATCCTCTCCTGAAAGGCGCGGCCCTGTTCTTCGTGGACACCTTGGTGGAGCACCCCGACAAGGGCTGGCTTGTCACCGGGCCGAGCAACTCACCCGAGCACGGCGGGCTGGTGATGGGTCCGGCGATGGACCGCCAGATCGTGCGCGGCCTATTCGGCGCGGTCATCACCGCCGGCCGCATCCTGGATACCGATCCGGATCTACGCCGGCAACTCGAAACCCTGCGCCGGCGTGTCGCTCCGAACCAGATCGGCAGGTACGGCCAGTTGCAGGAGTGGCTGGAGGACAAGGACGACCCCAAGGACCAGCACCGCCACGTCTCGCACCTCTACGGGCTTCATCCCGGCGGCGAAATCACCCCGTGGGGTACGCCGGAGCTGTTCGCAGCAGTGCGAAAGTCCCTCGAGTTCCGGGGTGACGGCGCCACCGGCTGGTCCATGGGCTGGAAGGTGAACCTATGGGCGCGCCTTTTCGACGGCGACCGTGCCTATCGCATTCTGCGCAATCTTGTGCAGCCGGCTTCCGGCCGCCGGGCAGGCCTCTACCCCAACCTGTTCGATGCCCATCCGCCCTTTCAAATCGACGGCAACTTCGGCGTCACGGCTGGCATCGCCGAGATGTTGCTGCAAAGCCACGACCCGTACGCCAGTGAGTTGAGCTTGTCTGCGGTCCAGGTGGGCGAAGCCGCCCTGCTGCATCTGTTGCCCGCACTCCCAGCCGCCTTCTCCAAAGGCAGCGTGACGGGGTTGCGCGCGCGCGGCGGCTTCGAGGTGGACCTCATCTGGAGCGGTGGCAAGCTGGAGCAGGCCGTAATTCGGGCACGGCGATCCAAGCCGCTGAAACTACGATACGCGGGCGTCGAAGTAGAGCTGCGTGCGCGTGCGGGGCAGGTCTATCGATACGGCCGCGGGCTGCAGCCTTTCCGCTAGCTTGGTTGGGGTGCCAATCTGAGCGCCAACTCGCCATGGTCGGCCGGTTGGGTTAGGTGATTTCTTCCGGCTATTTGCGTGCTCTGATCTGAACATTTCTTGACCACAGCACTTAAAATGCAGGAGACGTTCAGAACCCGCGAGGATGCACTGTGGAAACCTGCCGCCCGACGCCCAAGCGGCTGCCACCAACGGCGCGGATTAATCCAGTTCCGAGTTTAGGATTCGGGAAGGCCGGATGACACTCTATCACTGAGCACGCCTTCGGGGTGTAATATCTGCGACGGCTGCGCCCCGCCCTCTAGACCGGGCTGTTCAGGGTGGGAGCCGGGCCTCCAATCACAAACCATACGCCTCAGCCGCAGTGCCGCCCATAATTCGTTGCCGCTCTGGAATCGTCAGGGTTGCGATCATAGTCTTTACGGTAAGGGCCCACCGCTCGTATGAACTAGCCACCAGCACGACGGGCCAGTCGGAGCCGAACATGAGGCGTTGCGGCCCGAACGTCGATAACACGACATCGAAATAGGGCCGCAGTTCGGCCTCGGTCGAATGTCCCCAGTCGGCTTCGGTAACCAGGCCGGAAATCTTGCAGTATACGTTCTCACGGCGAGCAAGTTCGGCCATGTGCTCGCGCCAGGGCGAGAAAACGCGTTGCCTGATCAATGGCTTGCCAATGTGGTCCAGTACGAACACCAGGCGGGGGTGGCGATCCACGAATTCGATTACTTGAGGCAGGTGCCGTTCGAAGACCAGAATGTCATAGACCAGGTCGAACTCGGGCAGCAGCGCAACACCGCGGTTGAAATCCGCGCGCAGCATGTAGCGCTCGTCGGTTTCGTCGTGCAGTACGTGGCGAACGGCCCTGAACTTGGTGCATCCAGAGAAGCGCTCGAGGTAACCGCGAACATCGGGTTGGATTAGCGGCAGCCACCCGACCACCGCGCGAATGAAGGGATAACGTCCGGCCAGCGTCAACAGGAATTCGGTTTCCTCGATCGTCTGCCGTGCCTGCACCGCGACCGTCCCGTCGATGCCGGCGGCGTCTAGGCAGGGCCGGAGGTCCTCCGGCGAAAAATCGCGCTGAATGCTCTCCATGCCGCTCGACATCCACGGGTACTCGGCAGCGCGGTAGTTCCATAGGTGATGGTGTGCGTCAATCGTTTCGTGCATTGGTACGATCCAATCCTGTTCCGCTCGCGGCGGTCGCGGCTGTGGCCCCTATCGGAACAGATAGTACAGCACTGCCAATATGCCCAGCAGGCATCCTGCCAGGACACGTGGGTCGGTCAGCCCATCTATCCTGCCATGCATAATGACCGCGAGCGGACGCTCCCACGTGAGGACCTCAACCTGTTCGCGTGCGGGCGGCGGCGTCAGCAGGCTCACGCCAACATAACACGCGCTGCATATGCAGAACGACCACCACGCCTGCATCATGAAAGGGATGCCCCAAGCGCCGGTAATAACCTTCTCCGTCCCGAACACCGGTAGATCGAGCACGAACGCCGCGGCCCCGAGCAGAAAGCCGAGCGTAAGGGCGGCGAGGGAAGCCTCTTTCGTTCCCCGCCGCCAGAAGACGCCGAACAAGAATACGGTGGTGATGGGAGGCGCAAGGTGGGATGCAATTGCGTTAATCGCTTCGAAAATGCTCGAATAGCGGCCGCCTTGTGTGGACCAAAGCATCGCCAGAACCATGACCGCCGCGGCGCTGATGCGAGCTACGCGTACCTGCGAAGCGTCGCTCGTCCTCGGGCGCATGCGCTTGACGATGTCCACGGCCACGAGGGTTCCGCAACTGTTCAGGGCCGCGGCCACGGTGCTCATCAGGGCTGCCAGCACGGCGGCGGAGATAACCCCTTTGAGACCGGTGGGAACGAGCCGATTGATCAAAACCGGCAGCGCCTGGTTGCTCTCGGCGGCGATGACATCCCGAAACAAAGCATATGCGATCACGCCCGGCAGGACTAACAGAAAGACGGGCAGGATTTTGAGAAATCCGGCGAAAATGGGCCCAAGCTGCGCATCGCGCTGGGTCTTGGCGCCCAGAACGCGTTGTACAATCGTCTGGTCGGTACACCAATACCACACGCCCAGTATCGGATAGCCGAGGAACACTGCATACCAATTTAAGCCGGCCGAGCTGTTGGTCTGGAGCATACTGAGCTGTTCGGGCTTCAAGGCCGCGCGAAACTGCTCCAACGTGTGTATACCGTGTTGCGGCAAGGCCAGCACGGCAAGCACCGTGACGGTGCAGGCGCCAACGAGCAGGATAACGGTTTGAATCGTCTCGGTGACGACTACAGCTTTCAGGCCACCCAGAATCGTGTAGATGGAGACGACAACCGAAATGATAATGATTGAGGCCACAACGTCGATACCAAAAAATTGCCGGAAAACCGCAGCGCCTGCATACAAACTCATCCCGATATGGATGAACAACGCGGCGAGAATGGCCATGAACGCCAGAAACGAACGGGAGGCAGGGCTGTAACGCCGCTCGAGAAACTCCGGGAGTGTACAAATTTGGCTTCTGAAGTAGAACGGGGCGAATACCAGCGAGAGAAGAATCAGCGTGAAGCACGCCATCCACTCGAAGTTGCCCCAAACCAAGCCTTCGTTGTAACCGGAAGCCGCAAGCCCCACCATGTGGATGGTGGAGATGTTAGACGCAAATAGCGCGGCGCCGACGATGCCCCACGGCAGCGCGCGTCCGGCCAGAAAATAGACGCTGGCTGTAACTTTGGCCCTGCGTGTAGACAGCAACCCGGCAGCAAGAATCGCGACCAGGTAGACAACGATAACGATGAGATCGAGGACGGGGATGCGCAGTTCGAGGTTCATTGCGGCCCCACCGGCGAGTTCCCGTATACTGAGCCTCGAGGTCCCAACCAACTCACACCCAGATAGACCCACGGATGCTCGCCGGCAATGTCCTTCTGCTGTCCGGGGTCGGCGTCAATGTCATAGAGTCCAGCGCCGTTAACCAGGCGCCAGCGGTCCGTCATGACCACGCTGTTGCGACCGCCCTGGATACCGCGCCTCGGCCAGTGCACAAAAAAGGGCACGCGAGGGCCGTTCTCGTACTCACTGCCTCTAAAGCCCGCGTTGAACGCACGATTGTCGAGAACTGAGCACTGTCGGTCATGAAGAGCAGGATGGTGTCCCGGGCCAGGCCCACAACGTCGAAACTGCGCAACGGCCCTCCACATCCTTTTGTCGAGGTTCACCCTTATTCCACAGAATCCGCGATGTGCAGCGGAGTTCCCTTCTTGCTGAACGGACCCTTAGCTTGGCGGAGCCACAAACGACCGGCGGGACGTGTTGGCTAGTAGGCCGGCACGGTTTGCGTTGAGCGGCCATTCGAGCCTATCCGGATGTACATCAACACTTCCGGGCGCAGTTGGCGACATGCAAGCCCCGTCCTTTAGAGTGGCGTTTTCACGAGCCGGCGTCAATAGCGACCAGCAACCAGAGTTCATCTGGATGCGTAGCGTCTTAGCCACCCCATTCTAGCTTCGGACCACAGCCGGATTTGCACGCGTTGGCCGGGAGCTGTTGCTGCGATGGCGTCCGCCGCCATGGCCGGCACCCACAAAAGCAAATGACCTCGAAGATGCATGCGATTCTCATAAATCAGAGTCCGGACGCACGTTATAGCACCCGCTGCAGCTTTTCAAGCGCTGAATGCTTCGGAGCGACTACGAAGCGCTCGCCCTTGGCTGTAGGGAAGACCAACAGCGAGCCACTCAGATCCTTGAAGTGCGCATCATCGCGGTAGAGGCTGACTTCCGCCTCGCCCCAGGGGTTCCGAAGCCGGCATTCGCCGCCTGCCTGCGACAACAACTCAACGAACCCTACCCGGCCGCCCTCGATCGATGAGGTCACTAAGAAGGCTCCCCTTGCCAGCAAGGTGAACTTCGCGTCCCACTCCTTCGGCCAAGCCCCAAACGGGCGGAGGATGGGCTCTTCACCTGGCGCGGGTGGCGCGCTTTCTAGAAGCGCGGCGTGCAGACCGGCGCTCACCGCCCCAAGTCGCTGGCAGTCAATTGCCCCCGGCCCCTCCCGCAGCGTCATACGGTTGGCCAGCACACCCGGCGGTCCGCTGCCCATGAGGTCCACAAAGTCGCCTTTCGGCGTGAGGCATCGGATCTGGTTCGGCAGGATGAACCTGATGTGGTCGGCGCGTCCCAGGTGGGCGGCAGCGAGAGCTATTCTGCTCAGAACGCCGATGTGCGTCGTTTCGGTGAGGTTCCCCCCCTGACCGGCATCGTACGTCGCGTTCGCGATTCTGAGCACCTGGGCGTCGCCTGTTTCGAGCGTGGCCAGGTCGTACCGCAGCAACGGCTCGATGCCAGGTCGCGGCTGGTCGCCGGGCCGGGCAGGAGAGACGGCCGTCACCCACACGAGGGGATCGCCCGGCTTTCGTGTCTTTGCGGTTTCATTGGTCGGCAAAGGCGCCAGGTTTTCGAGGAATTCGCGCCACACTGGACGCATGTCGGCATCGACCCCGAGAATCTCAGAAGCGCGGATCAGCAGAGGCGTAATCCCATACATGGCTGACAACTCTTCCTGCGCGTCCTGGGAGTTCCAATTCCCCTCGTTGTTGTTCACGTGGAATATGTGGTACTTGCCGTCGGCTTCCTTGCGGAGGTTCGGAAAGTTCCGGTAGAACTCGACGGTGCCTCGCAGCATGGGATAGGCCCATTGTCGCAGCCACTCAACGTCCCGAGTGGAGTCGTACCGGAGCCAGTAGACGAATGCAATCTTGGCTGCCGTGGCCATGATGTGCGTCACGTGGCCAAACGGCCCGGCGCCCTTGTCGGTAAATACGTACCGTCCGTCCACCCATCTACCAGCCGCCTGGAAGTTCCAGCGGGAGTTGTGCGGGTTCTTTGTCGCGGCAAGCTCAACGAATCTGCGGGACTTTTCCGCCCACGGTTTGCGGACCAAGTAGAGTTCCCGCATCTCCTCTGCAATATCGTTGGGCAGTTTTTCGAGGCCGTCAAAAAAGACCGTCTCGGGGATCCAGATACCTTGGCTGCCCCACTGTTGCCGCGCGGCCAGAGCGCAAGATTCGTGCATTCCGCTGTACATCTTGAACACTGGATCCAGCAGTTCGAGGCGGTTGGCGGGTGTCAAGCATTGATAGTAGTGATTAGTGTTGTTCCACCAGTGCTGTGAGCCCCAGGTCCTCATGTCGCCGTTACTGTACCAGAGCATCCCTCCGTACCGTGGCGGATAGTTGCCTCGGGAACTCGCACCCATGACATAGAGAAAGTAAGTGTAATGCTGCTCAACGAAGTCCGCCACGCCATCCACACTGTGCAGGCTGACAAATGCCCTGGACCAGAAATCGTGCCACCACGCCTGGTTGTCCGCCAGCATGCTCGCGAACCCCCTACCTTGAGCCGCTTCGAGCTCAGCCAGCGCCAGTGCCGCCACGTCTTGTGACGGATCGAAACTCGCCGCGCTGGCGATCAGGATCGTGAACCGGCCCTTGCCGGGCGCCGCGCTCAGACGCACAGTGGAGTCGTTGACATACTTCGCCTTCGAGCGCCTTCCCACGACGCAGATCGCCACCGCCGAGGCGTTGTAGTGACCGCCCTCGCGAAATTCCTGGGTCAGCAGGATCCGGCCCTCTCGAATGCTGAGTTTTGATGCAGCCGTGTGGCTACGCTCTCGGTACAGCACCGTGTGATCGCTCGCCAGTTCCCAATTCTTGCCAACATGGTACTGGATTGCGCAGCGCAGCATAC
>JAWLGN010000024.1:29919-31586 GCA_041685075.1 Bryobacteraceae bacterium
GACCGCCGCCGGCTGAGGCCGCTGTTCGTCGATCTCCACCGCCATCACGTCTCGCTCGGTCCAGGCCAGCACCCGGGCCGATATCCCATTGCCCTGCGCCGTCATCAGCGCGTCATAGAGCGACAAATGCTGGCGGAAGGCACTGCCGTTAAACACGTCATCCCCAAAGTCAACTAAGTCAATGTCCACGCAGCCACAACTGGTCGCGTAATCCGTATGCCGGACGGGAAAGCTTTGGGTCGTGCAACTAATCGGGTAGACGTCCGAGTGGTTGATCTGGAACTTCAGCGCCGAGGGCGTGGTCCAGACTAGACTCCCCATGCGGCCGTTGCCCACCGGCATTCCCTCCTCGCTGCGTGTCACCGGCTGGTCGTAGGTCAGATCGGCCCTCGAGACCAGCTTGCGGAAATCCACCTGGAGCATGGTCGAGTAGCGCTTAGGTTCGCGACGGGGGGCTGGCCGAGCGGCCTGCGTAGATGCCACGGCGGTGCCCGCCATGAGGCCCGAAGCGGCAACGAGGATCTCCCGCCGCGATACGGAACGCTCTTCTTTCATGATCAGTACCTCCTTCAAATGATGCGCCTGAAACGAATTCGGAAAATCCTCTCGGCACGACGCTGATGTCTTCACTACACATTACGGTGTCGAACTGCTGGAGCGGTAGCCACGCTCTTTTCTTTCGGCGCCATGCGCTCAATACCAGCCCCCGCCCGACCCAAACGATGGGTCAGCGGGGTTCCATGTTGTTGCCGGACCTCCTCCGGTTCTAGAATCGCAGCCGGAAACCGAGGCGGACTACCCGCTCGTCAATTCCCTCGCGGCCTGTGTTGGAAACGCTGGTGATCTCGGTGTATCCGCCGAGCGCGCGGATGCTGCCGTCAGGATTCAACTGCAGGTTGGATACATTGGCGCCCGGGTTGGCGAAGTGCGGTGTATTGCTGAAGTTCAACGCCTCCGCCCGGAACTGCAACTGCCAGCCCTCCCGGATGGCGAACTGGCGGGTCAGCGCCAGGTCCAAGTTCACGAGTCCTGGCCCCCGAAGGATATTGAATCCGGCGGTGCCGAAGCGCGCCTCTGTGACCGGGGCGAAGGCAAGCGGGTCAAACCAGGACTGGCCCCGTCCGGTGCCTCCCAGGATCGCCACCCTGGGCTTCACCTGGTCGGCTCTCTGCGAGTTCCCGGACGCGTTCAGCGATGTCCCGCTAGCGCTCACCGTGAACGGTCTGCCCTTGTAGGCAGTGAACAGCGAGCTGATCTGCCATCCGCCGGCGACCGCCGAAACGATTCCGCCGCCACTCGCAAACCGCCGCCCCCTGCCGAACGGCAGCTCGGCGACCGTGGCGAAGTTGAAGTTGTGCGGCCGGTCGTAGCTGAACAAAGCCTTATTGAGGCCGATGTAATCCGGATCCTGAACAGCCGGATTCTTGTCGCTGAGAACGTTGCAGCAGGTGCCGATGCCCTTCGACCAGGTATAGGAAACGTTAAACTGCACGCCATTAGCGAAGCTCCGGATGAGCGTGGATTGAAGCGAGTTATAGGTGTGGTGGCCGAAGTTCGTGATCAGGTCGAGGCCGCGTAAAATCCTGAGTGTAAATTAGGGTCTTGACAAGGGCCATCCGCTGCTGGCTCCAGTGGAAGTATTCAGAACTTTCACGAAAGGAGCATGA
>JAWLGN010000025.1:0-31476 GCA_041685075.1 Bryobacteraceae bacterium
GGCGAAACACGGCAGGGAGCGGATCCAGCTTGCCTCCGCCTGCCCTTGGCAGCTCTGGTCCGCGCCTCCGGTTGCGGCGTACTGCGCGATGTCATGATTCCCCAGTGCGGCATACACAGGCAGCGGGCTGCCCCGCACAATTTCGGCGAACGCTTCCACCTGCCCGTACTTCATTTCGCCGTCCACCCCTTCGAATGCGAAGGCGTCGATCGCGTCGCCGGTGTGGAGAACGAACTCGGAGCGGTGGGTCGTCTTGAACTGGCGCAAGAGAGCCGGCAGAGCCTGGCGCGTGTGCTCGTAATGCTGCCGCCGCTTGACCAGGCGCTCGTCGACTCCGTCGAGGCGCATGACGTGGGTGTCTGTAAGGTGCGTGACCTCGAGATACGGCCGCGGCGCGGCCGCCGTCCGGGCGGCGGCCGCGCCGGCGGCGCTGATCATGAACGATCGCCGGCTTACCATAGCAGTTTCATCCCCAGCATCAACTGGCGGGCAGGCTGCGCTCGCTGGGCCACGTCGCTGATACGGCCGAAGGCACCGGCGCCGAAGGACGTACCCGGATTGCCGAACGCCGGAGTGTTCCAGATGTTGAATGCCTCGCAGCGGAACTGCAGCCGCAGCCGCTCGGCCAGCCGCGTATTCTTGATCAGCGACACGTCCCAGTTCTGCAGGCCCGGCCCGCGCACATCGGGGAGCCTCCGGGAGAGATTGCCGAAGGTAAACGGCGGCGCGGCCGTGAACTGCGAGGTATCGAAGTAGCGGTCCAGGCGCTCCTGAGTGCGTCCGGTGAGCGCGGCGGATGTCCCCGTGCTATGAGGCCGCTGGCTCCCGCCGAGAGACCCGGTGGTATTCACGTTACTTGTAATGGCCAGCGTCTGCCCGGTCATAAAGGTGGCAATCCCGTTGAGCTGCCATCCCTCAAGGAGCTTCCGCGCAACGACGTTGGATCCCCCGGAGATCGGCTTGCCCGGACCGAAGGGCAGCTCATAAACGCCTGACAGCATCAGCCGCTGCGAACGGTCCAGCGAGGAGACGGCCCGCTCACCGGCGATGAAATAGTTGTTCTGCGGGCTGCCGTTATCATCGATCAGCTTCTGCACCGTATAGCTGGCCGTAAGCGTCCAGCCGTTCGCAAACCTCCGCTCGGCCTTGATCAATGCGGCATGGTAGGTCGAATTGCCGATGGTAGGGTTCCGCATACTGACGGAGTTGAAATGGGGGTAGGGACGCAAAAGCTGGCCCACCGTGGTCGTTTGGCCGCTGAGAATGCCGCTGTCGATCATTCCGTAGAAAGGATTCGGCACGGACTGCTGCAGCATGCCCCCCAGCTGCATGTCCGTCTCGGTCAACTGGTTGAGATTGACGTTTCCGATCGACAGCGCTGTCCCCCGGCTGCCCGAGTAGCTGGCTTCGAGCAGCAGGCTGCGGACCGGTTCGAACTGCAGACCGGCGCTGAACTGTTGCGTGTAGGGCAGCCGCGATCCCACATCGACAAACGAAATGGACTGCCCCATCAGGGTACGAAGGCCCTCAGAAGCGCCGATGGGGGCGAGCAGACCGTCCGGGAAGGGATCGGTGAGCCGGTTGAGCGGGGTGACGCCGTCCAAGGATGACACCATGGCGGTAGTGGCGCTGAAACCGGTGGCCGCGCCGGTGCCGCCGCCGAAACTCGATCCACCGGCGAAGAACAACCCGTAGCCGCTGCGGAAGACCAGGCGGGGATGGATCTGCCAGGCAAGCCCGATCCGGGGCGCGAAGTTGCGCCGCCGCGGGTCCCACTGGTACCGGGAGAGCCCGTCCACCCCGGCGAACTGCAGGCCGCCGAAAAGTTGCCGGTCCGGGATCTGCAGAGGGCTGGGCGTGTTGTAGGCGAATCCCCTGACCATGCGGTCGTGGCGCTCCGTGCGCGGCCCTTCGTATTCGTACCGGATCCCCAGGTTCAAGGTAAATGACCGGGTCACCCGGAGATCGCTTTGCAGGAAACCCGCATAGAATCGATTGCTGAAGGCGGGATGCACGTTCTTGTCGATACTCCCGCCCGATGGCGTGCCCATCAGGAACGACGCCACCGAATGGCCGGTGTTCGTACCGGCAACAGGATCGGGACCACGAGTGAACGCGGGATTGAAGCTGAAGGTGCCCGAGGCATTCCCCGTGGATCTCAGGTTTTCCTGGTAAACCCGGTGATCGAAGCCCCATTTCAGATTGTGGCGCGAACCGATCCGGGTCATGTTCGCCTGGAACGAATGCACGTTGCGCCGCTGCAGGCTTTCGCCCGAGCTGCCCAGCGATTCGTAACCGGAAAGGCTGACGTTCGGGAAGTGTGCGTCGTCCACCGCCGAAGCCAGCCAGGAAGGCATGCCCAGTTCGGCAACGGAGAAATCCTCCCACTCCGTAGAGTCGCCGTAACGGGTCAGCCCGTATCGCACGTTGAGAATCATCCGGCTGCTGAGGGTATTCAGGTAATCCACCGCAACGCCCCGGCTGATGCGGTTGCTGAAGCCGGGATCGGAAGCGATGTTGCCAAAAAGGTTGTCATCGCTCCGGGGACGCCGGCTGGTGGAGAGGCGTACAAACACCCGCTGGAGATCGGTAATGTTGTGGTCGAAGCGTAACAACAGCGAATCGTAGTTATCGGGAGAACTGCCCGAGTAGGCGAAGTTCTCCACCGCGGTGAACGGCGCGCCGGGCTGGTTGGGTTCCCCGTAATAGCCGATGATGTTTCGGCTCACCGGATCCTGCACGCTCTGCGGAATGATGTTGTTGGGGAAGGGCGTGCGAAGAAACCTGCCGGGCACGTCCGGATTGGGCCTCGTGCTGAACGGATCGTGGATGACCAGAAGCCGCCCGGAGGCGTCGTAGGACTGAGAAAAATCGCCGGTGCGCTCGCGCAGGGTGGGCACCGTAGTGAGGATCTGGTTGGGGTCGGACTGGCGAATGCTCTCCCACACGCCAAAGACGAAGGTCCGGTTTCTGCCGTCGTACACCTTAGGGATGAAGACGGGGCCGCCCGCACTGGCGCCGAACTGGTGGAAGCGCTGTGGAGGCTTGGGCAGGCCGCTGCGGTTGTTGAAGAAGCTGTTGGCTTCGAAGGCGTCATTGCGCAGGAATTCGAGAACCGAGCCGTGGAACTCGTTGGTGCCCGACCGCACCGTGACGTTCAGGGCTCCGCCGGCGGCGCGGCCAAACTCGGCGTCGTAGGTGTTGACCTGTAGCTTGATCTCTTCCACCGCTTCCGTGGTCGGCACGAACGCGACGGTATTGTCGCCCACGGCGTTCGGAATGCCGTCGAGCAGCACGTCATTGTTCTTGCTGGGCGCGCCGCTGATGGAGATGTTGGATACCGCGCCGTTGTCGAAGGTGCGCGTAAAGAGGCGCGCGTCGGTAGGCACAATTCCGGGCGCCGTACGCGCCAGGAGATAGGACACCCTGCCGGCCTCGGGCAAATCGGCGATCTGTCGCTGGGTGATTACGGTGCCCAG
The DNA here is from genome assembly GCA_041685075.1 of Bryobacteraceae bacterium. Taxonomy (GTDB): domain Bacteria; phylum Acidobacteriota; class Terriglobia; order Bryobacterales; family Bryobacteraceae; genus JAMCRM01. The sequence continues at coordinate 3,480 of JAWLGN010000025.1, forward strand.
GGAGGCATCGGCCGTATCCAGCACGGGCACTTCGCCCACCACCGTGACGCTTTCGGTGACCACGCCCGGCTCCAGTTTGAAATCGACGCGCACGCGCTGCTGCACCCGTACTTCCACGCCCTCCCGGATGGCCGCCTTGAAACCCGGCGATTGCACCGTCACCTGGTACTCGCCTGGCAGAACGAAGGGGATCGTGAATGTCCCGTCGCCGGTGCTGGTAGCGCTCAGCCGAACGTTCGTCGCGGTGTTGACCGCCGTCACCTCGGCTCCGGGCACCGCGCCTCCGGAAACATCGGTGACTGAACCAAGAATGATGCCGCGAAACTCCTGACCGTAGGCCACTACTCCCACGAGAGCCGCGGCCAAAATGCGAATTACCCTGGAAGCATGCATGGTTTTCTCCGTTTCAGATTGGGCAAGTTCGCCCACCCCGGCGCTTGTCGCACCAGTTCCTGAACTCCTGTGGCGCTTTTCCCACCTGCGGAAATGCAAGCAGTATATCATTGCCGGACTGCAGCAGCCAGCCGCGCGCGGTTCCCCATGCCGCCGCAAGGGCGATGCGCTGCCGCGGAGCGAAGTCCCGCATCCGGAGCGGCGCGTAACGCCTGCTGCCGCCGTGAAGTAGAATCGTCAGGTGATGACTACACGGATGATGCGAACCCACACCCTGGTACTTGCGTTGAGCGCCGTTCTCGCCTGGGCCGCCGCGCCGGCTGCGGCGCAACAGGCGGCGCGCAGGCTCGCGCCCGAACGGCTCGAACGCGTCGACCGCGTGCTGCAGCGGTACGTCGACGACAACCTGGTGGCCGGCGTCGTGGCCCTGGTGCTCCAGGACGGCAAGCCGGTCTACGAGCGCGCCTTCGGCTGGAGCGACAAGGAAGCCGGCCGCCGGATGACCACCGATACCATCTTCCGTATCGCCTCCCAAACCAAGGCCATCACCAGCGCCGCCGTCCTCGCACTCGTCGAAGAGGGCAAAATCGGAATCAACGACCCGGTGAGCCGCTTCATTCCCGCCTTCGCCAAAACCACCGTGGCCTCGGAAGGCGGCGGCACCGTCCCGGCCCGGCGCCGCATCACCATCCGGGACCTGCTCACCCACACCGCGGGCATCTCCTACGGCACCGCCCCCGTGCTGGCCCCGCTTTACGAGGCCAAAGGGCTGGGCCCCGCGGCCGGCAACGGCTGGTATACCGCCGACAAGGACGAACCCATCTGCGCCACCATGGAGCGGCTGGCCACCCTGCCCTTCGCCGCCCAGCCCGGCGAGGCCTTCGTCTACGGCTACAACACCGATATCCTGGGCTGCGTGGTGGAGCGTGCCTCCGGCATGCCGCTCGACCGCTTCATTGCCGAGCGCATCACCGGCCCGCTGGGCATGAAGGACACCCACTTCTTCCTGCCCCCGGACCAGCGTGCGCGCCTGGCAGCGGTCTACGCCAGCGGTCCCGACGGCAAGGCCGTGCGCGCGTCCGAAGGGCCCAAGGGCCAGGGCCACTACATCGAAGGTCCCCGCAAGAGCTTCGCCGGAGGCGCCGGGCTGCTCTCCACCGCCCGCGACTACGCGCGCTTCCTCGAAGCGCTTCGCCGCGGCGGCGCCCTCGACGGCGCCCGCATCCTGGGACCCCGGGCCGTGGGGCTCATGTCCACCAACCAGATCGGCACCCTGCGCTCGGCCGACGGGCTGGGCTTCGGCTTCGGCTTCGAAGTCGTGGAACGCTACGGCGCCAAGGGCATGTCCGCCGTGGGCGCCTTCGGCTGGGGCGGAGCCTACGGCACCCAGTACGAAGTCGACCCCGAGAGCGGCCTGGTTCGCGTGCTCATGATCCAACTGATGCCCAACCGGACCGATATCCAACAGGCCTTCGCCAACGTGGTCTACCAGGCGCTGGTCCCCTGACGGCCGGCCGGCGTCACGGCCGCGCCGGAAATTTTTGCCTTCTGTTTTCAACAGCATCGCGGCGCCCGCGGGCGGCGCCGCGAGCCCCGCCGCCGTATCCTGTTACCAGAAGAGTTGCTCACCTGGCCCGTGGCAACCTACCGAGGCCCCGCACAGGACTATCCCGGGAAGTTTAAATCCTGAGCATGCGCATGTGGCCAACGTCCCCAACGGCCGCCAAAAGGCTGCCAAACGCGGCAGCCAGGGACCGGTCCCCACGCAATGGCGCGCGGCGCCCGCTACCGCGCTTCAAACTGGTGCCCTCGCAGCAGTTTGAACGTGCGATCCCAGCGCGTCTTGGAAAAAAAATTCTGCAGGATGTCGGCAAAGTGCTCCCAACTCGGAGTGCGCCTGGCCAGCCGCTCGGTCGGCGCATCGAACGACCAGAAGACCAGCACCGGCTTGCCGATAATGTTTTCCCGCGGCACCAGGCCCCAGTAGCGGCTGTCCAGCGAATCGTCCCGATTGTCCCCCAACGCGAAGTAGCGCCCTTCCGGAAGGACCAACTCCCCATCCACCACGTAGCGCCGCAGCATCTCCATGCCGCGTTCGCTTACCGGGCCCGCCGGCGGCGCGGGAAAGTTGTCCCGGTAGGATTCGATTACCGCGGACTGGTGCAGGCGGTAGGGCTCCTCGAGCGGCCGGCCGTTGACATATACCTGCCGGTCGACGATGCGCAAGCGGTCGCCCGGCAACCCTACCGCGCGCTTCACGTAGGTCTGGCCCGGGTCCGGGGGGAAACGGAAGACGATCAGGTCGCCGCGCCGGACGTCCGCGTACGGCAGCACGCTTCGCGCCGCCGGTCCCGCGGGTCCGTACACCAGCTTATCGACGATCACGTAATCGCCGATCAGCAGCTTATCGTACATCGAAGCCGTGGGGATGACGAACGGCTGCACCAGCCAGGTGATCGCAAACAGCACCACCACCATCGCAACCACCCACTCCGACAGCCAGTTGCGCCCCCGGGCCCGGCTCATCGAACGGGTCTAGTGCACCTGGGAGGCCAGCGCGCCGGCCAGCGCCAGCGGATCGCGCCCTTCGGACACATTGGCCCAGCCGCCCACGTACGCGCCCTTACGAAAGACGCACATGCGGCCGAGGTACTTCTCCTCATAGTGGAAGCCCTCGTCGGCCACCTGCGCCGGGCGGGTCGCGCCGAAACGCGCCCGCAGCTTCTCCATCACCGCGGCGGCGGCCTCCGGCGAGGTCTCCTTCACCAGAAACGCCTTGCCGTAGTCGTACTCCCCCACGTAGCCGCGCCGCAGCAGCCGGATCCCCAGCACGCTTTCCGGAATCAGCCGCAGCGACTTGCGCGCTTCGGCCGGGAACCAGGAGAGCGTCGCGGGCAGCGCGGTACTGCCGGGTATGCGCGCCTCCATGGCAGCCATGAAGGCCTTGAGCGCCGGGGCGTGGTCGCCCTCCTGGTTCACCGCGATCTCCACGTAGTAGCGGTCCTTCACCATCACGGCGCGCCGCGGCTGGATCTCGGCCGCGGTGCCGATAGAGGCGACCGGCTGCCTGGGGTCCCGCGTGGCGCTGAAGATCCCGTAGGCGGCATCCGCATCGGCCATCTCGGAGACGTCCAGGATGAATTCCACCCCGTCTTTGGCGCAGGTGACGCCCTTCATGTTGCGGAAGCCGTAGATCAGGTAGCCTTCCGAGTTGCCGTCCATGTACTCGAACAGGTCCTCCCCGATGAAGGTGCGGGCCGGGCCTTTCTGGGACCAGCCGGGCACGAGCTGGCAATCCGGGGCCGGCTGCCCCCAGCACAGCAGGGCAGCGGCCGCCGTCACAATGGCGATTCTCGATTTCATGCGAACAGTTCCTGCGCCCGGATGAGGCGCTCGGCCACCCGCACGCCGTTGCGGCACTGGACGGCGCAGGTCTCGCAATCGGCGCAGCGCACGTCGGCCACCTCCGGCGGCAGTTCCTGGAAGTGCTGCCGGCCCAGGGCGAACTGCCCGTAGCCCTCGGCATAGGCCAGGAAGCGCAGCACGTCGGCTACCGGCACGCCCCGCGGGCAGGTGCCTTCGCAACCCCCGCACATGCGGCAATAGAGCGGCCCGATGTAGCGCAACTGCTCGGCCAGCAGTTTCTCATCGGCGGCGCCGTAGTCCGACGTCATGGCCCGGAAGTTCTCCTCGAGCTGGTCCATATCGGTCATGCTGGGGATGGTGGTGTGAACGTTCTCGTTCCGCAGCACCCACTTGAGCGCCGCCACCATGGCGCCTTCGCGTCTCAGCTTGTTATAGGCGTCGCTGCCCGGCCGGGTGCGCCGGAAGCCGCCCGCCATCACCTTCATCCCCACCACGCCCTTGCCCGCCTTGGCCGCCTCCGCAATCGCTCCGGGCAGCGTCGGCGCGGTGGTGAAGTTATAGCTCACCAGCACGACATCGAGCAGCGGGTTCTGAACCACCGCCTTGATGATCTCCTCCTGACCGCTATGCGTGCTCACCCCGGCGAAGCGGATTTTCCCCGCCTTCTTGGCCTTCGTGATGGCCTCCATCAGGTCGCCGGTGAGTTGGGAGGCGCTGCTCCGGGCGTGCAGATACCAGATATCCACCCAATCGGTGCCCAACTCCCGCAGGCTGGTCTCGAGGTGCTCCAGGGCCTCCGCCCCGGTGCGCGCGCCGGTCTTGGTCGAGAGCACCAGGCTCTTGCGCCGGCTCTTCAGCGCCGCCCCCACCATGCGTTCGTTCTGGCCGCCCTGGTAGCTGCGGGCCGTATCGAAGTAATTGATCCCCATATCCGCCGCGCGCTCGATGACGCTCGCATCGGAGGTGATCATGCAGCCGAACGCCACTCGGGTGACCTTCAGGCCGGTTTTGCCCAGGACCCTGAACCGCAATCCGCTGTCCTGAAGCGCCAGGTTGCTTGCCGCCGCCGGGCCGGGAGCGGGCAGGCGCGTCGCAGATGCCGCGGCGGGAAGGGCCAGCCCCGCGGCCAGAAAGTTCCGGCGTGAAGAGTTCATGCTCGATGCCTCCAAGATATAATCGGCTTCTAACGTCTCATTCTAAGGGGGGCAGTGCCGCCGTGCAAATCAGAATTTCCCGCCGGTTTCTGTTTCAGATGGCCGCCTCGGCCGGTGCGCTGAGGCTGGTCCGCGCGCAGGACATGGTCAACCAGCAGCGCGCTTCGGTGTCGCTGGTCAAGGGCGACAGCCGCCGCAAGAACGCCTTCGAAGCGCTCATGGCCGTGGACGACCAGATCCGGCCCGTGCTCCGGCGCAAGAATTACGTCGTCATCAAGCCGAATGACGTCTCCACGGTCAACCAGTTGGCCTCCACCCACGCCGATGCCCTGCACGGCATTCTGGACTACCTCGACCGCGCCCGGTTCAAGGGACCGGTCTACATCGCCGAATCGGCGGCCGGCGACACCATGTCGGCCTTCGAGAACTTCGGCTACGATCGGGTGGCCGCCGAGCGGCGCTCCCAAAAGGTCACCCTGGTGGACCTCAACGCCGAAGCCAAATACGAGGTCATCCACCTGATCGACTACAACCTCCACCCCATCCCCGTGCGGCTGGCCGCGCGCCTGATGGACCCGGACGCCTTCGTCATCTGCTCCGCCATTCTGAAGACCCACAACGCCACCGTCGCGACGCTCTCGGTGAAGAACATGACGCTGGGCGCGCCGCTGCACCAGGCGCCCAAGGAGACCCCGCGGTGGAACGACAAGCGCAAATACCATAACGGCGTGCGCCAGACCCACTACAACATGTTCCTGACCGCCCACGCCATGAAGCCCTACTGGGGCGCCACCCTGATCGACGGCTTTGAAGGCATGGAGGGCAACGGGCCCAGTTCCGGCACCGCCGTGCCGCATCGCATTGCCATCGCCTCCACCGATTACATCGCCGCCGACCGCGTGGGCGTCGAGTGCATGGGGATCGATCCGGAATGGATCGGCTATCTCCAGTTCTGCTCCATGTTCGGCGTGGGCCAGTACGACCTTTCCCGCATCGATGTGCGGGGCGAAGCGATCGACTCCGTCAGAAGGAAATACCTCCTGCACAAGGACATCGAGCGGCAGTTACAATGGATGGGACCGATCCGGGAGTTGCCCCCTAAACTCGGCTGACCGCCTGAATGCTTGTGCGTCTCAAAGCCTGGCCCTATGCCGTAGTAACGGGCCAGGCGATGCTGTTTTTCCGCCACGCCCTGTTCTCGCACCACTACAGCCTGCCGTGGGATTTCGCCTACTATCACTACCCGCTGCTGGCTATCATGGCGCGCTCCTTCGCCGCCGGCGAGTTCCCCTTGTGGGACCCCTCCACTTACTGCGGGCGTCCGTTCTATGCGGTGATTCAGGCGCAGGCGTGGTATCCTCCTGCAATTCTCACTGCGCTGGGAGGCGCGGCGGCCGGGGAGCGCTGGCTGCAGCCGCTGCTCGAAATCCACGCGGTGGCGCACGTGGCGCTGGCGGGTGCCTTTGCCTTCCTGCTGATGCGGGCGCTCGGCCTGGCGGTTGCGCCGGCGTTGATCGGCGCCACGGTGTTTCAACTGGGCGCCTTTTTCGCCTCGCAGGCACAGCACCTGGGCGCGGTGGACGGCGCGGCGTGGATGCCGCTGGCCTGGTACGCGGTGGTGCGGCTGGCCGGCGGTTTCACCGCGCGCCGGCTGGCCATCCTGGCGGCGGCGCTGGCCATGTCCTTCCTGGCGGGCTTCACCCCCGTGACCCTGGTGGTGTGGATCTCGACCGGGCTGCTGGCGGCGGCGCTGGCGGCGGCGCGGTTGGCGCCCCTCCGGCTGCCGGTCTACGCGGTGCTGGGAATGGGCTGGGCGGCGATGCTGGCGGCGGTGCAACTGCTCCCCACCGCGGAACTGGTGGAACACAGCGTGGCCTCGGGCCGCTGGCAGTCGGGCGGAGGCGGCGTGACCTTGGGGGCGCTGGCTTCGCTCCTCTGGCCCAACTGGTGGGGCGTGCTGGACTTTACCCCCGCCACCTGGGCGCTGCCGCTCAACCCGACCTTTCTCTACCTCTACTGCGGCATCCCGGCACTGGCGTTCGCCGCGGCGGCCCTGGTGCGCCGGCCGGAGCGCCGCACCGCGGTCTTCGCGCTTCTCACCGCGGCATTCGCCCTGTGGATGCTGGGCAACTCCACGCCCGTGGGCCGGGTGCTCCATCCCCTGTGGCCGGAGGCGGTGCGCAACACGCTCTATGAAGAGTTCGCCATGGCGCCGTTCGTCCTTGCCCTGGCGGTCGTGGCCGCCCTGGGAGCGGGCGCGCTGCTCGAAAAACGCAGCCGGAAGCTGCAGGCCGTTGCGGTCCTGCTGGTGGCGGCGGACCTGACACTGGCCGGCTCGGGCCGCCCCATGAACACCGCCGACCTGCGCGGCGACCCCGGGGTGACCTACCGCCACATCGACGGCATCCGCGAGGCCCCACCACTGTTGCGCGAACTTACCGGCCGCAGCTTCCCGCCTTCCCGCATCGATAACCTGGGGGGTTCGCCGACCTGGACCAGTTGTTCGCCGGCCTACGGAGTGCCCACCGCCAACGGCGACGATCCCCTCGCCCTCACGCGCCTGCTCCAGGTGCGGATGCTGTTCGGCAGCGGCGCGCCCTGGGGGCGTTACTTCGAGGTGGCCGACCCGGCATCCCCCATCCTCGATCTGCTCAATGTGGAATACCTGGTCTCGCGCCGGGAAGATCCCGGGCCGGGCGTGGAGCCGGGGCCGCCCGTTCCGTGGATCACCCTCTGGCGAAACCCCGATGCGCTGCCGCGCTTTTTCCTGGTGGGGCGCGCCCACCCGGCGGCGGATCTCGAAGAGGCTCTGGCGCGCATGCGCGCCCCGGAGTTCGACCCGCGCCGCGAGGCCGTGGTGGAAGGCCCCGTCGAGGGCATCGCCGGCGGCGGCGGCGCGGTGCGGGTCCTCGACTACCGCTCCCGCGAAGTGACGCTCGAAGTGGAGGCCGACGCCCCGGCCCTGCTGGTGACCTCCGAAGCCTGGTATCCCGGCTGGCGCGCCTGGGTGGGCGGGCGAGAACGGCCGCTGGTGCTCACCAACGCCGCCTTCCGCGGGCTGCCGGTGCCGTCCGGCAAACACCTTGTGCGGATGCGCTTCGAACCGCCGATCCTGTGGCCCGCGCTGATTTTTTCGCTGGCGGCGCTGGCGGGGTTCGCAGTGGCGCTTGCGATCGGCGATAATAAGCATGCTGCCGCGAGCGCCGCCGCGGCGCCGGGCAACAGGCAGTAGCAGGCAGGGGGACGATGGACTTCATCGAACAGCTCAAATCGTCGGTGGATATCGTCCAGGTGATCGGGGAGCGTGTGCGCCTGCGCAAATCCGGTCCCTCGCGCTACCTCGGGCTGTGCCCCTTCCACAACGAAAAGACCCCCTCGTTCACCGTGCACGCCGGGCTGGGATTCTACAAGTGTTTCGGCTGCGGCGCTGGGGGCGACGTCATCAAGTACGTCGAGCAGATCGAGGGCATCAGCTTCTATGAAGCATTGAAGCTGCTGGCCGAGCGCCACGGCATCCCCATGCCCCGGCGGGCGGGATACTCGGACCCGGAGACACGCCTGCGGGCGGCGCTCTTCCAGATGCACGAACTGGCGGAGGAGGCTTTCCGCAATCATCTGCAAAGCCCCGCCGGCGCCGAGGCACGGGCCTACCTGGAGCGCCGCGGCATTTCGCCCGAACTGGCCGCGCAGTTCGGCCTGGGATACGCGGACCGTTCCGGGCGCTTCCTGCTGCGGCTGCTCGAACAACGCGGCTTCAAGCCGGACCAACTGGAGGCCTCCGGGCTGGTGGGGCGCCGCGAGAGCGGCGGCTTCTACGACCGTTTCCGCCACCGCCTGATGTTTCCCATCCACAACGAAACCGGCAAACTGATCGGTTTCGGCGGCCGCGCCCTGGAAGATGAAAATCCGAAGTATTTAAACTCCCCGGAAACGCCGATATATAAAAAGAGCTACGTGCTCTACAACCTGCACCGCGCCAAGGAAGGCATCCGAAAGGCGGACCGCTCGGTGCTGGTGGAGGGCTACATGGACGCGATCGGGGTCTACGCTTCCGGGGTGCGGGAGGTGGTGGCGAGCTGCGGTACGGCGCTCACGGCGCAGCAGGTGCAACTGCTGCGGCGGCACGCGCGCCGCATCGTGGTGAACTTCGATCCCGATCCCGCGGGCGCTAAGGCGGCCGAGCGTTCCATTGAAACCCTGCTCGAACAGGGGATGGAGGTGCGCATCCTGGAGCTGGACGGGGGGCTGGATCCGGACGAATACTGCAAGCAGCGCGGGGCTGAGGCGTACATGGAGAAGCTGGAAGCGGCGCAGGGATACTTCTACTGGCTGGCGGACCGCGCCCGCGCGCGCTTCGGCATGCGCACCGCCGAGGAGAAGGTGGCGGGGTTGCAGTTTCTGCTGCCGGCGGTGCAGCGCATGAACGACAAGCTGGAGCGCGTGACGGTAGCCAACGAGATTGCCGGTTACCTGGGGGTGGAGCAGGGGCTGGTGCTGGATTACTTCCGCCGCGCCGCAAGCGAGCGGCGCGAGAGCGTGCCGGCGCCTCCCCGGGACCCCACGCGGCCGGACGAAAAGCGGCTGCTGCGGCTGCTGATGGAAAACGCCGAGGCGCGCGAGCGCCTGCTCCCGCAACTCAAGCCGCTGGGCGCGGTGGAGCGCTTCGCAACGCGCCGCATCTTCCAGACCATCTTCGCGCTGGCCGATGCGGGGGAGCGCGTCAACTTCAGCGCCGTGCACGCGCGCCTGGAAGAGAACGACCGCGAACTGCTGGAGACGGTGCTATTGGTTCGTGACAGACTCGAAGACGCCGCTTCGCTCGAGCAGGGGGAGGAGTGCCTGCGTAGTCTGCTGCGCACCGAGCGGCAGGCGCAACTGGGGGAACTGAAGTCGCGCATCCGGGAATGCGAGCGCGCGGGCGATATCACCGCCGCGCTGCGCGCCGCCCAGGAATTGCGCCGGCTGGAGAAAACCATATCGTGAGGCGCGCGTGCGAATGCCGCTTGTGGTACTGATGTACAATGTCTGGGTTAGTCCGCGCGGGGTGTGAGTCGGGGGAAGTGGCTATCGAAGAAAAACTCGAGCGCCTTCAGAGGCTGATGGAGTCGGGGAAGGAAAAGGGGTACGTCCTTTACGACGAAGTCAGCGATCTGCTGCCCGGCGGCCTGAATGGGGGGGATCTCGAAGACGTGCTGGCGAACCTGGATACCGCCGGCATCGAGATCCTCGAAGAACCCAAGGACTTCGAAAAGAAGCTCGACGAAGAAGAGCTGCTCGACCTGGAGCTGCCGCCGGGACTGGGCGAGCGCGTCAACGATCCCGTGCGCATGTACCTGCGGGAGATGGGCACGGTGCCGTTGCTCACCCGCGAGGGCGAGATCGAGATCGCGCGGCGCATCGAGCGCGGCCAGAACGCGGTACTGAAGGCCCTTTCGCGCTCTCCCCTGGTAGTGCGGGAGTTGCTGGCGATGGCCGAGGAGATGCGCTGCGGCAACCTCATGGTTCGCGACGTGGTGGCTCTCGCCGATGCCGCGGCCCCGGAGGAAGCCGCCGAAGAGAGCCGCGAGGAGTTCCTGCGCATCACCGGCGAAATCGGGCGGCTCTACCGCCGGGTGCAGGCCTGCCGCCAGCGGCTGCCGGCGGTGCCGCGCACCGGCAAGCCCAAGCAATACCGCAGTCTGCTCTGGGAGTTGCGGCGCACGGCGGTGCGAATTTCGCGGCTGGTGCGCACGCTGCACCCGCAGAACCACGTGGTGTGCCAGTTCATCCAGGCGCTGGTGGACGGGGTGGAGCGGCTCAAGCCGGTGGAGCGCGAAATCGCCCGCGTGCAGCGCGCCATGGAAGCCTGGCCTCCGCCGGACGACATGAAGGACCTGCGCCGGCAGCAGCGCTCCCTCACCCAGCAGTTGCAGCAGCTCGAAGAAGAGTTCGGCTCCCCGGCCACGGAGCTGCGCCGCACCGTGCAGGTGATCACCCGGGCGCACCAGGAGTCCGAAGCCGCCAAGCGCGAACTCATCGAGGCCAACCTGCGGCTGGTGGTTTCCATCGCCAAGCGTTATACCAACCGCGGGCTGCAATTCCTGGACCTGATCCAGGAAGGCAACATCGGGCTCATGAAAGCGGTGGACAAGTTCGAGTACCGCCGCGGCTACAAGTTTTCCACCTACGCCACCTGGTGGGTGCGGCAGGCCATCACCCGGGCCATCGCCGACCAGGCGCGCACCATCCGGATCCCGGTGCACATGATCGAGACCATCAACAAGTTGATCCGCACCTCGCGGCAGATGGTCCAGGAACTGGGACGCGAGCCGACCAACGAGGAGCTGGCCAAGCGGCTGGGGCTGCCGGTCTCAAAAGTCCGGAAGGTGCTGCGTGTAGCGCAGGAACCGATTTCGCTGGAAACCCCCATCGGCGAGGAAGAGGAATCGCACCTGGGCGACTTCATCGTGGACCAAAGGGGCGTTTCGCCGTCGGAAGCGGTGATCAACCTCAACCTGCGGGAGCAAACCGCGCAGGTGCTCAAGACCCTCACGCCGCGCGAGGAGAAGATCATCAAGATGCGCTTCGGGCTGGAGGACGGCAGCGAGCACACGCTGGAAGAGGTGGGGCAGAACTTCGCCGTCACGCGCGAGCGCATCCGGCAGATCGAAGCCAAGGCGCTGCGCAAGCTGCGCCACCCGAGCCGCAGCCACCGGCTGCGCGCGTTTTTGGAAAGCGGCGCGCACGGCGCGGGCAAGTAACCGCCGGCCGCTGTATCCCACCGCACGAAGGTACGCACCCGTACCCTGACCCCGGCAGCCGGCTTGCCTGTCTCATGGCGGAGGTACCTTTTTCATGAGGCAGTATGCAATCGTACTGGCGGCGGCGCTGGTGCTGGCCGGATGTTCGAGCCGGGGTGTCGGAACGGCTTCGCGAACCGGACCGGTGTATACCAGCACCGCGGATCCGGGGTTGATCCCGGCCGGATCCACTATAGAGGTCCGGGTGAACGAAAACGTCGATGCCGATACGGCATCGGTGGGACGCACCTACAACGCGCAGTTGACGCAGCCGATTCTGTCGTCGGACGGCTCGACCCTCGCAGAGGCGGGCTCGCCGGCGCAGCTTGTAGTGATGAACGTGAGTGAGGGCGGTGCGGTCACCAGCGACCAGGTCACACTGGGGCTGCAATCCATCACCATCCGCGGGACTTCCTATCCGGTGGCCGCCGAGACCTTTGAAACCCAGCAGCGGGGGCTGGGCGCAACCGGCCGCACGGCTCGCATGGTGGGCGGCGGCGCGGCGCTGGGCACGCTGGTGGGAGCCATCGCCGGCGGTGGAACCGGCGCCGCCATCGGTGCTGTGACCGGCGCCGGGGCAGGCGCGGCGGTCCAGGTGCTCACCAAGGGGCAGCGGGTGCAGGTGCCGGCCGAATCCGTGCTGTCCTTCCGGCTAGAGCAGCCGCTCCGGCTGCAGGGCTTCCGGTAGGCCCGGAACGGGGCGCGGGCGGCGTGGCTCAACAGATGGCCCAACGCCGCCCTCGCCACCTTCTTCCCGCACATCGCCCGGCGCCAGGAAGAGGTTGGCGCCGTACTGGCGGGTGTAAAGTTCGTGATACCGGCCCCGCTCGTCCAGCAGCGATTCGTGGGTGCCGCGCTCCACGATGCGGCCGCCTTCGATCACCAGAATCTGGGAGGCGCGCCGGATGGTGGAAAGCCTGTGGGCGATGACGAAGGTGGTGCGGCCCCGCATCAGCCACGCCAGGCCCTCCTGAATCATGGCTTCCGACTCGGAATCCAGGCTCGAGGTGGCTTCGTCCAGAATCAGGATGCGCGGATCGGCCAGGATGGCGCGGGCGATGGAGACGCGCTGGCGCTGGCCGCCCGAGAGCTTCACCCCGCGCTCCCCCACCAGCGTGTCGTAGCCTTCGGCGAGCTTTTCGGCGAACTCGTCCACGCGGGCGATGCGGCAGGCGCGCAGGATCTCTTCTTCGCCGGCATCCGGGCGGGAGAAGGCCACGTTCTGCCGGATGGTGCCGTCGAACAGGAAGCTCTCCTGGAGCACCGCGCCCAGGTGCAGGCGGTAGCTGGAGAGCCGCACGGTGGCGAGGTCGGTGCCGTCGATCCGGACCCTGCCGCTGGTGGGACTGTAGAATCCGGCGATGAGCCCCACGATGGTGGACTTGCCCGCGCCCGAAGAACCCACCAGCGCGGTGACGGTGCCGGGCTCCGCTTCGAAGCCGATGCCGTTGAGCACGGGCGCGCCCGGCTGGTAGGCGAAGGCGACGTCCTCGAAGACCACGTGGCCGCGGACCTCCGGCAGCTCCACGGTGCGGCGCGGGTCGTCGTCCTCGGGGCGCTCGCGGAGCACTTCGCGGGTGCGCTCCAGCCCCGCCAGCGCTTCGGAAAGCTGGGTGCCGATCCCCACGATGTTGAACACCGGCGCCACCAGGAAACCCAGGAAGACCGTGAAGGTGACGAAGCCGCCGAGGGTCAGGGAGCCGGCGAAGATCAGGCGCGCCCCCACGTACATCACCAGCGCCCCCACCACCCCCATCAGCACGGTGGCGATGAGGTTCATCGCGGAGATGGCGTTCAGGGTGTGGAGGATGTTATCGAGCAGGCGACGCACGCCGGCGGCGAAGACCGCCTGTTCGGCGGCCTCGGCGCGGTAGGCCTTCACCACCCGCACACCGCCCAGCGATTCGGTGAGCCGGCCGGTGACTTCGGCGTTGATGCGGCTGCGCTCCTTGAAAATCGGGCGGATGGCGGCGAAGGCGCGGCGCAGCCCGAAGGCGAAGGCGGCGATGACCGCGGCGGCCATCAGGGTCATGGGCCAACTGATGCGCAGCAGCACCACCAGCGCGATCACGGAGGTAAGAATGCCGCCGGCGAACTCCACCAGCCCCGTGCCGAGGAGGTTGCGGATGCCCTCGACGTCGCTCATGATGCGGGAGACCAGGGTGCCGGTCTTGTTCGTATCGTAGTAGGCCACGGGCAGCCGGCTGACGTGCGCCTGCACCTTGCGGCGCAGTTCGGCGATGAGGCGCTGGGCCTCTTTCGAAAGCAGCCGGGTGAGCGCGAACGAAGTGATCCCCTGGACGGCGGTAGCGGCGGCCACCACCGCCACCAGCGGTTCGAGCAGCCAGCTCTGGCGATTGACGATGATGTCGTCCACCAGGTAGCGGGTGGAGGCGGGCAGCACAAGACCGCTGGCGCGGCTGATGGCGATCAGGACCAGTCCCACCGCCAGCATGGCCCGGCGCGGCCTCACGAGCTGCCAGATATCCGGCGCCAGCGCGCGCAGACGTTCGGAAGTCGGTTTGGTTTCCCCCATGCGATTCTCCTATTGAGGGTAAACCCCAGGCGGACCGGCGCCGCCGGCTAGGGGCCGTAAGCGGCTGAGTTCACAGGGAAAAATCTTCTGCGCCGGCGGTGAACCCACAACGGACCTACCGCCAGCCCCCGCCCAGGGCCCTGTACACCTGGACGAAGGAGAGCAGTTCCTGGAGGCGGAGCTGGGCCAGGGTGAGACGGCCCTGGAAGAGGTTGCGCGAAGCGTCGAGCACTTGCAGGTAGCTGTCCAGGCCGCCTTCGTAGCGCAGGGTGGCGAGACGCTCGGTTTGTGCCAGGGCGCTCACCAGGAGGTCCTGCTGGCGGCGCTGCTCGCGGGTCTGGGTGTAGCGCACCAGGGCGTCGGAGACTTCGCGCAGCGCGGTATGGATGGTCTTCCGGTACTGGATCAGCATCTCGCGCTGCTGCGCTTCCGACAGCCGCACGGCGGTGCGCACGGCCCCGGCGTTGAAGATGGGCAACAGCGCGGCGGGCGTCAGGTTCCAGTAGCGCGCCGGGCCGGTGAACAGCTCCGAAAGCGCGCGGCTCTGGCCCTGCACGAAGCCGGTGAGAGAGATCTGCGGGAAGTAGTAGGCGCGGGCGACGCCGATGCGGGCGTTGGCCGCGATGAGCGCCTGCTCGGCCTGGCGGATATCGGGACGGTTCTCGATCAGCGAAGCAGGCAGGCCGGGCGGAATCTCAGGCGGCAGGCCGAAATCGTCCACCGCTTTGCCGCGCGCGACGGCGCCGGGAGCGCGGCCGAGAAGCAGGCTGAGCGCGTTTTCCGCCAGCCCGATGCTGCGCTCGGCGCTCGATATCTGCGCCGCAGCGGTGTAGAGGAACTGCTCGGCCTGGCGCACGTCCAGACCGGTAGCCGCGCCGTGCTGATGCCGCAGCCGGATGAGGTTCAGGTTGCGCTCGGCCACTTCGCGGGTGCGGCGGGCGATTTCCAGTTCCAGGTCCGCGGCGCGCAGGGTGAAGTAGGCCGATGCCACGTCGGCGATGAGCGAAACCTCGACGCCGCGGCGGGCCTCCTCGGTGGCCAGAAACTCCGCGCGGGCCGATTCGCGGAGGCGCCGCACGCGCCCCCACAGGTCCAGCTCCCAGGAGAGCAGGCCGCCGGCCTGCGTATAGCTGGTGTCCATGGAACCGGAGGGCGCCAGCGGGTTGGACCCCACGCGCGAGGGCCGGTTGGCGCTGAACTGCCCCTGCGCATTGATGTTGGGGTACTGCTCAGCGGCGGTGATGCGGAACAAGGCGCGCGCCTGTTCCACGCGCTCGGCCGCCAGCGCCAGGTCGAAGTTGTTCCGGATGGCCTCTTCGAGCAGCTCGCCGAGGATGTCATCGTCGAGCAACTCCGCCAGCTTCTTGTCCGCCAGGGGCGCGGCGGAAGCGGGGGCGGCGGGGCCGTGATAGGCCTCCGGCAGCGGCACCTCCGGGCGCTTGTAGTTCGGCCCCACAGCGCAGCCGGCGAACAAGAGCGGCATCAGCAGCGCGGCGCGCAATCTCATGACGCCGGCTCCGGTGAGGCCTGTTGCGCTACCGATTCGCGCCGGCGGCGGTCCACCACCCGCTGGATCACCACGAACAGCACCGGGACAATGAAGATCACCAGCAGGGTGGCGGCGTTCATACCGCCGAAGACGGCGGTGCCGAGCGAGCGGCGGGAGGCGGCGCCGGCGCCCCGCGCCACCAGCAACGGCATCACCCCCAGGATGAAGGCGAAGGAGGTCATCAGAATCGGCCGCAGCCGCAGGCGCGCGGCTTCCATCGCGGCCTCCCGGATGGAGGCCCCCGCCTCGTGGCGCATGCGGGCGAACTCCACGATCAGGATGGCGTTTTTGGCGGTCAGCCCGATCAAGGTCACGATGCCGATCTGCGTGTAGACGTCGTAGGGATAGGAGCGCAGCCAGATGGCCGCCAGCGCGCCGAACAGGCCCAGCGGCAGGGCCAGCAGCACGGCGAAGGGAATGGACCAGCTCTCATAGAGCGCGGCAAGGCACAGGAAGACCAGCACGGCGGCGAAGCCGAAGATGACGCCTTCGTGGCCCTCGGACTCTTTCTGCTGGTAGGCCGTGCCGGTCCACTCGTAGCCGTAGCCGGCGGGCAGCGTCGAAGCGGCCAGCTCCTCCATCGCGCTGATGGCCTGGCCGCTGCTGTAGCCGGGCGCGGGCCCGCCCAGCAACTGCACGGCGCGGTAGCGGTTGTAGCGATAGATGACGTCGGGACCGGCGGTGGGTTCGACCGTGGCCAGGGTACCGACCGGAACCATCTCGCCCGCCCTGTTGCGCACGTAGAAGCGGTTGATATCGCGCGGTGTTCCGCGGAACTCCGGCTCGGCCTGCACCAGCACCTGCCAGGTGCGGCCGAAAGCGTTGAAGTCGTTCACGTAGAGGCCGCCCAGGAAAGTCTGCAGGGTGCTGTAGGTATCGCCGACGGGCACGCCCAGGGTCTGGACCTTGTCGAGATCCACGTTCACCTTGTAGGCGGGCACGTTGGGGCGGAAGGTGTTCAACAGGTTGCCGAGTTCCGGGCGGCTGCCGGCCGCGTCCACCAGCAGGGAGGCAGTCTGGGTCAGGTTTTCGATGCTGCCGCCGGTGCGGTCCTCCAGCATGAACTGAAAGCCGCCGCCGGTGCCCAACCCCAGGATGGGCGGCAGTCCGAAGGGGTAGACCATGGCCTCCGGCACGCCGGAGAAACCGGAGCGCAGGTTGGCCAGCACGGCCTCCAGTTGCTCCTCCGGGGCGGTGCGCTGCTCCCAGGGCTTGAGGCGCGCAATGACGGTGGCGACGTTGGAGCCGTTGGTGCGGGTGGCGAAATCGATGCCGCCGAGCGTGAAGGTGCCGGCCACGCCCGGCGTCTGTGTAACGATGCTCTCCACCTTGCGAGTGGCCGCGTCCGTTCGCTCGACCGAGGCGGCGTCCGGCAGCCGCACCGAGACGAATACGGTGCCCTGGTCCTCGTCCGGGAGGAAGCCGCGGGGCAGGTTCGTGAACAGGGTGCCGCTGGCCAGCCAGAAGCACAGCAGCCCCACCAGGGCGAAGCCGGACTTGCGGATGAGCAGGCCGACCCCGGTGAGATAGCGGGCGCGCGCGGCTTCGAAGGCGCGGTCGAATCCGCCGAAGAAGCGCGCCAGCCAGCCTGTGGTGCGCATCTTGGGCCGCAGCAGGAGGGCGCTCAGAGCGGGGCTGAGGGAGAGCGCGTTGAAGGCCGAAATCAGCACCGAAACCGCGATGGTGAGGGCGAACTGCTTGTAGATCTGGCCGGTGATGCCGCCCATGAAGGAGACCGGGATGAAGACCGCCGCCAGAATGCAGGCGATCGCGATCACCGGCGCGGAGACCTCCCGCATGGCTTCGATGGTGGCCTCGCGCGGCGACTTGCCTTCATCCAGGTGGCGCTGCACGGCCTCCACCACCACGATGGCGTCGTCCACCACGATTCCTATGGCCAGCACCAGCCCGAACATGCTGGTCATGTTGATAGAGAAGCCCAGCAGCGGAAACAGTGCGAAGGCGCCGACGATGGATACCGGCACGGTGAGCAGGGGGATAAGGGTGGCGCGCCAGTTCTGGAGAAAGATGAAGACCACGAAGATGACCAGGGCGGTAGCTTCGAACAGGGTCTTCATGACCTCCTGGATGGAAGCCCGCACGAAGACCGTGGAGTCGTAGGGGATGATGTAGTCCATCCCCTCGGGGAAGCTGCGCTTGGCCTCGTCCATGAAGCGGCGCACGCGGTCGGCGGTGGCCACGGCGTTGGCGCCGGGCGCGAGGAAAACGATGAGGTTGCCGGAAGGCGCGCCGTCCACGCGGTTGAAGCCGCCGTAGGTGAGGGGGCCGAGCTGGGCGCTGCCGATGTCGCCCAGGCGCAGCAGTCCGGTATCGGGGCCCGCGCGCAGGATGATCTCCTGGAACTCGGCGGGATGGACGAGGCGCCCGGGGGCGGAGACGGAGTACTGAAAATCGGTGCCGGAGGGCGCCGGCGGCTGCCCGATGGAGCCGGCGGGGTTCTGGCGGTTCTGCGCCTGGATAGCCGCGGCGACGTCGCTGGCGGTAATGCCGAGCTCGGCCATGCGGTCCGGGTTGACCCACACGCGCATGGCGTAGGTATGGGCGGCGCCGAGGCGCGCCTCGCCCACGCCCTCGATGCTGGCCACCTGGTTGAGCAGGTTGATCTGGGCGTAGTTGGTGAGAAAAACCGGGTCGTAGCGGCTGTCGGGCGAAACCAGGCTGATGCTGGTGAGGAAAGCGGTGGAGACCTTCCGGACCACCACGCCCTGGCGTTGCACCTCCGGCGGCAGGCGCGGCAGCGCGACATTGACCCGGTTCTGCGTCTGGACGGTGGCGATATCGGGATTGGTGCCCAGGCGGAAAGTGACCTGGATGTTCAGCGAGCCGTCGTTGCCGCTGGAGGAGAGGAAGTAGAGCATGCCGTCCAGGCTGACGAGCTGCTCTTCGATGGGCTGAGCGACGGTTTTTTCGATATCCTCCGCGTTGCCGCCCAGGTAGCTGGTGGTGATCTGCACCACCGGGGGAACCACTTCAGGATAGCTCGCTACCGGGAGCGTGGGGATGGCCACCGCGCCCAAAATCACGGTCACGATGGCGATCACCATGGCGAAGACCGGGTGATCGATGAAGAAGCGCGCCATTTAGCGGGATTCGGCCTCCGCGTTTTCGGGACGATAGGGCTGCGGCTGGACGCGCGCGCCGGGCCGGACCTTGAGAAGCCCCTCGACGATGACGCGCTCGCCCGGCTGGAGGCCTTCTTCGACGATCCAGGAGTCGCCCACGCGGCTGCCCGTGGTGATGGGCCGCATGGCGACGGTGTTGTCCGCCCCCACCACGTAGACGGTGCTCATGCTCTGCAACTGCTGGACGGCCTTCTGCGGCACCAGGATGGCGCTGGGACGTTCGTCGATGCGCACGCGCACGCGGCCGAACTGCCCCGGGAGCACGGTGCGCTCCGGGTTGGGGAAACGCGCCTGCAGCTCGAGGGTTCCGGTCTTGGGATCCACCTGGTTGAGGGCGTTTTCGATGCGCCCGCGGTGGAGAAATTCGGTTTTGTCGGCCAGCACGAGGGCGACGGGGAAGCCGTGGCCGGGAACCGCCTGGCCCTGCCGCGCCCAGCCGAGGTATTCGCTTTCGGTAACCTTGAAGCGCACCCAGATGGGGTCCAGCGGAACGATGACGCTGAGGGGCTGAGGTGAGTTGGGGCTCACCAGGCCGCCGACCGGGATGAGGGTATCGCCGATGCGGCCGGAGACGGGCGCGTGGATGGTGGCGTACTCGAGGTTCAGCTCGGCGGTGCGGAGCGCGCCCTTGAGGGCCTCGACCTTGCCCTGCATGGCCTCGATCTGGGTACTGGTGGAGAGGCGGGTCTGGTCGACGTTGGCCTCGAGCGCCCGGACGTTGGCCTCGCCGGCATGGAAGGCGGCGATGGCGGCATCCAGATCCTGCTTGGAGGCGGCGTCGGCCTCCACCAGCGGGCGGAGGCGGTCATAATCCTGGCGCGCGCGCAACAGGTTGGCCTGGGCGGAGGCGAGGTTGGCCTCGGCCTGCCGGAGCGAAACCTGGCGGCGGGCGAATTCGAGATCGGCCTCCGCCTGCCGGAGGTTGCCGCGGGCCTGCTCGACGGCGGCGTGGAAGGGGCGCAGGTCGAGGACGTAGAGCACCTGGCCGGCCTGTACGTCCGCGCCCGGCCGGAAGAGCCACTGCTCGATGTGGCCCTCCACCCGGCTGCGTACCTCCACCATGTTGCGCGCGTAGGTCTGGGCGGCGAACTCGGCAAAGATGGGCACCCTGCGGGGCTGCACCTCCATGACCATCACGGGCACAGGCGCCTGTTCGGCCGGGCCGGTTCTCTGCCCCGAAGCCTGGCAGCCCGCCAGCGCCAGAACGCAGGCCACCACCGTTGAGCCGGCTAGCACCGGCGCCGATCTCGTCACAAGCACTCCCAATCGATTAGATGCGCGAGCCCGCTAGCGCGATGGCGCTTCGAACGTTCCCACGAAAGCGCTGCGCTTATAGGGGCTCTTCCAGGTGGCGCCGAGACCGCTGCCCTGAAAATCGTGCACCAGGGTGTAGGCCGGCATGGCGTGGCTTACTTTAACCAGCGGCGGATAGAAGATCTCCTCGTGCTGGCAGATCTTATCCTGGTCGCCGAGCGCCCGGGTTTCGATGGCGGCCTCGTCGCCGGCGGAGAGCCGAACGGCCGCGCCGTGAATGCCGTGGCCCTTCAACTGAAAATCGATGGGCTGGTAGTCGACGCGCACGACCTCCTGCAACAGGTCGCCGGCCATGGTCTTGGCGAAGTCCTGCAGCGCCAGGCGCTGGAGCGCGCCGGCGCGGCTATCCACGATGAGGACGGATTTTACGGGGTAGACCGAGTGATACACATCGCCCAGGGTGTGGCGGGCCTGAAGGACCCCTACCACCGAGAGGCCCGCGAGGTCCACGCCCTGCCACGAGCCGGAGGCGATGTTCCAGCCGAAGACGGCGTGTTTGCCGACCAGCCCGACTTCTGCGTTGGCGAAGCAGGCGCCGGTATAGACGTCGGCGGTACGCGCTTCGACGTAATAGCCCTGAATTTTCTGCGGAATTGCAGAGGCGAACGCGAGATTAGCCGCGGCGCACAGAGCTACCGCAGGCGCGAGCATTTTCAGCATCCCAGATCCCTCCTGTGGGAAAGTATAGCAAAGTGAGCTGACATCGATCAGCGCTCAGCGTTCAGCAAACGCCGCCCAACACCCTGGCAGGGCCGTCAACTATGGGTTTTGGCGGAGCGCATGCGGACACCATACAATGTAGGCGAGTGAAGGTTCGGGATCTGATACGGCTGATTGAGCACGACGGCTGGCGGCACGTACGCACCACGGGAAGTCACCGGCATTACAAGCACGTGTCCAAGCCGAATGTGGTAACAATTCCGGGACATCCCGCTGATGACGTGCCTGCGGGAACGCTGAAGTCGATCCTGAAAGCCGCCGGGCTGGAGGCCAAGAAATGAAACAGAAGTACGCAGTTATTTTCGAGCAGGGCGAAGGAAACTGGGCAGCCTACGTTCCGGACCTGCCTGGCTGCATTACGACAGGCGCCACCCTGGAGGAGACCGAGCGAAATATCCGGGAGGCGATCGAGGGACACATCCGAACACTAAGGGAGTTCGGCGAAACGGTTCCTGGACCGACCAGCCTCGCCAAGGAAATTGAGATTACACCCGCTGCATAGACACGGCTTCGCCCAGGAAGGTTGAGGCTTGGACCGGGGAGCGGCGTAGCGGGGGGGCGGAGCTATCTGCCGCCCCCCTCGGTAGCGAGATCAGAGCGCGCTGTAGCAGCCGCGGGCGGGGTTGCACTCGTATTCGCCGACGGCCTGGCCGTCGGGTCCGAGGCAGTTGCAGGTGTGCTGGCACCACAGGGCGCCGTCGTTGCTGTGCTGGATGGTGGGGTCCCAGAGGGCGTCGATGAACATGCCCTTCCAGCGCAGGTTCTGGCAGCGGTCCTGGGTGATGTGGGTCAGTCCGGGTTGTTCCATGGTCAGGCCCTCCCCCGGGCGGCTTCGAGCAGCGCCCGCTTTACGGCCACGCGGGCCAGTTGCACCTTGTAGGCGTTCTGGCTGAGCGGCGTGGCTCCGGCCAGCGCGGCGGTTGCAGCCGCGGCGGCCGTCTCCTCGGTAATGGACTTGCCCGCCAGCGCCTTGCCGGCATCGGCGGCCAGCCAGGGCACCGGGGCGACGTGCCCCAGCACGATGCGCGCCGAGGCCACCGACGAACCGTTCATCCGCAGCGCCACCGAAGCGGTGGCCAGCGGCCAGTCCAGCGACTCCTTTTGGCGCACCTCATAGGTGGCGTTGCGGACCGCGGCGGCGGGAATCACCACCTCGGTCAGAATCTCGTTGGGCTGGAGGGCGGTTTCGCGCGCGTCTTCGGCCGAGGGGGTGACGAAGAACTGCTCGACGGGAAGCTCGCGCGAGCCCTTGGGCGAGGCCAGCTTCACCCTGGCGCCCAGCGCCACCAGCGCCGGCCCCAAACTCGATGCGCTGACGAACTTCGCCGGCCCGGAGTTGCCCAGGATGGCGTGATAGCGGTTCTCGCCCTCGGCGGGAAGCGACTGGCCGCCCGGGCCCGTGGCCAGCAAACCCAGCCCCTGGCGGAAGTACCAGCAGCGCGGGCGCTGGCAGAGGTCGCCGCCCACGGTGCCGGCGGAGCGGATCTGCTGGCTGGTGACGTTGGCCGCGGCGGTGTGGAGCGAAGGGAACTGCCGGCGGATTTCGGCGCTGTCCACCAGTTCTTCGAGCGTGACGGTGGCGCCGATGCGGAAGCCGCCGGCGGCCTTGCCCATGCCGCCCAGTTCCTTGATGCTCTTGATATTGACCACGCGGGTAGGGGTCTCCACGTAGTCCTTCATGAGACCGATGAGGTCGGTGCCGCCGGCCAGCACGGCGGTCTCGCCCCAGCGCGCACCGAGCAGCGCCACGGCGTCCTGCAGGGTGGCTGGGTTGGCATATTCGAAGGCTTGCATCTACGCATTCCTCCTTTCGAGCGCGGCCAGCACGCGGTCCGGGGTCATAGGCATATCGCCCACCCGCACCCCCAGGGCGTTGGCCACGGCGTTTCCGATCGCCGCCTGGATGCCCACGGCGGGCGGCTCGCCCAGCCCGATCACCCCGCGCTTGTCGTGCGCGGGGGCGATATCCAGGTGCACCACAATTTCACCGATGTCTCCGATGCCGGCCAGCTTGTAGGCATCGAAACTGTTGTTGATCACGCGGCCGGTGACGCGGTCCATGATGCGCTCCTCGCACAACGCCGTGGAGATCCCCATGATGATGCCGCCGTAGCACTGGCTTCGGGCCAGCTTGGGGTTGATGATCATGCCGCAGTCCTGCACCGCGACGAAGCGGTTCACCTTGACGACGCCGGTTTCGGTATCGACGGAAACGTCGGCCACCTCGACGCCGCCCACCCCGCTGGAGTTGAGGCCTCCGGGGCTGCGGGGGTTGTTCTCGCCCATTTCGGAGATTTTGCCGGTTCCGAGCTTGCGGCAGGCGGCCTGCCAGGCGATGCTGCGGGAGGGGTTGCCCTTCACCCGGATGCGGCCGTCCACGGCTTCGAGCTGGCCCGGTTCGGCGTTGAGCGCGGGCGCCGCAATGTCGTAGAGCTTGGTGAGCGCGTTCATGGTGGACTTGCGCGTGGAAGACGATACGCCGCCCACGGTGGTGGAACCGCCCGACGCGCCGGAGGGTGGATAGGTGCTGTCGCCGATCCGCAGGGTGATGGCGTTCATGGGCAGGCCCAGGGTTTCGGCGGCCACCTGGAGGATGATGGTGCGGGTGCCTGTGCCGAGGTCCTGGCTGCCGATTTCGATCACCACGGAGCCGTCCGGGTTGATGGTTGTACGGCACTGGCTGGCGTGGCCGCCGCCGCCCCAGGTGTTGATACCGATGCCCAGGCCGCGTTTGACGGGGCCGGAACCGGAGTCGCCGCGCGGGTGCCACAGCTTCTTCCACTCGCTCAACTCGGCCGCCTTGGCCAGTTGCGCGCGGTAGACCTCGGGCCGGGGCGTGTAGTCGGCGTTCTTGGCGAACACCTCCATGGGGTCCATCTTGAGCGCCGCGGCGAGGTCCTCGATAGCGCTGCAGGTGAGATAGGAAGCCTGCTGGTTGTTAGGAGCCCGCCAGGCGCGCTGCCCGCCCGCGTTGACCGAAACCGCGGTGTGGTTCTGGCGGCGATTGGGGATGTTGGTATAGACGTAGGGGATGGGCGGCATGCCGCCGCCGGTGAAACCGCCGGTGGCCCAGGACTCCGATTGCCAGGCGATGATGGTGCCGTCCTTCTTCGCTCCCAGCTTGATGCGGGCGAAAGCGGAGGGCCGCACGCCGGCGATGGTGAGGTCGGTGGCGCGGTCGATGAAGGATTTCACCGGGCGGCCGCCGGCCTTTTGGGAGAGCATGGCGGCCACGGCGTCCCACCGCTCGGAGGAGAACTTGCTGCCGAAGCCGCCGCCCACGTGATCCTGGAGGACCCGGATGTTGGCGGCCGGCACCTTCAGGTTCTGGGCCAGCCCGGAGCCGGTCTGCGAAACCGCCTGGGTGCTGGCGTGGAAGGTGACCTGCTCGCCCTGCCACTGGAGCACGCCGCCGTGCGGTTCCAGGCAGCAGTGAGCCACCACGGGGATGCCGTACTGGCCTTCGGAGACCACGTCGGCTTCCTGGAAGGCCTTGTCGGGATCGCCGACCAGGCGCTCGCCGGCGGGCTTGGCGCGGCCCGCGGCGCGGGAGAGGTCCTCTTCCCGAACGACGTGGGGGAGCACCTCGTAATCGACCTTGATCTTGCGGACGGCGTCGCGCGCCTGCTCCTCGGTATCGGCCGCCACCATGGCGATTTCGGTGCCGGCCCACTGGATTTCCGTGCCGGCGCCGGAGATGACGTGCACGCCCCGCACCCCGGGACTTTTTTCGGCTGCGCCGGTATCGATGGCCTTGATGCGGGCGTGGGCGTGCGGCGAGGTGAGCAGGACGCCGTAGAGCATGCCGGGAAGCTTCACGTCGGAGGCATACTTGGCGCGGCCGCTGGTCTTCGCGGGGCCGTCCACGCGGCTGGGCGATTGGCCGATCTGGCGCCGCTGGTCCGGCGCGGGCCAGGCGTAGTTGGGGGCTTCAGACATTGCGTCCTCCCTTGGTGGTTCGGGCGGCTTCCAATACGGCCTGGCGGATCCCCATGTAGGTGCCGCAGCGGCAGAGGTTGCCGCCCAGCCCGCGGTTGATCTCTTCCACCGTGGGGTTGGGATGCTTCGCCAGGAAGGCCTTGGTGGCCATCACGAAGCCGGGGGTACAGTAGCCGCACTGCGAGGCATCCTGGTTCACGAAGGCGGCGGAGATGGGGTGCAGGCCGTCCCCGGAGGCCAGCCCTTCGACGGTTTCGATATTACGTCCCTGGGCTTCGATGGCCAGCACGTTGCAGGCGTAGACCGCTTTGCCGTCGAGGATGACGGTGCAGGCGCCGCAGTTGCCGCGGTCGCAGACGCGCTTGGCGCCGGTGTAGTTGAGGTAGTGGCGCAAAGCGTCGAGCAGCGTGACGCGCGGTTCGAGTTTCAGGTTGTGCGGTTTGCCGTTGACGGTCAGGGTGACGGGAACGGGACCGGGACCGACGGGAGTGGCGCCGGCAGGCGCCTGCGCCTGCGCGGGAGTCTCCAGAATGCCGCTGCCCAGTACGCCGCCGCCGATGCCCGCACCGCGGATAAAACCGCGCCGCGACACCCTGCCGGCGGGTTTCTTGGTCTTGCCGGCGTCATTGTCGTGAGTCATCGGAACATTTCCTTTCAGTGCCCTCGAAAGATCGCGCTCGAAGCGGGCAGCAGGGCTGCCCCTCGTGCCCGCCTCCGGCAACCCGGGCTCTTGACGGCGCGCCCAAGCGCCCCCCGGGTTACTCGCGTGAGAATAAATCGAGTTAACTATAGCAGATGCAGAGGGGGCGTACAAATTACGGCTCTTTGCGCGCCGGGCGGCGGGCGTGTGCGGTTTCGAACAGAAGCCGCCCCCCTCCGCCGCGCTTGACTTCCACGCACCGGTGCGATAACCAGGGGACCGGACGAGGTCCCGGACTTATGCGGACACTACGAATGATGCTGGCATGCGCGGCGCTGGCGGCGGGCGCGGCGTGGGCGCAGGAGGGCAACCTGCGGGCGGGCGCCGCCAGGGTGGACATTACCCCGGTGGAGCCGGGATTGCCGATGGCCGGTTACGGCGGGCGAACCGGGGGACACCAGGGCGTGCACGATCCCATCTACGTGCGCGCGGTGGTGATCTCCGACGGCGAGCGGCGCGCGGCTATCGTATCGACCGAGGCGATCGGGATTCCCGAAGACTCCTGGAGCGAGTTGAGCGAGCGGCTGGCGCGGGAGCACGGGATACCGCGCGAGTACATCCTGCTGGCCGCCACCCACACGCACGGCGCCCCCACCACGCGGTCGAACGTGAAGCCGGAGTTCGCCGCGCCGTGGAAGGCATGGCGGGCGCGCTGGCACGACGGCGTCTCCCAGGCCGTACGGCAGGCTGCCGGCGCCATGCAGCCGGCGCGCATGGGCGCGGCCACCGGACGCGCTTACGTGAACACCAACCGGAGGGCGCGGCTGGCCCACGGCGGCTGGGGGCTGGGCGTGAACCCCGAGGGCGTCTCCGACAAGACCGTCACGGTGGTGCGGTTCGACACGGCCGCCGGAGAGCCGCTCGCCATCCTCATCCACTACCCCGTACACGGCGTGGTGATGGGGCCGCGCAACTACCAGGTAACGGGCGACCTGCCGGGTGCGGCGGCGCGATTCGTCGAGGAGCATTACGGCGGACGCGTGGTGGCCGCGTTCCTGGCGGATGCCTCCGGCGACCAGAACCCCATCTACGGACCGGGCGACGACTTCAGCCGGGTGGCGGCGCTGGGCCGGCTGCTGGGCGAGGAGGCGGTGCGGGTGGCCGGCAGCGTGCGCACCTCCCCGCACGGCCGCGTGGCGGCCTCCCAGCGCGTCATCACCTGCCCCGGGCGCCGCATGACGGCCGATTCCAATACCGGGCAGAACCGGATCGCTTTCGAAGACGCCGAGCCGGTCGATATCCGGCTGTCTCTGCTGCGGGTGGGGAAGGTGGCGTTCGCCGGCGTCGCGGGCGAGGTGCTGACCAACATCGCGCTGCGCCTGCGGGCCGAGTCGCCGTACGCCCGCACGCTGCTGGTATCGCACTCGAACGGCGCGGTGGGCTATATCCCCGACGACGCCGCCTACGAACAGGTGAGCTACGAGATCTGGGTATCGCGGCTGAAGCCCGGGTGCGCGGAGTCCGGCATCGTAAACGGCTTTCTGGAAATGATGGACCGGCACTGAAAGCGCGGCCGCAAATTTTTTCCTTGCATTTTGCCTGGTTGCTGCCCTATACTGCTAGATTGATGCGTTACGCTTACGCCAGCTCGTTTACTGGCCGGTTCTGGTTTTACCGGAGCCGGTAGAGTGGCGTTGGCGTAGCGACAAGCACATAGTTTTCGGTAGGTATTGCCAACCCACTCCCAAAGGAGTGGGTTTTTTTTTGCGACTCGGAGGATAAAGATGATCATTTCCATGCGTCCCCATGCCAGCCGGGAGGAGATCGAATATGTCTGCGATCGAATCCGCGAGTTCGGCTACAAGGTTCATTCCATCGAAGGGGAGGAGCGCGTGGTAATCGGCGCGGTGGGGTTGGGCGACGTGACGGCGTGTTTGGAATCGCTGGAGGCGATCCCTTCAGTGGAGCGGGCGGTGCGGATTTCAGCGCCGTACAAGTTCGTCAGCCGCGAGTTCAAAAAAGACCACAGCGCCATACGCATCAACGGGACGGTGGTAGGGGGAGACGAGTTCATCGTCATGGCCGGCCCGTGCTCGGTGGAAAGCGAGCAGCAGGTGATGGAAACCGCCGAGCTGGTGGCGGCCAACGGGGGCAGGATGCTGCGCGGAGGGGCGTTCAAGCCGCGCACCTCGCCCTACGACTTCCAGGGGCTGGAGCGCGAGGGGCTGCGGCTGCTGCGCAAGGCCAAAGAGCGGACCGGGCTGGACATCGTCACCGAAGTGATGAGCGACCGCGACGTCGAGCTGGTGGCCGAGTACGCCGATATCATCCAGGTGGGCGCGCGCAACATGCAGAACTTCGCGCTGCTGAAATCGCTGGGAGCCTGCCGCAGGCCGGTGCTGCTGAAGCGCGGCATGAGTTCCACCATCAAGGAACTCTTGATGTCGGCCGAGTACATCGTGGC
>JAWLGN010000340.1:0-5392 GCA_041685075.1 Bryobacteraceae bacterium
TGCGGCCTCTTTCGTCCCGGTGCGTTGCGGCCTGCCTTCCCGGCCTCTTCTTTCGGCGGCGGATTTCGACCTCGACGACAGCGCCGGCGCGCTCACGGTAGCCGGCTCGTTCGTGCCCAGAACCAGCGCGCAGATGCACAGGCTGCTGGAGGAAACCGACGCGGCGGCCATCGAAGTTGAAGTCCCCGCCCTGCTGGACGCGCGCAGGGACGGCGAGATCAGGCGCGTGGCCGAAGCCGCAGCACGTATGTTGGCCGGCCGACGCGACGTTGTGATCTACACCAGCCGCGGACTGGTGACCGGCTCGGCTGTCGAGGATTGCGTAAACATTTCCAGCCGCGTGTCGGAAGGCCTGGTCGAAATCGTCCGGCAGGTCCCGCTTCGGCCTCGTTACCTGCTCGCCAAGGGCGGCATTACCGCCAGCGACCTTGCCACCCGCGCGCTCGGGATGAAACGCGCCGTGGTGCGCGGCCAGATTCTTCCCGGCGTGCCCGTTTGGGAACTCGGAGGAGAAACCCGCTTTCCAGGTCTCACCTTCGTTGTCTTCCCCGGCAACGTGGGAGACGACCAGGCGCTCGTCTCGGTCGCCGCCATGCTTTCGAGCCGGGACGGAGGAGGCCGGACCGGCCAATCTGTGGCCCATCTGCGCGTCGATTAGACGGAAGTGCTGAGATCGAGCGACGCTGCAAGTCGCGTTGGACTGGCTTGTGCCAGGCCGGCGAACTATCGTTCCAGCTTGAATCCGATCTTCAGCGTCACCTGGAACTCCCGAACCTCACCTTCGACAATGAGGCCGCGCTCCTGGACTACCTCGAACCAGTCCATGTGCCGGACGGTTTTTGCGGTTTCGGCCACAGCGTTCTTGACAGCTTCGGCGAAGCTCGTGGGTGAGGTCCCAACCACCTCGGTCATCTTGTAGATCCCCGGCATCTCCGTGTCCTCCTTGCCTGCGTCGGACAGGCGCTTCCATTCTACCGGCCGGCGCCGCCCTGCGGCAGGAATCCTTTTGGACCCGCTGCTCGCCGCCGCCGAGGCGCGCGGTTGTGCTCGATGTGTACTCCGACTACGGCTGTCCCGTCGAGACGATCGGCGAACTCAGAACACGAACCCCTGCCCACCCTCCGCAATCACCGCCTCGTGCGGTGTGAACCGGTACGTCCCTCGCCTGTATCTGTCCGCATGCCGGATGACGCGCCTGTTGCCCAGTGCCGCGTACGTGTAGAAGGCGACGGTAATCCGGCCGGCCCGCTCGGCCACGCCCGGGCGCCAGTCCTTCGGGGCAGGCGCCAGCCAGGTCCAGCTTTCGGGATCGCTGATCTCAATCCCATCGGTGGTCTCCATCACTGGGTTGGCCCCGAGAATCGTGTGCGTGCTCCAGTCGCAGCCGTGCCATCGCGCCCCGAACTCGGCAAGCTCCCGCACGAAAACGGACGCCGACATGTACGACCACGGCGAGCCGTCGCCCTCGATGTAGCGCATCACCTGCGGAAAGGCACCGGGCGGGATGGGCGGCTCAAGAAACTGCTTCGCTTTTCGCGGACACGCCTCCGGCGCTGGGAACGGCGCATCCGCAGGCATCGCGTACACGACGGCGTTGCCGTTGCCGCCATCGAAGAAGCTGTAGGCGCGCAGGACGAAGCCTGGCTTCAGGCGCAAGGCGTCAAAGACGCCAAGCATGTCCATTGGATCTACCGGGCTCTTGCTCCAGCCCTCCGGGCTCTGGTCGGGGAAGCGGGCGGCACAGGCGGCGGCGCGGCGCAGGGTGTTAACGCGGCGGACGGGGAA
This sequence comes from Bryobacteraceae bacterium, assembly GCA_041685075.1. Classification (GTDB taxonomy): domain Bacteria; phylum Acidobacteriota; class Terriglobia; order Bryobacterales; family Bryobacteraceae; genus JAMCRM01. The sequence continues at coordinate 1,786 of JAWLGN010000340.1, forward strand.
CGTGGTCGTACTACTCATCCGCGCTCCGCGAGGGATGCCTCAACCGTACGGCGTATATGGGCGAATCCGCACCGGGTTGCTACCCGCCGGACGCTTCGGTTATCCATGCCGTTGCCATACGAGCGTAGCACGAGGCTGGAGCGACGGTCACCGATTTCGCCTGGGCTGCATGAGCGGTGGCAAGAGAACGATGAAGGTCGAGGAAACCGCTAGCGCCATGGGGGAGCGCGTCTCCAAGGCGCTGCTCGTGGGCAAGGCTGTGCTCACGCCGGGGACGAAGGACGGGCGCCTCCTCTACAAAGGGAGCGGGGCGGCGGCGGGTCACTGGTATGGATGCCGGTCCAGGCATTTCTGTTACCGATGGAGGTTGCCGTTATGCGCTGTGCGTCTTTCTGCGCGCTGCTGGCGTGCATGCCGGGGTTTTGTTGGCCTACAATCGCCCCACGGATACGGCGGGCCGCTCACGGTCCGGATCGACCGGCTAGCCCGGGGCGTCTACGGAGCGGGCGGCTTCGTCGAGTTGTCGCGTCCCGGAGTCCCGTTTCAAATCCCGGTAAGCCTCCAGAACTCGGGCGACGAGCCGCTTTCCGGCACGCTGCGTCTGGCGGTCATCGATAGCTGGAAAGCGGAGCCGGCCGCGCCCGTTCCCTTTCAACTGGGGCCGCGAAGGAGGGCGCGCTTCGAATTCACCGTCACCGTTGGACCGAGGCGTACAACGCGCACTATCCGGTGCACGCGTATGCCGAATTCGGGCACAGGGGCCGGAAGCTGGTGGCGCATCCGGTGTTGATTCTCGAAACCCGCATTCCGAATCTGCCGCGCCTGGCGGCTGCGCCATCCATCCATCTTCCCCGCCACCGGAAGCTAGTGCCGTCGCAGCGCCGGGATGAGATTTTGCGGGGACTACGTGCGGTACCCACTGCTTTTGCACGCGGAGCGGCGCGAGAGGTCCTGGGATTGATCCAACGAGCCGCCTCATAGCCGGCCGGTTTTGCGCCTGCCAAACACGGCGGCCACAGCTCCCTCAGGAGGCCGTCAGGCCGTACTTGCTGGTGTAGTAAGCGTTTTCTTTGACTTCGTCCCTAACTCGGGGGAATACCCCGACGCACACGAAATCCCACGGCTTGATGCTCTCGAATGCACGCCGGAAAGCCTGCTCCGGGTTCGAAACCCTGCCTGCGGCCAGGATCTTGAAGGCGACACAGGGCTTTCTGGTCTGGCGCATGAAGCGGTACATGCGCGGAGGATCGTCTTGCAGGTAAATGTCATTCTGCATCTCGGGGATTTCTCCCCCCAGCAGCTTGCGCCACTCTTGGGGCGTCCTGCGGATGTTGTACACACATCCCGCATAGAAGTCCACATCCCAACCCTGATCCTCGATCCTTATCAGGACCTCGGGAATGTGACTGCCGATTCCTACCATCGCCACGCCCAGGTCGCGCATCTTCTTCGCGTAATCCCGCACGGTATCGAGCTTGTCGTTGCGATACGCCCGGTCGGTGATCTCCCCTTGAACCCAAGCAGCCATCGGCCTCACCGCGGTCACCATTTCGGCCGGGTCCGCCGTGGTCGCTTGGGCAACCAATTGCATCTTGCCGCCCTCGGCCAGATAACGCTCCCAATCCGCCTGCGCCCGGCCTGTGTGGACGTAGTTGAAGGCGTTGATGCCCAGAGCCTCGGACCGCCGGAGCGCCTCCAAAACCCTGGCCTGGGTGTACCACTCCCGCATCACGACACTGAAAGTGTGGTTGTAATGTGAAAAGCCGTAAAATGGGTTGACCCCCAAGATCAGCCGGCTGATCTCGGTCTTTCCAAACCTAATCTTCGGGATCTTGATTTCCGAGTCGAGGACGGATGCAATGGGATGCTGACCCCGTTGCGCCTGGCCCAGGCCAGGAGTGGCTCGGCCGGCGAGGCAGGCAGCCAAAGCCGGCCCTGCCCCCAGGAACTGCCTTCGCGTACCCGTCATCTCGATAATCCTACCTGGTTATATGCTTCTCTGGTAAATCTACGCGAACCGAGTGTAGTCCGAGCAAACATTGCCTGTCAACGTCGAGAATTGTCCAGTGCGGGATGAGCCTTACGAATCCTTCTTCTTCATTACGTTTCGTTTGACCCCGGGAAGATGAACCTCCTGAATGTAGTGCTGCCAGTCGATCGCGGTGGGATCGAAAAAGAAGTGCTGCCGCTCTTCGCGATCGAGCGAATGGAACAGTTGCCGTGTATTGTTGGTCGCGAAGCGGCAGGACATGCGGACGTAGTCTCGGTAGAGCCGGCTGTAGTAATCGAGTTGTTCGAGGCGCATCGCTTTGAACGTCAGCTTCCGCCGCGTTCCCGTCGCGCCTGGCCAGAAATCGAGGTTGGAGCAAAACGTAAGCGCCAGGCGTGTCGCCTGCCGCTGCCAGAACAGCCATACGTTGAATGCGGCCGGACTCCGACATTTCCAGGCCGGCGGCACGACCGGGCGGCCCGAGAGCACCTTCGCGGGCGACCGGTGGAAATACTCGAGACAATACTCCATCAGGTCACCCAGCCGGAGCGGGTTTTCCGCACTGCTCGCGACATGGAACACCTTGCTGGGGCCATTCCCGTTCGCGGCGCAGGTCACGCTTGCCAGAATCGAGCTGATGGCGAAATCCAGCGGAATAAAATCGATGATGCTGTCGCGTCTGCCCGGAAAATCCGGCACCACGCCCCGTGCAAACCCGAACACGAGCGGCGTGCTCATGCGGAAGCCTTCAATCCAGCCCGGTTCCGGTTCTGCGAAGCTGCTTTCGACGATCGAAGGCCTGACGATCACCAGACGCACGCCGCCTTGGTGTTTGCAGAGGAGCTGCTCCGCCATCGCCTTGGTGAATGTGTATGCGTCAAACCAGCCGAACTGCCGCGCTCTTTGGGTACCTTCCTGCGAAAGCCGCTCACGCAGCCAGTTTTGACGGCTGCTTTCGGCGGCGGCTTCGAGAGCATTCCTGCTGCCGTTTCCGTTCCCGTTCATCGCGTGGCCGTGTGCCGCTGCAGCATGCACGAACTCGCGGCGAGCGGCGGCCGTGCTGGATTCCGCTTCCAGCGACCGGGCCAGCCGCATGGCCCTCTCAATCTCCTCTTCGAGCCGAAACGGCCGGAAGCGCGGCTTGCCGGTGAAACCGATGGGCGTCTGATCCGGCGTCAGGATTGTCTCCGGGACAAGCCCGGTCCGCCTGCCGCTCACGTATGCGGTGGAGACGTGCAGCAGGATCGGATTGCGGCAGCGTTTGGCGAACTCGAGCAGATGCAGCGCGCCCAACGTGTTCGAGGTCACGGCGCGGTCGATCCGCTCATCGAAAGCCACCGCCGCTGCATTGTTGATCACGATATCGACTTCAGCGGCCAGCCGCCTCGTCGTCTCATCGCTGAGCCCCAGATCGGGACTGCAGACATCGCCCGCCACCAGATGCACCTTCTCGTTCACAAGGGATTCGAAGCGGTCCCCATGGATCACGCGCAGGCGGTCGAAGATGCGCGAACTGAAGATCTCGCGCTGGGCTCTGGCACGGATTGACAGTTCCGCTTCGGACTCGGAGGGACGTGGCAGTCGGGGGCGAATCAGGAGTACGATCCGGCGCACGTC
>JAWLGN010000026.1:0-31372 GCA_041685075.1 Bryobacteraceae bacterium
GATAGATATCCACCATCTCCACCAGCGCGCGGGACGGCGTGCCGTTGCCCCGCGTTCCGGGGGCGCGGACAATCAGGGGTACCCGCGCCGACTCCTCGAACAGGCTCATCTTCTGCCAGCGCGTATGCTCGCCGAGGTTCCACCCGTGGTCGCCCACGAACACCACCACGGTGCGCTCGGCCAGCCCGAGTTTCTCCAGCGCCGCAAGCACCCGCCCCGCTTCGTGATCCATGTAGGAAGTGGCCGCGTAATATCCCCGCAGCGACTCGCGCTGATCGCTCTCCCGCATCTTCATGTGGTTCCAGAGCCAGGGACGAACTTTCTTGTGCGCCTCGGGGACATCGTCCAAGTCGTCGGGCGGGTTCTGCGCCAGCTCCAACGAGTTCAGCGGATAGAGATCGAAGAACCGCGACGGCGCGACGAAGGGCAGGTGCGGGCGCAGAAAACCCACCCCCAGGAAGAAGGGCCGGTTGCGATGCTTCTCGAGCAGTTCGATGGCGGTATCGGCGGCGTTCGTATCGGCCTGCCCCCGCGTATCGGGCGTGGCAATCCAGCTCAAGCCCTCCCGCCGCGTGGGCCGTTCACCGGGGCTCTTGTTCTCCAGTCCCGGAGGGCTGTAGGAGAGATCCCAGGATGCGTCGTCCTGGAACTGGTTGGTGCCCACGCCGCGCGGCACATTCATGTGGAACATCTTTCCGTCGCGCGCGGCGTAGTAGCCGTTCTGGCGGAACAGTTGCGGCAGCGTTACGGCATCCGGCAGGAAGTCGCGAAAGTCGATATTATTGCCGAGCACGCGGGTGGTCTGGGGACGCAGGCCGGTAAGCATGGAAGCCCGGCTGGGGCCGCATAGCGGGAACTGGCAGTAGGCGCGCTCGAACTTCACGCCTTGCGCCGCCAGGCGGTCGAGACTGGGGGTCTTCACCCGCGGATGCCCGTAGCAGCCGAGCACGTTGTTCATGTCGTCGGCCATCAGCAGGAGGACGTTCAGCCGCCGGCGTTGGGCGGCGCGGCTCACGAACGGAGCCGCGGAGGCGGCGACAAACGCGCGGCGCGTGAGAGATGAGGGCATGCTGGCAGTATAAGCGGTTTGCAGCGGCCTTTGCCGCATGAGATGATCGGGGTCGAAGCGGAGAAGCGTAGTGTGCCCGCGCGATCTCCGGCGGTTGGCGAAGAATGAACCAGCAAACGCCAGGCGATGCGGTTTCCCGAGCATGGATCGTGCTGCGCTCGGGGCCTTTTGCCGGGACCAGTTTCGCGCTCTCGGCGGAAACCACGACCGTCGGCCGGGATGCCGCCAACGATATCGTGATTCGCGGTCCGGATGCCGCCACCGTATCGTTGCGGCACCTGGAGATCACGCGCGAACCCGCCGGCTATCGGCTGCGCGACCTGGATAGCAGGAACGGAACCCTGGTGGACGGGGAGCCGGTCGCCGAGCGCTTGCTTACCGCGCCGGCGGTGATCCGGCTGGGGCCGCAGGGGCCCGAACTGGGTCTCGTTTTCGAAGAACCGCCCCCGCTCGACGCCACACTGGAGCAGACCGTGGTTTTCACGCGGGATGCCGTGCCGCCCGCGGCGTCCTCCGCGACGGACCCCGACGCGGTGCTCGCGGCCGCCGTGGCGCGCGCCCGCGAGGCGCGCTCGACGGGCATGAGCGGCGGAACCATGGTGATCATGCGGGAGGCGCTGGACCAGGCCCTGCGGGTCACCAGCCGCCGCCTGCGTGGAACCATCGTGGTGCTGCTCACCGCGCTGGTGGCGATGTCGCTGTTCGGCGCCTGGAAGATCACCTCCCTGAAGCGGGAAAAGGGCGCCATCGACCGGCACATCCAGGAGATCGAGACCCGGCTCGAAACCATCGCGGAGAATCCCAAGCAGGCGGACCAGCTCATCGCGGAGCTTACCCGTTACCAGCTCGAAGCCCAGCGTCTCCAGCAGAGCCTGTTCTACCGCGTAGGGGTCCGGGAAGAGGAGGAATTCCTTCGCCGGGAACTCCGCCTGTTGCTGGCCGATTTCGGTTCCGAGGTCTACAGCGTGCCGCCCGATTTTCGGGAACGCGTGGCGCACTACATCCAGCGCTACCAGGGGCAGGACCGGCCGCTGGTGGCACGGGCGCTGCGGCAGGCCGCGCCGAAGTTGAAGGTGATGCGGGAGCTGCTGGAGAAACAGCAGTTGCCGCCGGATCTCGCCTACATCCCGCTGGTGGAAAGCGCGCTCGTGGAGGGCCAGACGAGCCCCGCGGGCGCGGCCGGGCTGTGGCAGTTCACGCCGGCGACGGCTCGCGCCTATGGCCTGCGGGTGGACGAGGAAGTGGACGAACGCCTGGATCTGCGGAAGTCCACGCAGGCCGGCTGCAAGTATCTGCGGGATCTCATCCTGGAGTTCGGCGCGGGCAGCTCCGTGATGCTCGCGCTGGCGGCTTATAACGTGGGGCCGGCCAAAGTGAAACAGGCGGTCCGCACGGTGCAGGATCCCATCAAGCAGCGCAATTTCTGGTATCTCTACCGGGTGCGGGCGCTGCCGGCCGAAACGCGCGAGTACGTCCCCAAGGTGATGGCCGCGATGATCATTGGCCGCAACCCGGAACGGTTCGGATTCACCCGCTAGTGGCGGGTCTGGGAATCCGGGTGCAGCCCGGCACGGTGCTCGCGCGAACCGGAACGACATCCGGAAAATGGAGAGCCTGGCTGCCGCGCGGGACGGCGGTATGCGAGGATGGGGTCACGCGTGCAGCTTACTATCGGGCTTCCGGGCGGCGGTAATTGTGTAAATCCATTCGGAGACACTACCTTAATGTAAACTTCCCTTTTGTTACTTGTGCCCGGATAACATTTCTAAACAGTTGCGATTCCCAAGGGTTAACAGAAGCTATTTCTCTATATATCCGGTCTGTCCCTGGCCGTCGAAGGGGCTTTTGGAGAGTTTTTGTACTCTGCTCGTCGTTGCCGGCGCGATGAAATCGCAGAAGGCAGCGTTACTTATTGACAGCCCCCTGTCCCCGTGCTAGTCTACGCCCAATTGACACAGAGTTTCCATATATCTCTGTAATGGAGGGAAAAGTGGCTGAAAAGAGCATGACCGATATCAAGTCGTCCCTTCTGAGGGCGATTTCCGAGCATCTGGACAAAATTGAGCAGGGCACTCCTGAGGCGTTGCGTGCGCGCGACTTGTATTCAAGGACCGGCCCCGGGGATCACTACTCTAGAACGACTCCGCTTGCCCTTGCCCAAGCGCTGCGCCTCGAAGAAGGGCTGGAGTAGCAAGTACCATTCAAGCGGCATCGACCGCGTTATCGCGCTTCGCGGCCCGCGGTGTCTGATCGACAGCGCTGGAACCGTTTCCAATAACTAATCTGGCGTCGCCTGTTCGTGGTGCCTGTCGCCAGTGTTATTCATTCGCATCGGCGAGAGGAGTTACGGAGGCGATGTCTGCGCCCGGAAGGGGTATCCTTCTGTGAGTGATTCCTTAACCAGCTATCTAGCAGCCTTTGCCATGCCTGGCGCCGATTTCGACGAGTCGTTCGCCAGGGAATTGGCAATGACCCACGCGCGAGAAGCCGTCCTGCGCCTCCTCGAGCGCTACCCGGATACCTTTCTCGCCCTCGGCCCGCTAGTGCCGGAAGCTGTCCGCGTGGCAGTTTCCGGCCCTTTGGAATTTGAAGACGTCTGGAGCGCGCCATTCGGCGCCGCGTGGGCCTGTCTGCGCTCCGATCCCGCCTATCCAGCCGGGATGGTGGCGCGCCTGCTTGCCCAATGGGCCGCCCGCCAATCGCATCCTGCCGGCGATAAAGCGCCAGAAGGTATGCGCGTGGCCCGAAACCAGTGCGAAATCGAGATCCGGTACAAGGAGTTCCTTCGCGACGATGACTCCATGCGCGAAGAAGCGTTGCCCTGCGCCGAGCATGCCGCAATCGCGGCGCTGCTTGACGAGGCCTTCGACATCATCGACCGTTTCGCGCCGCAGTATGGTCCGTGGACGCTCCGATTGCTCCGCAATATCGTTCCGCTGGAGAGCGAATCGGGCTGTATGCGCAGCGGCAGCAGCGTTGCCGAACCCGGTAGTTGTCACCTGTCTTTTCGCAATTCCCCGGTGGCAATCGCCGAAATGCTGGTGCACGAAACGACCCACCAGTACTACTACCTTGTCACACGATTCGCACCTGTGGATGACGGAACGGATAAGCAATTGTATTATTCGCCGGCCAAGCAATGCGGTCGGCCCATTGCTTACATCCTGATCGCCTATCACGCCTTTGCCAATGTTCTTCTCTTCAGCCGGCAGTGCCTGGCCGCCGGGTATCCCGACGTCCAGGGGCATTTGCGCCACAACGTGGAAGTTCTTAGCAAGTGGATCGAAACCTTCGACGAGGCGCTCCGGAAAACCAAGGCGTTAACCGAGTGTGGCCGGGCGCTATGGCTTCCACTGGACCGCGCGCTGCAACGGCAAAACGAGACCCCGGGCGCGCCTGGGACCGCGACACTCGCGACCCAGCCGAGCTGAACAGCGCGGCAAACATGCAAGAACGTTCCGCAGCGGTGGAGGAAGTGGCGCAGAACCAGGCCACTTTGCCGCCGCAACACATTTCGTCGGTCATCGCCAAGGTTGTCGGGCCGTGCAACCTGAACTGCTCATACTGCTACGTGTACAACCACGCAGACCATTCCTATCGCGAAAGACCGGCGCGGATGGGCGAAGACACCTGGTCCGCTCTCCTGGCGCGAATGCATCAATACTGCCTGGCGCGTCCCGGCCACAGCATGTCCCTGGTCCTTCACGGCGGCGAGCCGACGCTGATCGGAGTGGAACGCTTCGAAGAGATGGTGGTGGAAGCGCGGTCCGTGCTCCGCGGATATCTCCGCGGCCTCGCCCTGCAAACCAACGGCACCCTCATCGACAGGCGATGGGCCAGCACAATCGCTCGATTGGATGTGAGCGTCACGGTGAGCCTGGACGGCCTGCCGTCCACTCACGACAAATTTCGTGTGGACCATGCGGGCCGTGGGTCCTACGCGGCGACCCGGCGGGGAATAGAACACCTGCGCGACGCGGGCAGGGAGCTGCAGGTGATTTGCGTAGTGCAGCCTGGCGGCGACGGCCGGGCGGTCTACCGGCACTTTAGACAGCTCGGCGTCCGTTGTATGAATTTTCTGCTGCCCGACATGACGCACGATTCACGAACGAGCTGGTACAGCGGGCACGCGCCGGCGCCGGCGGCTGATTTTTTGCTGCCCGTGTTCGAGGAATGGTGGCAGGAAGACAATCCCAGCGTGCGGGTGCTGGTGTTCTGGGAACTGATCAGCGCATTGCTGGGCGGTCCTCCCAGCTCGGATTGCTTTGGCGGTGCCGCTCTCGGCTACGTCATCGTCGAAACGGATAAAGAAATCGAAACCATGGACGCCCTGCGCGTCTGCAAGCACCGCTTGCCATCTACGAGCTTGAACGTGCATTCCAGCGGCTTCGAAGACCTGGAGTGGGGCAGTCCATGGGTCTATGAGATTACTACCAGGGGATTGCCGGTCCCGTCCGCCTGCAAACCGTGCCGGTACGCGCGAGTCTGCGCCGGTGGTTCGCTCCCGCACCGCTATTCGGAGGCCCGGGGGTTCGATAACCCTTCGGTGTGGTGCTCCGACATTCAGAGGCTGCTCGACCGGATGAGCCGCGCCATAGAAGATGCCCGCTAGGCTGGAAGCGTCCCATCCACTCCTGATTTTCGTCAACGCGCGCGGGGACCACCTTCTGAATCTGCCCGCCATCCGCGCCGCGGCGGCGCTGTTCGAGGGCCGCCTGAGTGTGGCGGTGAGACGGTTGGCGCCGGAGACCTTCTTCAGAAATCTGCCCGTTCGGCGGTTTCTCGAACTGGATCTGGATTTTTCGAGCCTGGCGACCCGCTTCGATGCCGATGAACTGGCCGGGCGCGTGGGGGAATGCGATCTGTTGCTTTCGCTGAACCCCTGGCATGACGCGCCGACGCGCCGCCTGCTGGAGCTCCTCCGGCCTGACTGGTCCATCGGCTACCATCCGGATTTTGACGAAGCCATCGAGCTGGATTTCGGCAAACATAACGTGGATCTCGGCTTCGATCTGGTCCACGGGCTGGATCCGCGCCTGTGCGTCGAAAACTTTGCGGCGCCCCCTGATCTGGACTGCCGGGCGGTGGCGTGGGTGGACGAGCTGCTTGGGCGGTTGCCGGCCGGGCATCGGCTGATCGTGTTGCATGGCGAGACGAAACCCGACAAGACGTGGCCGTGCGAGCGGTTCGTCCAGGTTCTGGACCACGTTCTCAACCGTCTGCCCGAGGCATGGGTCGTCGACATCGCGCACGACCGCGCTGCCCACGATGCGGGATTTCTGGGTGACCGGGTGATTTGCGCCGCGGGGCTGCCCATGCCCTATGCCCTGGCGGTGGTGGCGCGCGCGCACCTGTTTCTCGGGGTGGACTCCTGCTTTCTCCACGCCGCCGATCTGTTTCGAGTGCCGGGTGTCGCGCTGTTCGGGCCGACCGATCCTCACGAGTTCGGCTTCCGGTTTGCAAAGAGCCGGCACGTGAAGGCGGCCACCATGCAGGAGATCGAAGTCGAGGCGGTCACGCGGGCTGTCGACGATCTTCTCGAGGAACTCTATGGCTGCTGATTGGCTGCACACCGAAGTGAACCGGGCGGAGTGGCTGCCGGGCCGCGCGGCGTGGCCAGCCCCCGGATGGCCGCCGGACGAAGGCAGCGTTTTCGGGGCAGGCATCGGACTGGGCACGGCGGGTTTTTGGCCCGGCGACGATAGCTGCGTGAGGCAGGCGCACGAGGTTGTGCGCACCGCCATTCGCTCCGGAATCCGCCTGATCGATACCGCGACGAATTACGGGCACGGTTTTGCGGAAGCTGCTATCGGCGCCGCGGTGCGTGCCGCGGTCACGGAGGGACACGTCGACCGGAGCGACGTGGCGGTGGTGTCCAAGGCCGGATACCTGCCCGATGGCGGGGCGGCCGGTCCGGCTCATTCCGCCGATCCTGCGTTCCTGCGCCGCGAGGTTGCCGCGAGCCGGGCCAGGATGGGACTGTGCACGATCGATGCCTATCTCCTGCACAACCTGGAGGAGCAGATGCTGCCGGGCGGCTCCGGTTGGGAGGGCCTTCCGGATGCCCTCAGGGCTCTGGAGGCGGAAGCTTCCGAGGGTCACATTGGCTGCTATGGCGTCGCGGCGGCGGAGGGTTTTCTCGAAGGTGATCCCGGTTTCCATTCCCTCGAACGCTTGCTGGAGTGCGCGCAACGGGCCGGCTGCAACCATTTCCGGGTGATCGAGCTGCCCGTCAGCCTTTGGCGAAGGGAGGCTTTCTCGACCGCTCCGTACACCATTCGCGGCTCGCCGGCAACGATTTTGGAACTGGCCAAAGATCTCCCGCCATGATGGCGCTCCAGTTTGCGCGATCGGTGCCGGGCGTGCACGCGGCGCTTCCAGGCATCTCCACCCTGGCGCACCTCGGGGAGGCCGTCGAACTTTCGCGCATTCCGCGATGGGACCTGGAGGCCATCAAGGCTTGATTCACTACGAAGCCTTCAAACGGCCCGCGGTGTTTTTCGCAAACGGCCTGGGGGATACGCTGCTCGCGCTGCCGGCCCTTCGCGCGCTGGCGAAGCTGTTCCCCGCGCGACTTACTTTGATCTGCGACCAGGGTGTCCATCCGGCGCTGCTTACCGAGCTGGATCTCGCGAGCGTGGTGGAATCGCCGATGCACAGAAACGTGCCGGACTGGACGCGCGAATTCTCCGCCGCCGACGTTGCGGCCAGAGTGAAGGAATGCGATCTGCTGATCTCGCTCGTGCCCTGGTACTCCCGTTCGCTCGAAGAGCTGCTGGCAAGGTTCGCTCCCGCAACGTCGATCGGTTTCTTCGACGATTTCAAGATCAACGTGCCGCTCGATTTCGCGCAACATGCAGCGGACCTGATGTTCGACATCCCCAAAGCTTTCGATCCAACGCTCCGGCTGGAGGATTTTGCCGCTCCGCCCACCCTGGATGCTTCGTTTTGCCGCATCGCTGAAAGCATTCGCCGTGCGATGCCGCAAGGGTTTCGAACGCTGGCGGTGCACGCGGATACGGGTTACCCGAAGATGTGGCCGGCGGACCGGTTCGTTCTCACACTGGACCTGTTTCTCGACCGCCACCCGGACTTCCTGGTGCTGCTGGTTGGCAGCGCACCTCAGCCCATCGATACCGGCCGGCACGCAGCGCATGTCGTACCTTGTTATGGTTTGCCGCTCGCTGCCGCGGTCACACTGACCGGTATGGCGGACCTGTTCCTGGGCGTCGATTCGTGCATGTTACACGCAGCCGACCTGTACGGCGTGCCCGGGGTTGGGTTGTTCGGAGCCTCCAGTCCACTGGAGTACGGCTTTCGCTTCAACTGTTCCTCGGTCGTGGTTCAGGGTGAGTCCATGGAATCCATCGAAGTGCCCGCCGTGCTGCAGGCGTTGGAACTCGTTGCTGCGCAGCGACCGCCAGGGAGGCGTCCTCAGGCCCGGTGATCGACGGCCGAGAACTGTACCTCCAGACCGTCGGGATCGCGGAAGTAGATGCGATCGGTGCCGTTTGGCCGCCGGGGCTTCAGATCCATCTCGGTAAGCTGCTTCATCACCGCGTCGGGCTGGAAGTTCTCGATGGCGATGCAGAAGTGGTCCAGCCCCGCATTCGAGTTGCGAAACAGCGCCAGGAACTCGTTGCCGAGCCCCAGGAAACAACTGCCCGACGATTCGCTGATGAGCGGCAGGCCGAGCAGGTTCTGGTAGAACGTCCTGGCGCGTGGGATGTCGGTCACCCGCACCGCCAGATGATTGAGTCCCACGCCATGAAAGGGCGTCTTCGGGGCTGCGGTGGCCGGCGCCGCGGTGGCCAGCGCCGCCAGGAGGCCGATCAGGTCTCGCCGCTTGATTTCGCCGGATTCGTAGCGATCGAGTATCGAGCGAATGATGTGCTTCACGGTGGTCCCTCCGAATGCATCGTTGCCACAATGGTACGCCCCGCCAGGGGCCGATTCAAGCTCCGGCGGCTAACCTGTCCCCGCCCCCGCGCGGAAAGCCGCGTGCGGGTAAAATGGCTGCCATGCGCAAGTGGATTGTGGTTTTGCTGGTGGCCGGTTTCGAGGTGCTGGGCGCCGCCCCACAGCCCGAGGCCTGGTTCGTGGACTCTCTGACCAAGATCTTCAGCGACGACCCGGCGGGCACGGCAGCCGTGCCGGCCGCCTTCGACGCGGCCCGGCGGTCGCACGTCGGCGTGCAAGTGGCCCTTCGCGCCGGCCAGACCACGCCGGGCGTGACGGTGGAGGCGCCGCCGTTGCGCGGGCCGGGGGCTCCGATCTCCTCCATTCAGGTTCGTTGGGTCGAGTATGTGAACGTCGACTCGAACAGCACCCGCACGCCGGAAGAGGAACTGGTGCGCAAGGCGCCGGGCCGCTTCCCCGACGCGCTGCTCGAAGAGTTCCCCATCACGCTGCAGGCCGGGGAAACGCGTTCCATCTGGCTCACCGTGCGGGTGCCCGCGGACCAAAGGCCGGGCGAGTACAAAGGCGAGGTGCGGCTGCTGGCCGGCGGCAAACCGCTGGCGCGCCTGCCTTACCGGCTGAAGGTCTACGCGGTCACGGTGCCCTCACCCATCCCGCTCGCCATCACCAACTACATGAACCTCAGCGACGGCCTCTTCAAGCGCCACTTCGGCATTTCCCGCGATTCGCCCGAAGGCTGGGAGGCTATCGGGAACATCGCCCGATTCCTCGGCCAGTATCACCAGAACGGCGTCTTTCAGAACACCCCCAGGCTGGTGCGGGCGCGCCTGGAGAACGGCGTCATGCGCTACAGCTTCGACGACTTCGACCGCTTCTTCGGCACGTTCATCGACGCCGGAGTGAACGCCAACATTCAAGGCGGCAACCTCATGTCCCGCGAGCGCCGCAAGGGCGCCACCATCATGGTGGAAGCCTGGGTGGAAGAGAACGGCCAGCCGGTCCTCACCCGCGTCCCGCTGGAGGATCCGCGCTCGCGCGCTTTTCTGAACAGCTACCTGCCCGCACTTTACCAGCACCTGCGCGCGAAGGGTTGGGAGAAGAAGTACATGCAGGGGGTGATGGACGAGCCCACGGAGCTGGAGACCGAAGCCTTCGCCGAAGTGGCGGAGCTGGTGCGGAAGCACATGCCCGGCGTGCGCATCGTCGAGCCGATGAGCCTGCGGCTCAACCCGGATTTCCTGACCCGCCACATCGATGTCTGGGTGATGCACCTGGGCACCATCGAGAAAGGGATGGACCTGGTCGAGCAGCAGGCGCGGGCGGGCCGCGAGCTGTGGTACTACACTTCGCTCACCCCGCGCGGTCGCTACCCCAACCGCCTGATCGACTTCTCGCTGCTCAAGGTGCGGATCCTCCACTGGCTGAACTTCAAGTACGGGCTGACGGGCTACCTGCACTGGGGCGCCAATTACTGGTCCCAGGACCCGTTCAAGAACACGCAGCCGATCATCAACCAGGGGCGCACGCTGCTGCCGCCAGGCGACGCCTTTATCACCTATCCGAACCGGGCGAAGAGGACGTTCTACAGTTCCATCCGGCTCGAGCAGATGCGTGCGGGCATCGAGGACTACGGTCTGTTGGCGGAGTTGAGCCGGAAGCAACCCGAGGAGGCGCGCCGGCTCGCCGGAGAGGCTATGCAATCCTTCACCGAATACGTGAGGGAGCCCGAGCGCTTCCGCGTGATCCATCGCGCGCTGCTGGAGGCGTTATCGAAGTAGCCGCCGGTGTCCTATAACTCACGTCGCACGCGCGCAACAGCGTTCCTCAGCGGGCAGAAAAAACCGAAGCTGATATGCTGGAAGGCAGCACCTGGGAGGGGAGCGCCGCGGGCGCGCCATCATGAGTCGGGAAGCTGCCAATGCCACAGCCTGGGGACTGGTCGTCACGCTGCTGCTGGGTGTGCTCATTATCGTGGGTTCGCGCAACCTGGCGCACTTTGATGCCGCGCTGGTAGCCTACACCTTCTCCATTCTGTTTGCGACCTTCGGGCTGACCTACCGGTACGTGATGTGGCTCGAGCGCCCGCCCACCGCCATCTACTGGCGACGCGGCTGGCAGGCGTTCTTCCAGCGCGGCTGGAAGCTGCGAAACGCGGGCGTATGGGTTCGCCGTCTGGTTTCCGAAATTCTTGCCAACAGCTTTATCTTCAGGCGCGACCGCCTGCGCGGGCTGACCCACGTGCTCATCATGTGGGGATGCATTCTCGCGGTTATCATCACCTTCCCGCTGGTCTTCGGTTGGCTTCATTTTCAACCCGTGGACGGCGATCTGTCGGTGTATGAAGCCGTGGTATTCGGCTTCCCGGTCTTTCGTTTTCCCCACGAGTCGGCACTGGCGTTCTTCATGTTTCATGGGCTGGTGTGGGCTTCGGTGCTGGTTATTGCGGGCGTGATGCTGGCCATGCGCCGGCGGATGAGGGAAGAAGGCGCCGCCGCGTTGCAGCGCTTCGCCGAGGATTTCATGCCGCTCATCCTGCTGTTTGCGGTCAGCATCACGGGCCTCATGCTCACCGCCAGCTACACCTGGATGAAGGGCTACGGATACACCTTCATCGCCATTCTGCACGCCATCACGGTAATCGGCACGTTTCTCTGGCTGCCCTTCGGCAAGTTCTTTCATATCTTCCAGCGCCCCGCACAGATGGGGGTGGGGTTTTACAAGGATCTCGGCAGGGCGGAAGAGAAGGCGCACTGCCGCAGATGCGGGCAGGTCTTTACCTCGCGCATGCATGTCGAAGACCTCATCGAGGCCGAGCGCAGGCTGGGGTATCGGTATGAGATGCCCGAGAGCGAGGCGGAGCACTACCAGTGGATCTGCCCGCCCTGCCGCCGGGCGTCGTTCGGCATGGCCCAGGCACTGCTGCGGCGCGGCGAGCCGGCCCTGGCGAAGGCGCCCGCGCGGCCCATGCCCAGGCCGGCGCGCTTGAACAGCGGCGTGAGCGAGGGGCCGCTGGGCACAGAGGACGCGGAGTATTTCTACCCATGAAGTCAGCGGAAATCCCCACGGATCGTCGCCAGGATTTGCCGGAGCCGCCACTGGAGCTGGAGAGCATCCGGACCTTCGGGCCTACCCGCGCCTACGCCGAAGGCATCCGGCTGGATACCGGAGCGGTGCCGGACAAATACGTGAAGACGCACTGCTGTTTCTGCGGCCAGCAGTGCGGGCTTCAGCTCAAGGTCAAGGACAACACCATCATCGGGATCGAGCCTTGGTACGAGTTTCCCTTCAACCAGGGGATGCTGTGCCCCAAGGGCGTCAAGCGCTACCTGCAACAGGCGCATCCCGACCGCCTGCTCGCAGCGTACGCCAAGGATGCGGCCGCGCCCGGCGGCTTCCGCCCGATACCCTACGCCGACGCCATCCGCCGCGTGGCGGATGCCATCGAAGGCATCCAGCGCGAGCACGGCAACGACGCCATGGCAGTGCTCTCCGGCGCCAGCCTGACCACCGAGAAGACCTACCTGATGGGCAAGTTCGCCCACATGTGCCTGCGCACGCCCCACATCGATTACAACGGCCGGCTCTGCATGGTGAGCGCCGCGGCAGCCAACAAGAAGGCCTTCGGCATCGATCGCGCGGCCAACCCGTGGAGCGATATCGTGGGCACGGAGGTGGTGATGGTTTGCGGCGCCAACATCGCGGAGTGCGCCCCCATCACGACCGATTACGTCTGGCAGGCTCGCGAGCACGGCGCCAAGATCGTTGTGATCGACCCGCGCATCACGCCGCTTGCCCGAACCTGCGACCTGTTCCTGCCGGTGAAGCCGGGCCGCGACATGGCCCTGTTCCACGGCATCCTTCACCTCATGATCGAGAACGGCTGGCTGGACCGTGACTTCATCGCGAACCACACGGTGGGGTTCGACGAAGCCGCGGCCAACGTGCGGGAGTGGACGCCGCGTCGGACGGCCGAAGTGACCGGGATCGCCGAGGGCGCCATCCGCCAGGCCGCCGAGTGGTGGGGCAAGGCCAGGACCAGCTTCCTGCTCCACGCCCGGGGCCTCGAACATCATAGCCATGGCGTAATGAACGTGCTGAGCGCCATTAACATCGTGCTCGCTTCGGGGCGCATCGGCCGGCCGAACTGCGGCTACGGCACCATCACGGGGCAGGGCAACGGCCAGGGCGGGCGCGAGCATGGCCAGAAGTGCGACCAGCTCCCCGGCGGGCGCGACCTCGATAACCGAGAGCACCGCGCCTATATCGCGAAGGTCTGGGGAATGGATCCCGACGAGCTGCCGCAGCCCGGCGCCGATGCCTACGAGATCATGCGGAAGGCGCACCGGGGCGAGATCCGAGGCCTGCTCAGCATCTGCTTCAACCCCGTCGTTTCGCTCCCCGACAGCAACTTCGTCCGGGAGGCGCTCGAAAAGCTCGACTTCTACGTCGCCATCGATTTCTTCATGAACGAGACGGCCCGCTATGCCGACGTCGTGCTGCCGGGCTCGCTCCAGGAGGAGGACGAAGGCACCGTCACGCAACTGGAGGGCCGCATCATCCGCATCCGGAAGGCGGTCGATTGTCCGGGTGAAGCGCGGCCGGACTGGCAGATTGTGCAGGACATCGCGCGCGCCCTCGGGAGGGAGCGCGGATTCACCTTCGCCAGCGCGCGAGAGATCTTCGAGGAGCTGCGGGTGGCTTCCAAGGGCGGGATGGCGGACTACTCCGGCGTAACCTACGAACGCGTCGAGGATAACTTCGGCGTCTTCTGGCCCTGTCCCAGCGAAGTGCCGGAGGGCGTGCCCGCCCCCGGCCCACAGGGAACGCCGCGCCTGTTCGAGCCGGGATCGTGGAACCCGGCGGCCAACGGCGCCGGCCCCTTCTATTTCCCCGACGGCAAGGCACGCTTCCACCCGACGCCCTACCAGGGGCCCGCCGAGGACGTGGACCGCGACTACCCCGTCATCCTGACCTCGGGGCGCGTGGTCAGCCAGTTTCTTTCCGGCACTCAAACGCGGCGCATCGGACCGCTGGTGGATCACTACCCCGAGCCGAAGGTGGAGATGCATCCCCGGCTGGCGGCGCGGTACGGCATCTCCGACGGCGACTGGGTGACGCTCGAGAGCCGCCGCGGAAGCTGCACCCTTCGTTCGTCGGTCGTGAACACCATCCGGCCGGACACCGTTTTCATCCCGTACCACTGGCCGGGGCGCAAGAGCGTGAACCAGCTCACCATTTCGGCGCAGGATCCCATTTCGAAAATCCCGGAATACAAGGCCTGCGCGGTGCGGGTGCGCCGGGCCGAGGGCCCCCCCGAGTACGCCGGGGTTCTCGAACCGCAGCAGTGAGGAGAGCGTAGCGATGCCTGTTCCGGCCAACCTGGAGTTCTTCATCGACGCCACCCGCTGCATCGGCTGCCAGGCGTGCATCCAGGCCTGCGCGGAGTGCGATACCCACAAGGGGCACTCGATGATTCAGGTCGACTGGGTGGACCGGGAGCGCTCGACCCAGACGGTTCCCGTCATCTGCATGCACTGCGAGTGGCCCACCTGCGCCGAGGTCTGCCCGTCCGACGCCATCAAGCGCACCGCAGACGGCGTGGTCCAGACCGCGCGCAAGCCGCGCTGCATCGCGTGCAACAACTGTGTGCTGGCCTGCCCTTTCGGTATTCCCAAGATGCATACCGAGATGAAGCTCATGATGAAGTGCGATATGTGCTACGACCGGGCATCGGTGGGGCTGAAGCCGATGTGCGCCTCGGTGTGTCCCAGCCAGGCCCTGGCGTTCGGCACCCGCGAGGAGATGGAGCGGCTGCGCCCCAACTCCAGGCCGGTGAACGATTTTCAGTTTGGCAACCAGACCATCCGCACCAAGGTGAACGTGATGATTCCCCGGGACACGCCCCGGGAAATCGTGGACGTCACCGCCAGCATGTACGAGCCCGCCTCGGGAAACGAGCTGATGGACGGCCTGTTTTCCGAAGCGTTCGAAGAGAGCGAGGTATGAACCAGGGCGAAATCGGGTTACAGGAAACGGTGAACGGCGAAGCGACTCAGCCCGGCGACCGGCAGCACGGAAAGCCGACCAGGTGGCGCCGCGATTTTCCGATCGACTGGCCGGAGGACGATTACATCTCGCGCCGCGAACTGGTGAAGTTCGTCGTGCTGACCAGTGGGGCGTTCGTCGCCGGGCAGGGCTGGATTGCGCTGAAGAGCTGGATGGAGGCTCCTCGCAATGCCTGGCCCGTGGCGGCGGTGGCTACTGTGGAGGAACTGCCCGTGGGCGGCGCCAAGACGTTTCACTACCCGGAAGGCAGCCCTCCGCGGCTGCTGGTCCGAACGGGTCCCGAGACCTTCGTCGCCTACGACCAGCAGTGTACTCACCTGCTCTGTCCGGTGATTCCGGCGGTGGAGCGAGGCCAGCTTCACTGTCCCTGCCATAACGGCTGGTTCGATCTGGAGACCGGCCGGCCGCTGGCCGGTCCGCCCAACCGTCCCCTGACCCGAATCCTCCTCCAGGTGCGCGAGGGGACCGTCTATGCCACCGGCGTGGAGGATGCGGCGGCATGAAGTGGGGCAGCCGGTTCGCGCGCTCCCAGCGGATGCCTATCGTGAACGGCATCCTCATCTTCGTGATCGTCATCGTCGTCCTGCAGCTATGGCTCCTCACCGCAACGATGAACGCCTACCTGGGGGGCGATTTCACCATCGTGGTGCCGGCGGCCCTGGTGAGCCTGTTGTGTCTGGCCCTCAACGTGGGGCTGCTGTGGTATCTTTACCGGCTGTGAGAGGCCACAGCCTTGCCGGAACCCTGGCACGCGGTCCGCGGTCCCAAGGGGGAGCCTGAGCCGGTTGTGCGCCGGATACTGTACAGTGCCGCCGGGGACCTGTCCCCCGCCTACTTCGCCATGGTTATGGCCACCGGGATTCTCTCGCTCTCGGTGCACATGCTGGGAATGGTGCGGCTGGCAATCGCCCTCTTCTGGTTGAACATCGCCGCCTACGTGGTCATCTGGGCGCTGACCTGCCTGCGGGTGTACTGGTTCGGATCGCAGGTGGCCCGCGACCTGGTGGATCATCAGCGCGGCCCCGGGTTCTTCACGGTGGTTGCGGGCTCCTGCATTCTCGGCACCGAGTTTGTACTCATCTCGGCGAACTACCGCGCGGCGCTGGTGCTATGGATTCTGGGCATCGTGCTGTGGCTCTGCCTGACTTACACCATTCTCACCGCCTTTACCGTCAAGGAGAATAAGCCGGGGTTGCAAGAGGGCATTACCGGGGCGTGGCTGCTGGCCGTGGTCGCTACCCAGTCGGTAGCGGTGCTGAGCACCCTCATGTCGCTGCACTGGCAGCAACCCTACCGGCTCATCATCAACTTCTTCGCCCTCTCGATGTATCTCTGGGGCGGCATGCTCTACATCTGGATGATCTCCCTGATCTTCTACCGGTACACGTTCTTCCGGTTTTCGCCGGGCGATCTGACGCCGCCGTACTGGATCAACATGGGGGCCATGGCGATCTCGACACTGGCCGGCGCGCGGCTGATCATGAACTCGGCCGAAGCGCCGTTTCTGCAGTCATTGCTGCCTTTCCTCAAGGGCTTCACGGTGCTCTTCTGGGCGACGGGGACGTGGTGGATCCCCATGCTGGGGGTTCTCGGGGTGTGGCGATACCTGTTCAGGCGGTTCCCGCTGGAGTACGACCCGTTGTACTGGGGCGCGGTGTTCCCGCTGGGGATGTACTCGGTCTGCACCTTTCAGATGGCCCGGGCGATGCACCTGGACTTCCTGTTTCCCCTTTCCCGGTTCTTCGTCTATATCGCCCTGGGGGCCTGGACCGCGACCTTTCTGGGGCTTTGTCACACGCTGGGCCGCGGTATCATCGACTTATCCGGCAAGCCGCACCGAAGTAACCTGCAGTAAGTGCGGGTATATGCTGCCGGCCTTCAACTTAGCCCCTTTACTCTCCAGCCGGCGCGGTATGGGCGGCGCAGATAGCGATTTGCTTCCGCTGAGTTCCGGAACTTCATCTTCGGCGCATTCCACTCCAGGGTGGTATGTGGGAAGCGGGTTGCCAGCGGGCCGAGCAGCACGGCTTCGGTCAGGGGCGCCGCATAGGAGAAGGGGGCCGACGCCTGAACCTTGCCCAGCACCGCGTCCACGAACTGGAAGTAGTGGTTGGCCGGCTCGATAGCGGGCGCCTTGAAGTCCCTGTACTGCGGCTCGGGCAGGAGAATGGGGTCGGCGCGGTGCGGCAGCAGCATGGCGCCGCGCGCGCCGATGAAAAGGGAGCCCTGGTCGGGCAGCGGCTGCGAGCCGGTCAACGCCTGTACCTCGTGGGGCGGCTTCCGGTCCCCGTCGTACCAGGTGACCGCGAAGGTTTCCTGCTCCGTGAAGGGCGTGCCGGGGAAAACATAGCGGATCACCGAGTCGATGGCCCAGTTGTGCGCGGTGGGCGCAGGGCCCTCCGAGCGCACCGAGAGCGGCGCACCCAATTCGAGGGACGCAAAGACCGGGTCGTAGATGTGGCAACCCATATCGCCAAAGGTGGCGGTGCCGAAGTCGATCCGCTTGCGCCAGTTGCCGGGATGATAGTAGCCCTTGATGTACGGGCGGGGCGCGGCCACTCCCAGCCACAGGTCCCACTGCAAGGTGGGCGGCACCGGGTCCTGCCGGTCCGGCATGGGAGCCGGGTCTCCCCACTTCTTATTGCTCCAGCAGTGGACCTCTTTCACCTTGCCGATAACGCCGTCCTGGATCAACCGCACGGCCAGGCGATACTCGGCGCTCGAGTGATTCTGGATGCCCATCTGGGTAACCAGCTTGCGGCGTCGGGCGGCCTCCTCCAGGCGCCGCGCTTCATAGATACTGTGGGTGAGCGGCTTCTGTACGTAGACATGCAGGCCGGCCCGCATGGCGCTCATGGCCATGGGGGCATGCATATGATCGGGGGTGCCGATGCAGGCGATGTCCAGGTTCTTGCGCTCTTTGCGCAGCATTTCGCGCCAGTCCTGGTAGATTCTGGCCTCCGGGAACCTGGTTTGAACCCTCTCCAGGCGGGTGGCATCCACCTCCGCCACAGAGACCAGCCGCACGGCGGGATGCCGGGCGATGCCCTCGAGGGTCACGGCGGCCATCCCGCCCCCGCCGAAACTCGCCAGCCGAAGAGTGCCGGAGGGCGGGGCGGATATCAGGTTGCGGACAAAGAACGGCGCGGCGGCGGCGTGCTTCAGAAGGGTGCGGCGATTCATCGGAGCCATAGCCATCACGGGTGCCTTTCAGCATAGCAGCCTGGAAGGTGACCCGGCCTGCCACGACAGAGCACGGGCGACCCGGCCGGCAGGCCTGGCGGTTTTTGGGTTCGGGGTAGGCGACGGCCGGCCGGCGGAGGAACCGGCGTGGGAAATCGCGTGACTGGCGTCACCACCACGCGGTGGTCACCGGGCGTAGCATGGGGTGAGGGGAAGAGATATGAGCAGTTGGGGTTGTCCGCACGAGTCGAACGGCGTGTGTCTCAAGGTGAACCGGCTCCCCTGCGACCCGGGGATGAAGGGCTGCGTCCTCTATGGCCGCTTCGCCTTCAGCAATCCGGCGAAGAACCGGCCCGCGAAATCGGCCCGCAGCGGCGGGGAAGAACGGAGTGCCCCGCCTCGCCGGGAGGGCGTGTAAGCGCGTCACGGACTGGGCTTGTGCGCCTCAGTCCGCGACGCGACATAGGGGGGAGCTTAGCGCCAGACCGGCTCGAGAGCTTCGGCCACCGCCCGGCCTATGCTGCGGCCCTGGCGGCGGCCGTCCCTGACGGCATGGCGAAAGTGGATGCCAGCGTAAATGCGGGAGAGAGCGTTTTCCTGGGCCGCCTGGGAAACCGCCCGGAACTTCCGCGTCACCCCAGGGAGCGTCAGGCTGGTCATGCTGAAAGGCACCCGGTCTCCCACGTGCTCCATGAGCACTTCGGCGGCGGCCCAGCCGAGCACCGTGTGGGTTGAAGGATAGTCCGGCACCGGCGGGGAGAACATGTACGGCTGCCAGGAGGGGTCCGGTTCCGTCATGGGGTTGCCGTCGGCGGCTGCGTCGCGAATGGCCGTCTCGGGACGCCAGAAGCGGAAATGGTACTTCGCTTCGAAACCGGCGATGAAGCCATCCGCCATCGCGAAATTCACCAGGGCCAGCACGCGCGCGGCCGACCATAGATCCAGGCGGCGCTGGCGGACGAGCGTGTTGGCGATGCGGTTCCAGCCGAGCGTCGAATCTTCGTACCAGAACTTGGCCATCTCCGACTGCTCCTCCGTCCGGACCGTGCTGTCGATGCGGCCGATGGCCTTCAGGTAATCGAAATCGCGTGTGTATTGCAGGCTGTCCAGGGGCTGCGGCCCTTCGACTTCGTGCTCTTTCAGGTCGATGATGAACGGCTGCACGCGTCCCCACCCCGGTTGCGCCGCGAAGGTGAAGGGCGGGGTGAACTGATACTCCCCGGGGCCGGGCCGCGGGACGTAGGCCGGCTCGGCGCCCTTTTCCGCCCCGTCGCCCAAGCGGCGGGCCAGTGTTGCCTCCGCGGCGGATTGGCCGATAACGATGCCGGCCACCTTGGCCGGCCCGTCCGGCAGCGCCAGCAGGGCACGGGCGTAGGCTTCGTTCACCATCGGCGATTGCTCCGGAAACAGCGCCACCAGGACGGTGCGCGCGGCGGATGCCACCGCGGCCTCCGGCGAGGCGCCCGGAGAAGCGGGTACGCCGGGCGTGTACGATGCATAGCGCCGGTCGATGGCGTTGAGCGCATCGTGAATGGATGCGTGCAGGATCGCCAGTATGCGGGAGTGCGCCATCGGATTGGTGCCTTCAAATGGCGTGAACGCCTCGATCGCGACGGTGTTCCAATCGGTGACCGCGTTGCCATGACGCGGGCTGTTTGCGCGAGCGGCGTCGCTCTGCGCGTTGGCGGCAACGGCCAGAACCACGGCCATGCCGCTGATAATCGGCAATGAACGGAAAGACATAATCTGATCTCCTTTTCTCAATCGATGTGAATTTTGCAGAACGCTACAGTGCGCCGCCGGCTCAGCGGCGCGCTTCCAGCACCAGGTTGAACGGCGTCTTGACCGCGCGGCGAAAGTGGGTGAAGCCTGCCTTACGGAAGACTTCGGCCAGCCGCGGCTCGCCCGCCTGGGCGCCCAGCACGAGGTTGCCGCCTTCCGAGATGGCGTGCGCGCAGCACAGCACCGTGGAGGCGGAGAAGTACATCCGGGCCACCGGCGTGAGGTTGTCCTCCACGCGGCCCGTGGCGAAGGGCTCGATCAGCATAACGGTGCCGCCCGGTGCAAGCACCTCGCCGGCGTGGCGCGCCGCGCCGAGCGGGTCGCCCATGTCGTGCAGGCAATCGAAAAAGCAGACCAGCCCGTAGCCGCGCGCGGGATAGTCCGCGGCGTTCGCCGCTTCGAAGGTGACCTGCGAGTCGAGACCCGCTTCGGCGGCGCTGCGGCGCGCGGTCTCGATCGAAGCGGCGTGGGTATCGAAACCGTAGAAGCGCGAGCGCGGGAATGCCTGGGCCATCAGGATGGTCGAGATGCCGTAGCCGCAGCCCACGTCGGCCACCGTGATGCCCCGTTCGAGCTGCTCGACCACGCCGTCGAGCGCGGGAAGCCACTCCGCCACCAGGCTGCCCTGGTAGGCGTTGCGGTAGAATGCCGCCACGCCGCAGTAGAGGCGGCCGTTGTGGTCGCTCCACGGCACGCCCTTGCCGGTGCGAAATGCCTCGATGGCCTTGCCTTCGTCGAACCACATGGAGGCCGGCACTTCCCAGGCGGCCGGGAGGAACAGGGGACTGTCCTCGCGGGCCAGCACCATGGCCTGTTCCGGAGTCAGCTCGTAGGTTCCGCTGACCGCGTGATAGACGACGTAGCCGCCGGCGGCCTGCGCGTTCAGCCACTCGCCGACGTACCGTTCGGCGCAGCCGGTGCGCCTGGCGAGTTCCCTTGCGGTGACCGGTCCGGCGGCGCACATGGCCTTGTAGAGCCCCAGCTTGTTGCCCAGGCTGACCATCACGCCGCCATACCCGGCGGCCAGGTCGCCGAATGCGCGCTCGAAGAAGCTTTGCAGCCTGGTTTGATCGATGGGTTGTGTAACCATCTTGAATTCCCCTCCGTGATAGAATTTCCTCACTACAGCCCAATGATGGCAGCGGGCCGCGATTGGCGGGAGAGCTGAAATCACCCGCGAACGGTTCATTCGTGCCAGCGAACGCGCCGCGCCGGCACACCAAGCAAGACGATGACGACACCCCGCTCTGTCAGCCTGGTAGCGGTGCCGGAAGCCTCGGCCGCAACCCTGTTCGGCATCTTCGACGTGATGAGCGCGTTTTCCGTGATGGGCATCAAGGGGCCGGGCGCGGGTGCGCCTTTCGAGGTGGAGATCGTGGGGGAGAGCGCGGGACCGTTGACTCTGGCGAGCGGTGTGGCGGTCCAGGTGGAGCGCATCATCGAATCGGTGGAGGCGAGCGACATCGTGATCGTGCCGTCGGTGGTGCTGCCGCCGGGCGGCTGGGTCGCCGGGCGCTATCCGCGGCTGGTGGAGTGGGCCGCGCGCATGCACGCTCGCGGCGCCCTGCTTTGTTCGGCGTGTTCGGGGATCTTTCTGCTGGCAGAAACGGGGCTGTTCAACGGCAGAGACGCCACCGTGCACTTCGGCTACGCCGGAAGTTTCGCCGGTACGTTCCCGGCTGTCCACATCCATCCCGAGCGCGTGCTGGTCATCTCCGGCGCCCGGGAGGAACTGGTCAGTTCCGGCGCATCCACCACCTGGCACGACATGGTGATGTACCTTATCGCGCGCTTTGCGGGCGCGACCGCCGCGCAGGAGGTGGCCCGGATGTTCGCCCTGCAGTGGCACCAGGACGGGCTGGCGCCGTACATGGTGTTCGAAGGCAGAAGCGATCACGGAGACGCCGAAATCGAGCGCGCGCAGCAGTGGTTGCGGGAGAACTTCCCGGTTGCCAACCCGGTGGAGGAGGCGATCAAGTGTTCCCGGCTCGCCGAGCGCACCTTCAAGCGCCGCTTCGCCGCCGCGACCGGGCTGGCGCCGATCGCCTACGTTCAGCGCCTGCGCATCGAAGATGCCAAGCGCCGGCTCGAGCGAACCGACGACCCGGTGGACGAGATCAGTTGGCGAGTCGGTTATGAAGACCCCGCCTTCTTCCGCCGGTTGTTCAAGCGCATCACCGGCCTGACTCCGGGCGCCTACCGGAAGCGCTTCCGCATCCCGGATTTCGCCCGCTCGTAAGCGCGTCCGCCGGCCCGCGCTGTTAGTACAGAATCGACGGCAGGAACGCCCCCGCGGGTTCGCTGTAGAAGCCCAGGCTCATGAGCGTCATGGGCTGGACGACCCGCAGGTTCTTCTCCAGGCACCAGCGGAACAGCTCGGCGTTGCGCGTGGGGAGCAGGAAGCCCGGACCGGCGATGGCGGGAGCGGCCGCGACCAGCGCCTTCAGGTCCGCATTGGTTTCGGCGACCGCGTGGCCGAAGAAGCCGATGGCGGTCGTGTAGCCCGTGATGCGGCCGCCGTGGATTACGACGGCTGCGGTTCCCTGGCGGATCGCCTCGTTCAACTCCGCGGGGCGTGCGTGGCCGTGAATCTTCACGCAGAGCGCGTTGCAGTCTTCGATATCGCGCTCGTTCGCGGGGCGCACATCGCAACCCGGAATGGTCTGGTGGATGGCCGGACCCTGCATGACCGCCAGCGGTTCCCGCGCCGCGAAGCCCAGCCTGGCATAAAGCGCCAGGGAGCGGCTGTGATAGGCGGCCTGCACCAGCCGCACACCGGCAAAGCCGCCGCGGCGGGCGTATTGCAGCACCTCCTGCATCAGGCTGCGCCCGAGGGCGCCGTTCTGAAACGCCGGGTCTACCGTGATGGGGCCGATCGCGGCAATCGTGTCCGCCCAGAGGAAGTTGCTGCCGAGGATGCGCCCCTCGCACTCGGCTACCACGGAGTAGACGCGCGGCAAAGATAACAGCATCTCCATCACGTGGGTGGCCGCCGCCGCTGATGGGAAGTCCGGCGGAAAGTTGTGCCATTCGGAGATGGTCTTGAACGCCTCGTAACAGATCCTGCCGCACGCCGGCGCGTCGTCCGGCCGGCCCGGCCGCACAGTGAACCACGCGGCTACCGGAATTGGGCTGGCCATGGCGGCCCGCTCGACGGAAACATGGGTTGCCTGCATCGAATCCTCCCCGGTCTATAACGCGGAAACAGAGGCGGCAACGGCTCTGGCGCACGGTTCCATCCCTCCGCCGGCCGTGGTAGAGTGTGGACCATCGAAAGGAGTCGGGCTGTGAATCGACGCAAATTCGTAGGAGCCGCGACGGCCCTCGGCGCCATGCGGAGAACGGGGAAGGGCGCGCCGGTATCCGAATCGATGCTCCACCTCGAGCAACAGTGGGGCGCCCAACATTACGACGACAAGGAACGCGAACAGGTTTTGGACGTAATCGAACGGCAGTTGCCGTTCCGCTGGTACGGCCCGCGGCACGAGCGGCCCATGAAGGTGGCCACCTTCGAAAAAGAGTTTGCCGCGCGCATGCAGACCAGGTACGCGCTGGCGGTGAACTCCGGCACTACGGCGCTGGAGGCCGCCGTCACCGCGCTGGGCGTGGGGCCGGGCGACGAAGTCATCATCCCCGCCTGGACCTGGCACTCCAGCGCCACCTCGGTGATCCGCGCCGGCGCGCTGCCGGTGTTCGCCGAGATCGACGAATCCTTCAACATCGACCCGAACGACATCGAGCGGCACATCACCCCGCAAACCAAGGTCATCATGGCGGTGCACCTGCAAGGCAATCCCGCCGATATGGACCGCATCCTGGCCGTGGCGCGCAAGCACCGGCTCAAGGTGCTGGAGGATTGCGCGCAATCGGTGGGCGGCAGTTACAAGGGCAAGCCGCTGGGATCCATGGGCGATATAGGGATCTACAGCCACCAGGTGAACAAGACCATTTCCGCGGGTGAGGGCGGCTCGGTGGTGACCAGCGATCCGTTGCTGTTCGAGCGTGCCTGCCGCTTCCACGACGTGGGGTCGCTGCGAAACGTGCATGAGGAGGTGCTCGGCAAGGCGCAGATGGGTCCGTTCGGCGGCAGCAACTTCCGGATGAGCGAGTTCAGCGGCGGGGTGATGCTGGCGCAGTTGCGCAAGCTGGATTCTATGATCGGGGCGTCGCGGCGGCACGCGCGGCGGGTGTATGACGGCGTACGCGATCTCGCCGGCATCCGCTTCCGCCTGCTGCCGGACCCGGACGGCGAGATCGGCGTGGCGGTCTTCTTGGGCTTCGACAGCAAGGAGAAGTGCCAGCGGTACATGGATGCCATGAAGGCGGAGAAGGTGCCCTGCCGGCGGCCGGGAGGTTCGGTGGTGCTGCCGGTGCAGCCCTACGTGGAGCACAAGGTAGCCACGCACCCCGCCTGGCCCACGTGGAACTCGCCGCGCGGCAAGGCCATCCGCTACGGCGCGGCCTCCTGCCCGCGCACGTTGGATATTCTCGACCGTTTCGCCGGCGTGCCCATCAATCCGAAGTACACCAAGGCGGATACGGACTACGTCATCGCGGCCATCCGGAAGGTGTACCCGCGGATCGCGGGATAGCGGCGGGCGCTCGGCTCGATGCTGCGGCGGGCGCCCGGCAATCGGCCGGCCGCTACTCGACAAAGGCCGGCGTCTTGCCTTGCCGGGCACCCTCCAGCAGCTTCAGCATGGTGTTTGTCCAATCGGTGTCGCTCGCATCGAAGCCGAGCTGCGTTGCGATCCAGTTTCCCTTCGGGTCTACAAGCCAGTTCTGTGGAATCCCGTAGCCGTCGAACCCGCTTTGGACCAGCCCGTATGCCGCAAGCGCCGGGAATGTGTATCCGTGCTCTTTCATGTAAGGCTCGACGAGTCCGAACTCCTCATCCACGTTAAACGAAATCACCTGAACGTCCGGGCGATCCTTTGTTTTCTCGTACAGTTTCTGGAAGTGAGGAAGCTCGGAACGGCAGGGCCCGCACCACGTCGCCCACAGGTTGATGAGGACCGCTTTGCCTTCAAGCTGTTTCAGCTTCCATGTTCTCCCGGTGAGGTCAGCCAACTCGAAGCTCGGTATCGGTTTCTCGGGCTTCTCCCAGCGGCCTTCGGCAAGCTGCCGGGTACCTGAGGGCGGTCGAGACCACACGGAAAACGCTCTTTCGGTGCCGCCGTTCTTCAGAAAGGCAGTTCGGGCCTCATCGAATAGTTGATCTTCGAGTTTGCCGCGGAAAAACTGCGGCGCCCGCTCCCGAGTGAAAAGGGCCTGCTGGAAATACGCGAGCGAATCGGCGTTGCGGCCGTCCACAGCGGCCAGCCAGGCGAGCGCGCGGTAGCGCGAGGAGTGATCAACCTTCCTCGCCGGCATCGCGCCTTCGAGATAGCTGCGGAGCGACGCGGGAGGGTCCTTGCGCCCGGCGGCGTGGAGCGCTCGCAGCAGATCGGATGCGAGATAGCCGCGATAGCCGGGCCCGCCGGCGATCTCCTTCCGCCGTTCGCCGGTGAGTGTATCGTCTTCAAGGTTCCACCGGTCGAGCGCTTCTGCGTGGGGCCAGGCTTTTTCGAGCCACTCCGCTGTCTTAGCCGGAGCCCAGCCTTTTTTGAGCAGCGGGCTCGCAGCCTTGGTATAGGACCACAGGTCGCCGCCGGAGCGAGCTTCACTCGTGCGAACGGATTGCTCCATGGCCCGCACTGCTTCCGTCTTACTGATTTCACCCGCCTCGATGCTTGCGTCGAAGTAGGAATCGGCCAGCCAAGAGACCTCGGTGAACTGCGCGGCCCACTCCTTCATTGCAGCGCGGCTCGCGGCTTTCCACGCCTCCCAGGCGGCCGTGTCCTTGTGGTCGTCCGGTTCTCTGTGATTTTTCTTCCAGCGCTCGTATGCAATCGTGTAGGCCGCATACGATTCCGGAGCCCCCTTGAGCACACGTTCCTCGAACGCCGCGAGGTCCTCCCTGGAAGCGCCGCTCTGTTTCATGCCGCTGAGTATCGCCCCGAGAGTACGCTTGCCGGGCTTCAACGCCAGCAGGCGTTCGACGTCCCTGGCCACCTGCTTCCGTAAAGCGGCGTGTTCCTGGGGCGGGCGAGTACGAAACTCCAGCGCCCAGAGCATCTCGAAATCACGGGCTTCCGGCGAGCTCTCGGATGCCAGCCGTGCCCGAATGCGCCGGGCGATCTCCGCCTGCTCCGCGGCTGTTGCCACCTTGCTTATCACCCGATCGGCTGAATTTGAGATGCTGCTGCCGCAAAGGCCGGCATAGGTTCGGAAGTATGTGCGAGCTTTCTCGAGGTCCTGGTAACGGCCGGCGTGGTAGATCTCGGCGAGCTTCAAGGCAGACCATGGAAACTCGGGCGCGATCGCACGTGCCTTCATGAGCAGCGTGATTGCACGCGGTGTGTCGTGCCGGTACAGAGCGGCCCCGGCCAGCGTCAGGGCCAACGGATCCTGGCTATTCGCTTCGGCGCGCTTCACCATGGCCGCACGTGTCGCAGGCCGTTCATCGCGAAGCATCGATCCGTAGAAGGAGATGCGCCGCACCTGGATCTCGTACTCGCCGGGATACCGGGCTACGAGCGCATCGAGGCTCTTGCGGTTTTCGGCCGCCGAAAGGCGGCTGGCGTTCTCCTGCCACCGCCACAGGTCCGCTTGCGCCCCGGGGGACAAGCGGCACGCATCGGCGGCGTGCAGAAGCGAAGTGATCGTCAGCAGGACTGTCAGGCAACGCATACATCACCCACGGAAGATCATACGCCAACGGCTCCAAATGCGGAAGCCGGCGCAGCGCGGCTCATACGTTCCGGAAGCTCAGGGCCAGCAGCACCAGCCCGCCACTGTAGAGCGCGATCATGAGCGCCAGCAGCGCAACGGTCCCGGATTTCGCGCCGCGGAATTCGCGCCAGACGAAGATACCCCAGGCGGCGGCCACCAGGGGGTTAGCCTGCCCAACGGCGCCCGAGACCGCCATCCCGGCCATGCCGGCGGCGAGGAAGTTGAGCATCATTCCGATTCCCCAGATGGCCCCGCCGGCGAGCCCGGCCGCATGGTCGCGCAGAGTGCCGGCGCGGTAATCGGAAATCGTGAGAGGAGCGTCGCCGAGCGGACGGCGCCATAGCAACGCGAGCAGCGGAGCCGTGGCGGCGAGTGACCCGATAGAGTAGAGCAGCCCGGCGCCGTAGGGCGCCAGCGGCCGCGCCGCGTTAAGCGCCTTGGCCACCATGGGGCCGCAGATACTGAACAGGATACCGGCCGCCAGGCAGATGCCCAGCCCGCCTTTGCCGCCGGGCTTGCCGGCGCCGGCTGCACGGTAGACCAGCGCGTTGGTGATCACGGCGCTGAACACCAGGGTCACGCCGGCGGCCAGCAGCAGCGGGTCGCCCAGCGGGTGCACCAGGTAGCTCAATACCGTGCCCACCACGAGGGACAGCCCCACCGCGACGGGAAAGGCCACGGTCATTCCCACGCGCGCGATGCCGGCCACGAGCAGGAAGTTACCCACATTCAGGCAGGCGCCTCCGGCCAGGGCCCAGGCGATGGCATCGCCGCCCGCCGCGCTCAGATTGTCGAGGAAGTTCGGGCGGCCGAAGAACAGGCCAGCGGTGAGGGCCGCCGCTACGGCCGCCAGGAACATGCCCCAGGCCCAGTCATGGTGGAAGAACTCGACTCGCCAGCGCCGTGCGAGCCGCGAGAGGTTGGTCCAGCTCCCCCAGCAAAACGTCGACCCCAGCATCATGGCGAGTGCCGCGGCGAAGGTTTCGGGGAGCAGCATAGGGCAGTTGTAGCACGCCTCAGCGCAGCGGGTCGCCGGCGCGCAGCAGCCAGGCCGAATCGTGGCGCGTGAAACCGACCCGCGGGTAGTAGTCCACCGCCTTGGGCGCCGCCAGCAGCACCAGGGTGGCCTCCGGGCCGCTCTCGCGCCGGGTGACGCGGATCAACTCCCGGCCGATGCCCCTGCGCTGGTGCGAGGCCCGCACCGCCAGGTCCGAGAGATAGGTCACGTAGGCGAAATCCGAGAGCGCGCGGGAGATCCCCACCAGCAGGGCACCGTCCCAGGCGGTCACCACCAGGTTGGCGCGGGCCAGCATCGAGGCCATGCGGTCGCGGTCGTCCACGGGGCGGCGTTCCCCCAGGGTGGAGGCGCGGTACAGCTCGATCACCGCGTCGAGGTCCAGATCGTTGCCCAGCCGGTACTCGATCATGATCCGCAGTGTAGCGCGGCTACCGCTTGCCGGCGCCGCATCGCATCAGCTCTTTCAGCTCGTCGAGGTGGTACTGATAGACGCGGCGCGGGGTGGTGTCGTAGCGCCGGCACAGGGATGCGGCCATCCCCACCACTTCGCCCATCATGCCGGTGGTCCGCATCACCCGCACGGTGCCCAGCGCCACGTGGGTCACGCTGATGTTGCGCCCGGCCATGAACAGGTTCTCCACGTTCCGGGAGTAGAAGCAGCGGTAGGGCACCGCGTACGGTTCCTTCTTGCCGAACTTGGCGATGGAGCGGAACTCCTGCCCGGGGAAGTGCTGGGAGTTCTTGGGGTCGGGGTAATGCAGGTCGATGGACCAGGTGGCGGTGACGGCGGCGTCGGGGAACTCGCGGCGGTTTTCGATATCGTGCTGGTTCAGGATGACGTCGCCCAGCAGGCGGCGCGACTCGCGCTTGCCGCCGATGTAGGCTACCCAGGCGAGCCGCAGGTTGGCGTACTTCTCCTTGTCCCTGGCATGGTTCTTCTGGAAGGCCCAGTTGCCGAAGACGGCACGCAGGCCGTGGTCGCGGATGGATTCGATATCATTCACCTGGTCCCGGTCGAGGCCGGCTTCCCAGTTCCAGTCGCCGCGGGTGGCGTTCTGCACGGTCTGGTCGTTGAACTGGAGGGCCCAGGGGCACTCGGGGAAGGGCACGGGGCGGCCGGCGTCTTCGCTGTACCACATGACGGAGGTTCCCATCACCAGGCGGTCGGGGGTTTCGGGGGCCAGGGGCTCGCCGGTCTCGGCCCTGCTCTCGCGGCCGTAGCGGTGATCGGCGCCGGCGAGATAGCCGATGACGCCGTCGCCGGTGGCGTCGACGAACAGGGGCGCGGCATAGCGCGTTTCGCGCCCGGTGCGGACGTCGCGCGCCACCACGGCGGCGATGCGCGAGCCCCGGCGCTCCACCGCCACGGCGCGCGTGTTGAGAAACAGCCGGATGTTCTTTTCGGCGCGCACCACCGCGAGCTTCTTCTCGTCGTCGTAGGCGTGGGCGGGCTGGGCGTTACCCTTGTGGCCGGAATCAAGTTCCGCCACCACGGCGCCGAGTGCGGGATAGGGGGGCAGGTGGATGCCGCCGCCCAGGTGAACCCGCACTTCGGAGCTGTTGTTGCCGCCCAGCACGGGGCGGTCTTGAATAAGCGCCACCTGGAGGCCCAGGCGTGCGGCCGAGATGGCGGCGGCGGTGCCGGCCATTCCGCCTCCCACTACCACCAGGTCGAAATCGCCGGCGTGGGCGGGGGTAGCGGGGAGCGCCAGCGCTTTGCGGCGAAAAGCAGCCAGGGCATCGCCGCCATCGGGCGGGCGGAAGCCGGGGTCGGCGGTGAACAGCACGGCATCGCAGCGGCCGTCGAAGCCTGTGAGATCGCGCAGCGCCAGGGTGATGCGGCGGTTGCGCAGCCGCACGATGCCACCGTCCTGCCAGTGCCAGGCCGCGCCTTCGGTGCCGAAGGTGGTTTCGAGCGCGGCGCCGTCCACCAGCACCTGGAACCGGCCCGGCGCGCCGGGAGCCTTCCACGGCGCCACCCAGTCGCGCGTCCGCACCCAAACCCTGTAGTCGCCCGGCCGGGGCAGTTCCACGGTGGTGCGGGCTTCGGGTACCGGCGTCCCCAGGCCGTGCGCCAGCAGGTAGGCGGAGCCCACCTGGTCGATGGACTGCTGATCCACCACCCAGCCGCCGGGGGAATCGAAACCCTCGGCCTCGATGTAGACATGCTGCCCGGAGAGCCAGGCCGCGCAGATCAGCAGTAACAGATACGCTCGTCTCATTGCCGTGTACCGTATCATAACCGGGCGCGAGGATTTCGAGTAGCATGAGGCTATGGCGCGACTGGTTCCCCTTTTTGCCGTGATGATGTTCGCCTTGCCGGCCCTGGCGGGCGATGCCCTGCGGGTGATGTCCTTCAACGTGCGGCTGCCCAACAAGTCCGACGGGCCGAACTACTGGGACCACCGGCGCGACCTGCTGGTCGCGACCATTCGGGAGAAGGCCCCGGACATCTTCGGCACCCAGGAACTGCACTACCACCAGGGGCAGTACATCGCCGAACACCTGGACGGGTACGCCTGGTTCGGGCGCAGCCGCCGCGGCAACCGGGAGGACGAGCACATGGGCGTCTTCTACCGCAAGGACCGGTTGAAGCTGGTCGAATCGGGCGACTTCTGGCTCTCGGAAACGCCCGATGTTCCAGGCAGCATCTCCTGGGAGATGAGTCTGCCCCGCATGGTGACCTGGGGATTGTTCGAGACCGCCGGCGGCCGGCGCTTCTACTTCTACAACACGCACCTGGCGCACCGGCGGCAGGACGCCGAGGCCCGCCTGCGTTCGGCGCAGCTCATCGCGGCGCGCATCTCCCGGCTGCCCGCCGACATACCGGTGGTGTTGACCGGCGATTTCAACGCGCCCGCCGGCGGGGAGGTTTACGGCGCGCTGACCGCACGGCTCACCGATGCCTGGACCGCCGCTCCGCGCCGCTCGGGACCGGAGGGCACCTTCAACGCCTTTCGCGGCGAGACCGGAGGGCCGCGCATCGACTGGATTCTCTACCGCGGAGCCCTGCGCGCCGCCGAGGCCGAAACCGTGACCCGCAACGACAACGGGCGCTATCCCTCGGACCACTTCCCTGTGCTGGCGGTGCTCGAGTGGCAGGCCGAAAGCAGCGGGTGGAAGCCCATGTTCGACGGCCGCACGCTGGCGGGCTGGCGCGAGACCCCTTTTCGCGGGCGCGGCCCGGTGCGGGTGGAGAACGGCGCTATCGTGCTGGGCCCCGGGGAGCCGCTCACCGGCATCACCTGGACCGGTTCCTTCCCGCGCTCCGATTACGAAGTGCGCTTCGAAGCCGCGCGGCTGGAAGGCAGCGATTTTTTCGCCGCCCTTACCTTTCCTGTGGCGGATTCCTTTTGCACCTGGGTGGCCGGAGGCTGGGGCGGCGACATCGTGGGGCTGTCCAATCTGGATGGATGGGACGCCGCGGACAACGACACCCGCAACTACTTCACCTTTGAAAAGGGCCGCTGGTATGCCTTCCGCCTGCGCGTGAAACCGGACCGCATCACCGCATGGATCGATGACGAGGCCGTCGTGGACGTGGGCACCGCAGGCCGCTA
>JAWLGN010000341.1:0-5378 GCA_041685075.1 Bryobacteraceae bacterium
AAACATCATGCCGTTGATCGATCAGGTGCAAAAAGATATGGTGGCGGCCATGAAATCCAGGGATGAAGGCCGGTTGGGGGCGCTGCGCATGCTCAAAGGGGCCCTCATGAAGCGCCGGGCGGATTCGCCCAAGCCTCTGGATGAAGCCGCCGAAACGCAAATCCTGAAATCGCTCGTCAAACAACGTATTGAGGCCGCCGAAATGTTCCGGAAAGGCGGCCGCGTCGAGCAGGCGGAACAGGAAGAGGCCGAGCGGGCGGTGATTGAAAGCTACCTTCCGGCTGCCGCCACCCCTGAAGAGATCGATGCGGCGCTCGCCGAGGCCCTCGCCGAAACGGGGGCCACCACCCAGAAGCAGATGGGCGCGGTGATGAAGGCCGTGCAAGCCCGGCTGAAGGGCAAAACCGTGGACGGCAAGGCGTTAAGCGAAAAAGTGAGGTCGCAATTACAATGAGCGCTCCCCCCGAACCGAAGAGATTCCGGCCCTATGTGCCGCCCGACATGGCCATGAGCGAGTTTACAATCCGCGCGGTTGTGCTCGGGCTGGTGCTGACGGTTGTACTGGGAGCCGCTAACGCCTATCTGGGATTGCGCGCCGGAATGACCATCGCGGCGACCTACCCGGCGGCGGTCATCGCCATGGCCGTGCTGCGCCTGATGAAAGGCTCGATTCTCGAAGAGAACATGGCCCGCACGGTGGGGTCGATCGGGGAATCGGTGGCGGCGGGCGCCATCTTCACCATCCCGGCATTCGTTCTGGCGGGCGCCTGGTCGTCATTCAGCCCGGCGGAGGCGTACTGGAAATCCACCGTCCTGATGGCGGTGGGGGGCATGCTGGGCATCCTGTTCGTTACGCTGCTGCGGCGCGTGATGGTGGAGGACCCCGAGCTGCCCTATCCGGAGTCGCTGGCCGCTTCCGAGATCCACAAAGCGGGGCAGCGGGGCAGCCAGGCGGCGGGGCTGTTGTTCAAAGCCATGGGATTCGGCGCGGCGGTGTTCTTCGCCGGGGCGCTGAAGCTGTTTGCCACCACGCGCGACTTCGTGCTGCACGTGGGACAGGTGGGAAGCTCCTTCGTGCGGCTGGGGACCACCGCGGAAGCCCCTACCCTCTCCACAGGCGGCATGTCCACCTTTTCGGCGCCGGCGGTCAGCCCGGCGTACCTGGGGGTGGGCTACATCATCGGGCCGAAGCTGGCGGCGCTGAACTTCTCCGGCGGCGTAATCGCCTGGGGACTGATGGTGCCGCTCCTGATCTACTTCCTGGGGCCGCAGTTGCAGTTGCTGATTCCTCCCGGCGCGGGCGAAGCCGGCTGGGACGCCATGAGCCAGCAGGTGTGGCTGGCCATCGTGCGCCCCATCGCCGTGGGCGGCATGCTGGTGGGGGCCTGCTACACGCTCTTCCGCATGCGCAACTCCCTGGGCCAGGGAATGAAGCGCGCCATCAGCGACCTGAAGAAATCCGGCCGGCAAGCCCAGGCCGCCGACCGCACCGAACGCGACCTCAGTCCGCGCTTCGTCTTCCCCGCCCTGGCGGTGACGTTCTTCTGCATGGTGGCCATCTACTTCTACTTCGCCGGGGTCTTCTCCGGCGCCCTGCTGGCCGCCGTGGTGATGCTGGTGCTGGGGTTCTTCTTCGCCGCGGTATCGGGCAACCTGGTGGGGCTGATCGGGTCGTCGAATAATCCCATCTCCGGGCTGACGCTTTCCACCCTGATCGTGGCGGCGCTGCTGATGGTCTCGATCGGGGTATCGGGTATCAGCGGCATCGCGGCGGTGCTGGGTGTGGCCACGGTGGTCTGCGTCTCCTCGGCGGTAGCCGGCGAGATGCTGCAGGACCTGAAGGTGGGGCACATCCTGGGCGGTACGCCGCGCAACATGCAGATCGGCGACATCCTGGGCATCTTCCTGGCCAGCGCCGTGCTGTTCTTCCCGCTGTTTGTGCTGCACGCCGGCAACATCAAAGCGGGCGGCATTGGTTTCGGCGACCGCCAGTTGCCCGCTCCGCAGGCGGGCCTGATGGCGGCGCTGAGCCAGGGGATCGTGGGCGGCGAGATGGCCTGGCCGCTGATTGTAGTGGGCATCTTCATGGGGCTGGCGCTGATCATGGTGCAGGTGCGCAGCCCGATGCTCTTCGCCGTGGGGATGTACCTGCCGCTGGAGACCACGTTTGCGATCTTCATCGGCGGCGTCTTCCGCTGGGTAACGGACACGCTGCGCGACCGCCGCGGCTTCAACGACGCGCAGAAGGCGCGGGTGGAGAATGCCGGAGTGCTGACGGCCTCCGGGCTGATCGCCGGCGAAGCCCTCACCGGTCTGCTGGTGGCCGCCGCGCGCTTCTTCGAGTGGCCGGTCCCGTCGGGCGGGGGCCGCACCCCCGGACTGCCCGCGATCTTCGCCGAACCGAGCATTCTGGTGGGCTTCGGCGTGATGGCGCTGCTGGGCTACGTCATGATCTCGGTGCCCCTGCGCAACGCCGGACGCCCGGACGAACCGGCTCCGCCAACCGCGATCATGTAGCGGCGCCGTACGAATACGGACCCTGGTCTCAAACGTGAGTACCGGAGGGGCGGCACAGCCGCATGCGCCTCGCCGATACTCTCTTCGGCCGCCCGTTGGCCTCCGATGAACAGAAGTATCAGAACGTCGGGCCGCTGACGGGCATCCCCATCTTCGGGCTGGATGCGTTGGGATCCGCGGCGTACGGCCCCGAGGCGGCACTCACGGTGCTGTTGCCGATGGGAGCGGCGGGCCTCGCGCACATTGTTCCCATCACCGCGACCATCATCCTGCTGCTCGCCATCCTGTACTTCTCCTACCGGCAGACGATTGACGCGTACCCCACGGGCGGCGGGGCATATACGGTAGCCTCGGAGAACCTGGGGACGTCCGCGGGACTACTCGCGGGAGCGGCGCTGCTGATCGATTTTGTTCTGGTCGCGGCCGTGGGGATTTCGGCCGGCGTGGGCGCCTTGATATCGGCGGTGCCGGCGCTGCAGCCTTATACCCTGGCGCTTTGCCTGGCGATGTTGGCGCTGATCTCGATGGTGAACCTCCGGGGGGTGCGGGACACCGGAATGGTCTTCGTGGTCCCAACCTACCTGTTCATCGCGTGCCTGCTGGGGGTGCTCGGGCTGGGCGTATGGCGGGCGTGGAGCGCGGGCGGGTATCCCCTGCCGGTGGCCGCGCCGCAGCCGCTCGCCGCCGGCACCGCCGCCGGGGGCCTGTGGCTGCTCATGCGCGCCTTTGCCAACGGATGCACCGCCATGACGGGAGTGGAAGCGGTCAGTAACGGCGTCATGGCGTTTCGGGAGCCGCGGAACCGCTCGGCCAAGGCGACCCTCACGATCATCATCGCGGTCCTGGTTCTCATGCTGGCGGGCATCGCATATGTCTCCCGGGCATACGGTATCGGAGCCACACACCCGGGGCGGGCCGGGTATGAAAGCGTGCTCTCCCAGATTACAGGCGCCATTGTCGGCAAAGGAGCCGTGTACTACGTGACGATAACCAGCATCCTGCTGGTGCTCGTATTCCAGGCCAACACGGCCTTCGCCGGTTTCCCGCGCGTGTGCCACGCCATCGCACAGAACAGCTATCTTCCGCACGCCTTCGCCAACCGGGGGCGCCGCCTGGTGTACTCGCACGGAATCTACGCGCTCATCCTGCTCACGGCGCTCCTGTTGGTTCTGTTCGGCGGTGTAACCGACCACCTGATCCCGCTCTTCGCCGTGGGCGCATTCCTCGCCTTCACGTTATCGCAAGCCGGCATGGCGGCACACTGGAGGCGCACCGGCGGAAGACACGCGCGAAAGAGCATGTGGGTGAACGGGCTGGGCGCGTCGGCGACCGCCACGGCCCTGGTGGTCGTCCTGGTTTCGAAGTTCATCGAAGGCGCCTGGGTGGTGGTGGTCCTCATCCCCGCGATTCTACTGACCATGCGGGCGGTGCGAAGTCACTACGCACTCGTGGAGCGGGAAACCGGCACGGAGGACGGGCTCGCGCTCGGCGACCTGCGGCCGCCGCTGGTGGTCGTACCGATGGACGAGTGGAACAGGATCACTCTCAAGGCGCTGCGCTTTGCCATGTCCCTTTCGACAGACGTGATTGCGCTGCACGTGGAGCACTCCGAAGAGGACCCCAGCTTCCGCGAGAAATGGGAAGCCTGGGTGCCTTCTTCGGCCGGCAAGGTGCCACGCCTGCCGGAGCTGGCGGTGGTGCCTTCTCCCTACCGGTACGTCATTACCCCGATCCTGGAGTTTGTTCTCGAGCTGGAGAGGCGGCACCCGGACCGCCAGATCGCGGTCGTGATTCCCAACCTGGTCGAACGCCGCTGGTACCAGCGGTTCCTCCACAACCAGCGGGGCGAGCTGCTCTCCGCCCTGCTGCTGTTACAGGGCAGTCCACGGACCATGATCGTGAACGTGCCCTGGCATTTGCGGGAATAGCAGCTATGCGCGTTCCGGCGCGCTCAGTAATCCACCGGCAGCGCGCGCAGCTCCTCGAAGGTAAACACGGGGCCCTCCTTGCACACGTACACCGGCCCCGCATTGCAGCGCCCGCACTTGCCGACGCCGCACTTCATGCGGTTCTCCAGGCTGGTGTACACGTCGCTCATGCGCGCTCCGGTCCGCTCGAGCACCGGAATCGTGTTCTTGATCATGACCGGCGGCCCGATCACCAGGGCCACGGCGTTCGACGAGGGTATGTTTGCCCGCTCGAACACGGTGGGCACGAATCCGACCTCGCCCTTCCAGTCGGGCGTCTCACCGCCGGGGTCCACGCACTGGATGACCCGCACCCCGGGGTGTTTCGCCCACTCGGCCAGCTCATCCACAAACACCAGGTCGCGGACAGTGCGCGCGCCGTAGACGATGGTGATGTCCCCGTAGTCGGCGCGGTTCTCCAGCGCGTACCAGATGGCGCAGCGAATCGGCGGCATGGCGATGCCGCCGCCCAGGAAGATCAGGTCCTTGCCCCGCCACTGCTCCACCGGGTACCCGTTACCGTACGGCCCGCGGAACCCGATCGTGTCGCCTTCTTCGATGCCCCACAAATCTTCGGTGACCCGGCCGACCTTGCGGAAGCAGAACTCGATGCGATCTGTCCAATTCGAGCTGGAGCAGATGTTGAACGGAGCTTCGCCCGAGCCGAACGCGGAGAAGATGCCGAACTGGCCGACCCGGAAACGAAATGCAGCCGCCCGCCCGGGATCGCGGAACCGGATACTCACCGATTTGACATCGGGCGTGTGCTGCCGCACCGCGGTCACTTCCATAAGGTCAGGCTTATACAGGTTCTGCATGGGGAATCCCGGTGACGACCGGCAACACTCCCAGGCCCACCGGACAGGCGCGCGCGCAGGCGCCGCAGCCGGTGCA
>JAWLGN010000027.1:0-31223 GCA_041685075.1 Bryobacteraceae bacterium
CCGGTTACCGAATTCAACATCGGCAAGGCCAAGCCGGTAACCGGAGCGTTGGGCGGCAGCCTGGACTACCGCCTCACCGAACGCATCTCGCTGCGCCTGCTGCAGGCGGACATGGTCGTGGTTTCGCTGGGCGCGTTGAACCGGCGGCGCCTGCGACTCTCGACCGGCGTCGTCTTCACCTTCGGCGGATGACTACGCCTGCTTCGGTTTCGGAATGCGCTCGGCCGCGGGCGGCAGCGCCGGGAAGTCCGTGTAGGGCCTGTCCTGGTACCAGTAGCAGACCGAATACCAGTTGTCCGGCCTGTGGTTGGCGTGCCCGTGCTCCATGGTGTGCTTCAGGTACCGTGTGAAGGTCACGGGATTGTCGCCGTGCCACCGGTAGCACAGGTACTCCCCGCCCACCAGTTCCGGCCGTTCGATGTAGTGCGCCCCGTACATGCGGTGCGCGAAGGCCCGCGCGCCCTTGGCCCCGCCGAAGTTCCAGCTTCCCAGGAAATAGTCTTCGGAACCGGTCCCGATGATGAGCGGCTTGCTCTCATCGTCGATGAAGATCATGTCGTCGCCCTCGCCCATCCAGCCTTCCTGGTTTTGCAGGACGCCGAGCGTCACTCCCATCAGGTTCCCCCGCCCGCGCGTCTCCGCGAAGACGTAGTTCAACTTCCCGTCCGGATTGCGCAGCGCGTTGGCCTGGCCGTTGGTCTGCCAGGGCGTCACCGACGGCGTGTTGGGCGCCGCCTGCCGGTACTGGGCGTGGAAATACAGTGCATCGGCCGGCAGAGCCGGGACCGCGATGTAATCGATGTTCGAATAGAAGGC
The DNA here is from genome assembly GCA_041685075.1 of Bryobacteraceae bacterium. GTDB lineage: Bacteria > Acidobacteriota > Terriglobia > Bryobacterales > Bryobacteraceae > JAMCRM01. The sequence goes on from JAWLGN010000027.1 coordinate 817, forward strand.
CCCCACCGGCGCTTCCGACTCGTTGGTAACGGTCATCCGCGCTCCCTTGCGATAGGGCATAGAGAAGTAACAGTTCACCGACCGTCCCGGCGAGCAGCCCAGATACTCGGATTCGTATATCACGTACTTACCCAGGTTCAGCCCGAAGAAATCCCCGATGGGAGTCTCCACGCTGGGCTTCTTTTCGCCGTCCCAATAGGCGCGCAGGACGATTTCCTTCAGGTGATTGGGGCTCTTGGCCGAGATGGTGAACCACAGATGGGTGATGACGCCGGCCCCGCCCGCATTGAAGATCTCCTGCGTTCCTCCGGGAGCAATCTGCCACCGGTCGCCATTGCCGCCGTCCCTCTGGTGGCTGGACTGTTTCAGCGAGCGATAGTTCTGGGCTCGCGCGTATGCGGGCAGGAACTCGAGGTCCTGGCTGCCGCCGGAGGCCGGGCGGCTCTGCGCGGCTGCCGCGGCGGGTAGCCCAAGAAGTGCGGCCGCGGACTGAAAGAACGATCTGCGATTACCGGTCTTTGTTTTCTGCATGGTTCTAACCTGCTCGCACTTTTGTATCACAGCCGGGACGCCTTCGGTACTCTCGTCGCGGGCTTTCGGGCCGGCGCCACAAACATGGGACAATGGAGATCTCGTCGCCTGGAGGCCACGCCCTCCACCCGCCTGCGGGGACGACGTCCGGGACGGCCCGGTCCTTTTCAAACCAATTTCATGGATGGGGGAAGAATATGGCTTGGGTGCTGCTCGTTGCCGCCGGCCTGCTGGAAGTCGTTTGGGCATTTAGCATGAAGCTTTCGGATGGCTTCACGCGTCCTGGCCCGGCTGTGGTAACCCTGCTGGCTATGCTGGCGAGCGTCGCACTGCTGTCGATCTCGATGAAGTCGCTAGCGCTGGGTACCGCCTACCCGGTGTGGACCGGCATCGGCGCCGTGGGCGCTTTCGTCGTGGGCATTGTGGTTCTCGGCGAGCCGTTGACCTTCGGGCGTGTCGCCGCCGCCGCCCTGATCGTCTCCGGACTCGTCCTGATGCGAATATCGACCGGCGCCTGAACCGCCTACTCGGTAATCGAGCGAATGACCCGGCAGGGATTCCCCGCGGCAAAGACATCGTCCGGGATATCGCGCGTCACCACGCTCCCCGCTCCGATGACGGCCCGCGATCCGATGCGGACGCCGGCGAGGATGATGGCCCCGCCTCCCACCCAGACGTCCGACCCGATCTCGATGGCTTTCCCGTACTCTTCACGGCGCCGCTGCGCCGCGTTGAAGGGATGCAAGGGCGTGTAGATCTGCACCGAGGGGCCGAACATCGTGTAGTCGCCGATCCGCACCGGGCACACATCCAGAACCGTGCAGTTGAAATTGAAAAACACCCGCTCCCCGAGTTCGATGTTGGTCCCGTAGTCGCAGTAGAACGGCGGCTGCATCCACACGCTATCGCCGCCCTTGCCGAACAGTTCGCACAGGATGCGGCGGCGCTTCGCTTCCTCGGATTCCCGCGTGCTATTCAGTTCGAGGCACAGATCCCGTGCGCGCGCCCGGGCCGCCACCAGTTCGGGGTCGAACGGGTCGTACATCTGGCCCGCCAGCATCTTTTCGCGTTCCGTAGGCATCAGCAGAAAGGCTACCACGGGCGGCGCTGCGCGCGTCCGATCCCGCGCCCGCGGTTCTTTCCGGCCCGCTGGAAACGGCGCGCATCCGGCCGGCTTTCGGGCGCCGCCGGGGACCGCGGGCGTAATATAATCCCGCTGTAATGATCCTCCGGCTGTCTTACAGTCTCTCGACGGGCATCCCCTTTTATGCGGGACTGCCACAACCCAGGCTGGATCCGCTCTACCAGCTCGCCAGGGGCGACGTGTGCAACTCCTATTACCTCACCACCAGCAATCACGCCGGGACGCACATCGACGCTCCCAACCACTTCGACCCCAACGGCCGCAAGATCGCCGAGTATCAACCCGACGAGCTGGTTTTCACCCGGGCGGCCATTCTGCCCGTCGAGGTTCCCGAAGACCGGCTGATTCGCGCGGAGCACCTCCAAGGCGCCTCCGGGGTGCGGCGGGACTGCGACCTGCTGCTGATCCGCACGGGCTATTCGCGCTTTCGAACCGAAGACCCGCAGACCTACGTCGAGCGGAGCCCGGGATTCTCGCGCGAGGGGGCCGAGTGCCTGCTGGCGGCGCTCCCGGAACTCAGGGCCGTGGCGGTGGATTTCATCTCCTTCGCCTCGCCACTCCACGAGCAGGAGGGCTGCGACGCGCACCGCGTACTGCTCGGTTGCCCGGGATACGGCAGCCGCCCCGTGCTGCTGATTGAAGACGCCTTGATTCCGGACTCCCTTCCCGTGCCGCGGCGCGTGCTGGTGGTACCCTGGCAGTTCGAGGGTTTGGACAGCGCTCCGTGCACCATCCTGGCCGAGCTATGAGCACTGGCACTACCCTGGTACACGATCCCGCGCAACTCGACTTCGACAGGCCTGGCAAGCACCATTACCAGGTCGCCTTCCACCTGGACGGAAGCTGGGGCTACTCGCTGGTGCCGGTGACCGTCATCAACGGCCTGCTGCCGGACGCCCCAGGGGCGCCTCCGCCCGGAGTGGCCGCCTTCGGCGGCACGCACGGCAATGAATACGAGGGGCAGATCGCCCTCAAGCGGCTGTGCCGCGACCTGGACCCGGCCGCCATGCGGGGCCGCGTGATCCTGGTCCCGCAGTTGAGCGAGACGGCCTGCCGCGCGGGCCTGCGCTCTTCGCCCGAAGACGGCGTGAACATGAACCGGGCCTTCCCCGGCGATGCCCGTGGCAGCCTCTCGCGCCGCATTGCGCACTTCGTCAAGACCCGCATCTTCCCACAGGTCAACGTAGTGCTCGACCTGCATGCTGGCGGCAATGAGGCGGTGTTCCCTCTGTGCACCTCCTTCCACCCGCTTCAGGACACCGCCCAACACGCAGCCACGGCGCGGGTGGCGGCGCTCTTCGACACCCCCTTCATCTTCGTTTACTCGCGCCAGATGGCTTCCGGACTGCTCAGCGACGAAGCCGAGGACGAAGGCAAGATCGCGGTGGGCGCGGAGTTCGGCTGCGGCGGCGGCGCCAGCCCGAAGGGCATCCGCCACGCCTACGAAGGGGTCAAAAACGTCCTCCGGCACTACGGCATGCTGGAGGGTGAGGTGGTGAAAATCGACCCCGGCCGTACCTCGCCGCCGCGGCTGATCGAAGCGCCGGACCTTTGCGACTACATACCCTGCCCCCGGGACGCCGTCTGGGAACCGGTGGTGGAACCGGGCGCGGAGGTACAGGCGGGAGAACTGATCGGCAGGCTGCACGATTTCGCCGACCATGCCTCCGAACCGCTGGAGGCGCGCGCGCACCGCGCGGGCATCGTGGCGGCGCTCTACTTCGGCGCCGTATGCCGCAAGGGGCTGACCTTGTTCGTACTGGCCCGGGACGCAAGATGAAGATCACCAACGTTGAAGTATTCGTGCTGAAGTCGCCCGGCCTCTACACCCGTCCGGACGGCGCCGAAGAGCCGCCCGGTCCCACGTACATGGGGCTGGTGAAGGTCTCGACCGATGCCGGCATCACCGGCTACTCGGACATGGAAACCTCGGCCCCGGTGGCCAAGGCCGCCGTCGAAGCGCCGTCCTGGAGCGAGCCCGGAACCGAGTGCTTCGAGGGGCTGGCGTCGCTGCTCATCGGCGAGAACCCGCTCGAGGTCGAGCGGTTGTGGTACAGGATGTACCGCGGCAGCATCTACTACGGCCGGCGCGGCGTGGCCATGCAGGCCATCTCGGCCATCGACATCGCCCTGTGGGACATCATGGGGAAGGCCTACGGCCAGCCCATCCACGTGCTGCTGGGCGGCAAGTGGCGCGACCGCGTGCGGGCCTACGCCAGCACGCTGTTCCGGCCCACCCCGGAGGCCATGCGGCAGGCCGCGCGCGGCTACGTGGAGCAGGGTTTCACGGCGGTGAAATTCGGCTGGGGCGTCTTCGGCGAAGATCCGCGGCGCGATGTGGCGCTTGTCGAGGCCGCCCGCAAGGAACTGGGCGACACCCGCGACCTGCTCATCGACACCGGCTGGTTCGTCGAGCGCACGCCCAAGCAGGCCATCCAGTTGGTGCGGTCGCTCGAACCCTACCGTCCCTTCTTCATCGAAGAGCTTCTCCACCCGGAAGACTACGACGGCTACCGGCAGGTGGCTGAAAGCGTGGACACCCTGATTGCCTGCGGCGAGCAGGAGGCCACCGAGTGGGGCTTCCGCGAACTGATCGAGCGCGCCGGGGTGGACGTTTTGCAGCCGGACCTGACGCGCTGTGGCGGCTTCACCGCGGCTCGCAAGATCGTCCACATGGCCGAGATGGCCAACCTGCTGGTGATCCCCCATTCCTGGTGCTCGGACCTGCTCACCGCCGCGTCGCTGCACCTGAACGCCTGGCAGCGGCGCGCGGTGCTGGTGGAGTTCAACACCTCGCAAGGCCCCCTGAGCCGCGCCATGGTGAAGGAACCGCTGAAGCTGGTAGACGGCCACCTCCCGGTCCCCACCGGCCCCGGCCTGGGTGTGGAGGTGGACGAGCGCACCATCGCGCAATACCGGATTGCGTAAGCACACCTACGAGGGCTGAATCTAATCCTCGAAATACCAGAACTCGACGCCGTAGGGATCGAGCGCGGCCTGCGCTCCGCCAGCGCCCGCGGCCACACGCAGGCGGCCAATGGGGCGCAGGCGGTGGTTTTCGTCGCTCGAAGGCGTGGCGGCATCGAGCGCGATCTTCCGCACCCGCAGGTTACGCGGCACATCCTCCCACCTGATATCCACTTCCACCGGCTTGGTCGAGTAGTTCCAGAACAGCAGGTTGTAGAGCCGGTACGTTTCGTCCCAGCTCAGGAAGGCATGCACGGCGGGGTGCGTCGAGACGGCTTCCAGCCGCTCACCGGCCAAGGCGCGAGAGCAGTTTGAAGGCGAAATAAGAAGGCCGCACGTTGTTCTGGTAGTCGAACAGGCCGTCGAATTGCGGCATGCGGTTCCACCAGCGCGCCATGAAGGCCGCGCCGCGCGGGGACATGAAGTGCGCGAAGCGCTGCTGGTCCACGTGGTAGTCGCGGATGTGGTAGTAGCAGGACCAGTCCAGGCCGGCCTCCTTCATCTGCCAGATGGTTTCGACGATGAAGCAGGGCTGGAACCGCGGATCCTGGACCGGGTCCGCCAGCGACATGTTCCATTCGTTCAGGAACGTCTCGGGGTGGAGCGACGGGTGCTTCCGGAGTAGGCTCTTGGCGAAGTCAATGGTGCCGCGGATGCGTTGCGGATCGCTGCTGTAGATGTGCCAGGAGATGAAGTCGAGCGGCGCGGCGCCGGATGCCGAGGACTCCAGCAGGGCCGGCAGGATGGGGGACTTCACGTTTGCCAGGGCGGGACCGCCGACGCGCGCTTCGGGATCGGCCCGCCGGATGGCCGCCGCGGTGTGGCGGTAATAGCGCACGTAGCTCTCCGGTTTGAAGCGGTAGGGGCAGCCGCCGTCTTCGCCGATGTCCGGTTCATTCCCCACCTCCCAGTAACGGATGCCCGCGCCGCGCTCGCGGTAGTGGCGCACCAGCCGGAAGGCCAGTTCCTCCCACTGCCGGTAATCGGCCGGTTCGACGATGTCCTGGTCGACGGCGGGAAAGAGCGTGCGGGGCTTGAAGCAGATGGCCGGCAGGGGCTTCGCGCCGGTGGAGAGGATCAGGTCGATGGAACGGTCGAGGGCGCTGAAATCGTACTGCCCGGGGGCGGGTTGCAGGTTGAAGTATTCCTGGACGAAGAGCCGGATCAGGGCCGGACGGAGCGCGCGGATTTCAGCGGCGCGGCTCTCCCACATGGGTTCCGGAGAGAGGCCGCCCTGCCCGAGGGCCATCTGCTCCATGCGCATCGGTCCGGCCTTGCGGGTGAAGGAGAGCCGCAGCGCGGCACGGCCCGCGGCAGTCTCCTGCGCGAAGCCCGCGGCGCCCAGCAGCGCCGGCGTCTGCATGAGTTCCCGGCGATTCATAAGCCCAGCAACTCCAGGGCATCCCGGTGGATGAGCCGCTCGATGGCCGCCTCCGGGATGCGCGGCAGATGGGTGCCGTCCACCATGCAGTTCATCTTGCGCAGCGCGTCGATAGTGGAGGCGGGAGTGGTGAAGGGATAGTCGGAACCGAACAGCAGCCGGTCGAGCACGCCGTATTCCATGGCCGCCACCATGGCGTTGTAGAACTGCCAGGGGCGATAGTACAGGGCCGAGATATCGGCGAACACATTGCGGTTCTTGCGCACGAGCACCAGGGCTTCGTTGATCCAGGGGTGCCCCATGTGCGCGATCACCATCTTCAGCCGCGGGAACTCGAGCGCCAGCGGCTGGAGCAACACGGGATTGGCGATCTCGAGCGACACATCGGCGCAGAACGTGGTGCCCTGGTGAATGAGGACCGGAATGCGCAGCTCCTCGGCGCGCCGCAGAATGCGGCGGAAGCGCCAGTCCGAGGGCGCCACATTTTGATAGATGGGCCCCATCTTGAGGCCGCGCAGCTTGAGCGTCTGGACGGCATGGTCGAGTTGCTCGACGGCATCGGCATCCTGCGGATCGACCGAGCAGAAACCGATCAGCTTCTCCGGGTGGCGGCCGGCGTATTCGGCTACGTACTCGTTGGGCACCAGCACCCCCACGTTCCGGGCGCGAAAGCCCAGCACCACGGCGCGATTCACCGCCTGCATGGCTTCCCAGTGGCGGTCGAGATCGACGCTGATGTCCTGGTAGCCCTCGCCGGCCACGGTGCGGGCGTCGGCGATGAACTGCTCGCCGATATGGCAGGGGCACTCCCAAACGTGCGTATGGACGTCCACGATCATAGGCCTGAATCAGAGGACGCCGTACTTCCGGTAGACATCCCGGAGGTAGGCTCCCTCCATCAACTCCTTTCTGCTGTCGGTTTCACGGTGCGCCTTGGCGGTGGCCAGTTTCACCACCTCGTCCACGCCCTTGCAGGGGATCACGACCACGCCATCATAGTCCGCCACTACCAGGTCGCGGGGCTCCACCAGCACATCGCCGCAATCGACCGGCACATTATATTCCAGCACCAGACCGCGGCCTTTCGAATCGACGGGCTTGATGCCGGCGGCGAAAACGGGGAAGCCGAGAGCCTGGATCTTTCTCACGTCGCGGACCAGGCCGTCCACCACCGCGCCCCGGGCGCCGCGTGCCAGAGCGGCGGTGGAGAGCAGTTCGCCCCAGGGGGCGTTGCGCCGCGACCGGCCCGTAGCGACCACCACGACCTCGCCGGGGAGCGTGCTGTCCACCGCTTCGATCTCGGTGGCATACGGTTCTTCCGGCACGTGGTAGACATCCACACAGGAGATGGTGCGGGCCCAGCCCGCCATCACCGCCTCGGGAAACAGCGGCCGGATGTCCTCGCGCATGGCGCGGTTCCGATACCCCAGTTCGTCCAGTGCGTCCGAAAGGACGGCGGTGTAGAGCTTCGTTTCGATATGTTCGAACAACTCGAGATCAGCGGGCGCGGGCTGCCGCCCGGCGTTCGTGCGTCCGATTTCCGTTGTTTCCGACAAGATCCACCTCGCTCGATATCGGTCAAGGTACGCTGAGCAGCACCAGTGAAGTGATGCCGAGCGCCAGACCCAGTAGACCGTAGATGCCAACCTTCTCCCGGAACACCAGGAGCCCCGTCGTCGCCACGAGAAACAGGGAGCCGCCCGTGGTCACGGGGAAGACGATGTGCCCGGGCACGCCGCTCGAGAGTGCCAGGCCCGTGAAGCTCTGGCCGCCCAGGCTGCACAGCCCCATCAAGGCGCCCAGCACGATTTCCCGCCGGGCGAGCCGCTGCCACCTTCCCAGCAGGGCCGCGGCCGCGAAGACCAGCCCTCCCAGGTACCAATACAGCAGGTACTGCGATTGATACTCGCCGGCCAGCCCGCGCTCGCTCAGGACCTTCAAACCGAACGGCCCCAGCCCGTTCGCCACGAAGGCGATGAGCATGTAACGCAGCCACAGCCTGGGATCGCCCTTCAGGACCGCCTCCTTTCGGCGCTCTGCTTGTCCTTCCAGAGCAGAAACATGGCGACTGGAATCAGCAGCAGGGCGAAGCCTTTGACCGGCGTAACCGTTTCCTCGTAGATCAGGATGGAAGCCACGGTCGGGATGCCGGAGGACAGGTTGATGGCCAGCCAACTGGTGGCGATGTTGCCGTGGCGAATGCCGGCCTGGAAGGCCAGGATGGCTACCGACGCCGCCACGCCGAACGGAAGCGCGATGGTGACAACATCGGCAGGCGCCGCCGGACCGGCTCCGCGCACCAGCGTGACGAGGCCGAACACGAAGACAAACGACGAAATGTAGAGCAGGGCATTGATGGCGCTCGGCCGGCAATGATTCACGTCCGCCAGCTTATGGAACACCCCCAGGGCGCTGAAGCTGAGCAGCGCGCTGAGCATCCAGATGTGGCCCGATCCCATGAGTAGCTCCCCGGCTTGTGCGGCCCGCGCGCCTTTGCACCCTGGCAGGCGCGCGGGCCGTTCCCGTCAGAATAGAAACTTCAACCCAAGCTGCATCGTGCGAGGTCCGCCCGCGCCCAGAATCACGCCGAACGACGACGTCCCCAGGGTCGTGCCCGGGTTGCTGAGGTTGACGTGGTTGAGCGCGTTGAACATCTCCCAGCGGAACTGGAAGGACTTCTGCTCGGCAACGCGGAAGTTCTTGACGAGGCCGAGGTCGAGCACGTGGGATCCCGGCCCGTCGATCAGGCCGATGCCGGAGTTGCCCCACGCGTAGGGCGGCGGCGCGCCGAAAGCCGCGGTGTTGAACCAGCGGTTGCGGTCGGGGTTGGAGATCTCCGGATCGCCCAGGAGCATCGCGCGGGTCCCCCACCCGTTGCCCAGCGTGGCGCCGGGAACGTTGATCGAAAGGGGCGCTCCGGAGCGGAAGCTGTTGAGCGCGCTGAGCTGCCAGCCGCCCAGGATCAGGTTGGCGACCGGGTGCAGATCGCCGCCCCACCGCTTGCCGCGCCCGAAGGGCAGTTCATACACCACGGCGGCGAAGAGGTTGTGCGTGCGGTCGTAGGCGGACCGCCCGCGCAGGTAACCGTCCGGCGCGAACGGCGTCACGCGGTCGTACTCCCCGCCGGGAGTGGTGTCGTTGATGTCCTTCGAGAACGAGTAGGAGCCGGTGAACGAGAGCCCGTCCGCGAAGCGCCGCTCCCACTTGAGTTGCAGGCCGTTGTACCAGGATTTGCCCCGGTTCTCCAGTACCGTCAACTCGCCGAACGCGGGATAGGGTTTGGCGGCCTGGAGATTGGGATACAGCCCCGGCGGAACCTCGTTGTAGCTGTGCATGGAGACCTGCTTGCGCATGCGGGTCCCCACATAGGAGATGGTCAGGGCCGACCGCAGCGGCAGGGCTGTCTGAATCGAGATGTTCCACTGGTGCGTACGGGCCGGGCGGATATTCCAAACGGGCGCCTCGCTAACGGACGGCTGGATGAAGCTCTCCGGATCCGCCGGCCAGGCCGTTTCCCAGCGCTGCAGCGAGGGCGCCGTGAAGCTCACCGCTTCCCAGGCCCAGTAAGGCGGACCGACGATCGACGAGGCGGCGCGATTGCCAGTGAAGGTGTTATAGAACAGCCCGTAGCCGCCCCTCACCACGAAGTCGCGCTGCGCCATGGGGCGCCAGGTGACGCCCACGCGCGGCGACCAGTTGCCGTTAGGCTCGAACAGGCTGTAGGGCACTCCGGCCTCCTTAGCACTGATCCACAGTCCTTCAGTGGCCTTCGCCAGAAACGCCGAAACCGGCTGCTGGGTGAGGTTGACGCTGCCGTCCTTGTCCACCCCCGCGATCACCATGCCGATGGTGGGATCGAACGTGGAGGCGTTGCCGGCCACCAGTTCCCTGGCATGCCAGCGTTCGTAGCGCAGCCCGAGCGAGAGGGTCACGTTAGGCCGCACCTTCCAGTAGTCCTGCACGTAGATGCCGGAATAGGGGGCGTTCTCCAGCCCAAAGGTTTCGAGCGGAAAGTTGCGCCGGCTGCCGGAGGTAAGGCCCAGCAAGAAGTCGGCGAAACCGTCGCCGGTGTACTGGCTGTTGAAGTCGAAGGAGCCGCGCGGCGAGTGGGAGCCGTGCCGGCCGTAGACGGAGCGGTCGTCGAACTCGTAGCCGATGTTCAGCGTATGCCCGCCGCGGATGGCGCTCACGCTGGCCTTGATGTTGCGCGCGTTGCTCCACAGCCGTCCCGGCACGCCCCACGGCGCGCTGATGCCGGTATAACCGGTGATACCGATGTTCGGGATCCCCAGAAAGTCCTCCCGGCCTTGGGTGCGGATGCCCTGAACCCCGGCCATCTCGGTCAGGTTCTCGTTCCCCAGAATGGTGGAGGTGAACCGGTTATCGGACTTAATGTAGCCGCCGCTCACCGTAAGCAACACCGAGGGGGTCAGGGTGTTGGTGTAGTTCGCCGAGATGCTGTGCTGCATGGTGGTGGTGATGGAGCGGATCTCCGGGTCGTAGCCGGGCGAGTCCGCTTCGTTGTCTACCACGATCCAGCGACCGTAAACCCGCTGCGATTGCGTGATCTGGTGATCGATGCGGCCGGTGTATTCGAAGGTGTCGTTCTTGTTCGGCGAAATGGCCCGGAAGCGGCCGTCCGGCGAGTTGGGCATCAGCAGGTAGGGGAAGAAGAACCGGGACGCGTCGGACACACGGTCCGCGGGGATCCGGTTGCCGGGGAACTGCTGGCCGGTGAGCGGGTCGCGGATCTGCCTGGAAAGCGCCGAGAAGTCTCCCTGCACCATCTCGGGACTCACGGTGGTGGAGTTGTAGATGGAGTCGCTGCGGACGGGCGTGCCCTCGAAGCTGCCGAAGAAGAACGTCTTGTTGCGGATGATGGGCCCCCCGATGGCCGCTCCGAACTTGTTCCAGCGGAGCTTCGGCACCCCCACGGCGAAGGCGTTGCGCGCGTTCAGCTTGTTGTTCTGGAAGAACTCCCACAGGGCGCCGTGAAATTCGTTGGTGCCGGACTTGGTGGCGATGAGCACCTGCAGCGGGTTTCTGCCGTGCTCGGCGCTGAAGGCGTTGGTGGCCACGTTGAACTCGGCGATGGTGTCCACGTTGGGTACCGCCATGCCTCCCTCGTCCATGGCGGCATTGGCCGTGACGCCGTCCAACTGGAACTGCGTCTGGTTGTCGCGGGTGCCAAAGCCCTGTACGGTAGCGCCTCGCTCCGGCCCGCCCTGGCCCAGGTAGCGCATCCCGGGCACCAGGTTCACCAGCACGATGGGGTTGCGGCCGCTGAGCGGAAGTTCGCGGATCTGCGGCATCTGAACCACCGTTTCCACCGAACTCTTTTCCGTCTGGAGCAGGTCCACGGTGGCCTCGACCGCCACCTGTTCGGTGACGTCGCCCACTTCCAGCGTCGGGGTGACGCGCGTGCGCGCCCCCACGGTCAGCTCGATGCGGGCCAGCTTCCACAGCTTGAAGCCCGGGGCGGTGACGGTCACCGAGTACAGGCCGATCGGCAGCGCCATCACTTCAAAGTTGCCTGCTTCATCGGTAGTGGCGTCGATGGTCAGCCCGGTTTCGAGATTGGACACGGTGGCTTTGGCGCCGGCAATTACCGCTCCGGTCGCGTCCTGCACCGTGCCGAGAATGGTCCCCTGTGTTCCTGCCTGGCCGAAAGCTTGGGAGGCCATCAGCAGGAGAAAGCATGTTGCAAAGGTTGCTTTGCGCAGCATCGCACCCATCTCCTTTCGCGAGTTTTCTAACCCAGACCCCTGATTTCCAGTAACACTCAGTAACGCGCCTCCACCGAGTAGCGTGTCTCGGTGGGCGCGGGAATACGGACCCACTCTTTCTGCGGGTCGAAGTCCGTCCAGTTCCGCCCATTCACGGTCACCGAGCGGAAGGCTTTGGCTTCCGGGTGGCGCAACCGGACCAACAAGGTTTTCGGCCGGCTCCGGGAAGGCATCCCGATCTCAGCGCGGATGCTGCCGGAAGCGGCCCGGCTCTCGATTTTGAGCGACAACGTCCCGAAGTACGTCGGGGCGCGTTCGACTTCGATGGTCTTGCCATCGGACAACCAGGCCCGCGGCGTGGCTCGGGCGAGGACGAGCGCGCCGTCGTCCTGCTCGTGGACCAGCATGTTGCGGTACAGCTCGAACCACGCGCCGTCGGTCGAAGGCGGGCCGAAGTACTGCCCGTGGGTCCAGCGGTGCTCGACCGGCTCCAGCGCCCCGTGGCTGAAAGCGCTCGCCATGTAGCTGTAGAAGGCGCGGATGACGGCCGGGACGTCGTCGCGCAGCAGGTGAGCGGTGGCGTGCTGGTTGTAGACAGGCTCGTTGGCGATGCCCCAACCCTTGTAGAACAGGTTGTCCTCGTGATCGTGGAGCAGCCAGCCGGCCAGGCGGCCGAGAGGGTCCAGCGCTTTCAGCCGGAGGAGATGCACCGCGCCAGTGTCCACATCGGTGCAGTACCACTCTTCGAGCAGGCGCCGGTAGGTGCCGGCCTCGCTGGGGACATACGGGACCCAGGTATCGTCGCGCAACTGCACCACGGGCGAGCGCATGCTAGCCGCGCCAAAAGCCTTGGCAATCGCCTTGTAGAGCTGGCGCGCCGCCTGGCGCGTCTCCGCCGCCCGCGGATGCCCGATGCTCTCGAGCGCCCGGCCGAACAGGTCCAGCCCGGCATACATGTACGCCTGGTTGAAGGCCCACAGCCCCACCCCGGTGCCGTCGTTCAAGGGCTGCCGGACGAGCCCCTGGGTTTCGGAGGAACGGCGCACCTGGTCCAGGCACCAGTCCAGCGCTTTCAGGCTGTAGGGCATCAGGCCATCCAGCAGCTCGCGGTCGCCCGAGAGCAGGTAGTTTTGCGCCACCGAGTACAGCATCGCCGGCGTGTAGACGCCCCAGTTGGCATAGCCGTGCACGTGGCCGTCGCTCTCCTGGTTGTTGCGGAACTGCGCCAGCAGCTCCTCGGCCGATACCCTGTGGTGGCCGCGCAGGTCGTAGATCATGTAATCCACGTACACGGCCTGGTTGACGGGCCACGGCGTGCCGGTCTGGCTGTAGGCGAAGTTCGAGTACGGCAGGTCGATGCGGGCGCCCTCTCCGCCGTGGCGGCGGGGCAGCCGGAGGGCGTGCCAGAGGTTGGCGCGGAACAGCTCGTTGACCGCCGTTTCGGGCACGCGGAACTGCGCGCCGCGCTCGAGCCACGAGTTCCAGAACTTGAGCGTGGCTGTGCGCGCGTCGGCGTAGTCGATAGCGTTCAGGGTGGCCGCGGCGTCGGGCCGGACAATCGGCGAGGGCAGCTTCACCACCAGTTCCGCCGTGCCGCGCGCGGCGAGGCGGGCGAAAACCGTGGCGTCGATGCGCTTCTGCTCGCGCTGGTAGTCGCGGGTGCCGCTCCAGACGACCTCTTCCCCGGCCCCCTCGATGGAAAACAGCACGCGCCGGTGCCCGGCCTCCCGGAACAGAACCGTCCCGCCCTGCTGCTCGCAGTTGATTTCGGAGTTGCTGTAGGCCGGAAGACGGCGGCGGTGCACCATCGTGACGGGAATGCGCCGCGCTTCTCCGCGCAGTTCGGTGAGCCGGACCTTTTGCAGCAGCACCATGGGGATGTTGCCGCGCCGCTCCGCTGGTGGCCCTTCGAGCGGATAGGCGAACTGCTCGACCTCGTACCGCACACCGTCGCGCTCGATTACCGTCGTGACGACCGGTAGCCCATCCGTCAACCGCTGGCCTTTCCAGTAGGGAGCGACGCCCTGCTCCAGGTCCGAGAACGTGAACCAGAACCGGAACTGGTCGGGGTTGCCGTAGTCGTTCCACACCCCGGCGCCGCGGTCGATGCCGAACTTGGGGATGGCGCTGTCCCAGGTGACGCCCACGATGTGGCCGGGGCGCCGCTCCTGCGGGTTGGTATAGAGCGGGTGCCCCATATCCTCCCAGCGGGCGGTGTACTGTTCGTAGGTGGCCTCCGGCTCGTTTCGCAGGCGGTCGAGCATGCGCCGCCCCTGTTGGGCCTTACGGGCCGCGGGGTGTTCCTCAAACGGCAGGGGCGTGGCGCCCGCGGCGATGTAGACGTCCAGCGCGGGAATCCAAAGCGCCCGGGCGGAGAGAAGCTGGTCCGCCGTCACGCTGAAACCGGCGGTGCCCTCGGGGTTCATCTGCACCGTGAGCTTCGGCGAACCGACGCGCATGGAGGCGTCGCGGCCCCAGCGCGCGGCGGTGTCGGGATCGGCGGCGGCGATCAGGTCGGCCCAGATGATGTGCAGGTTCTGAATGGGCTTCGAGGCGCTTGAATCGTAGGCCAGGGTGAAGGCCACGCCGTCCACGTCGCCCGCCCCCGCGCGGCTCTGCCAGGCGCCGTCGCGCAGCCCTTCGCCGCTCTCCAGCGCGAAACCGGCAGCATCCCGCACCTCGACTCCGGCGCCCGGCACAAGCCTTAGGTAGTGCGGCGCGGCTTGGGCGGACTCATGTCCCCACGAGATCCGGACCTTCAACTCGGCCGGTTCCGCTGAAGCCGCGAGCGCAACCGCCGCCAGCACCCATACACTGTAAATCGGCCGTTTCATCATCGCTCCTGTTTCGACATCTTCACGGCGCGCCGCAACCGCTCCGGGTCTCCCCATGTTGGGCGGGCGTGCGCCAGCACTTCGGCCGCGGTGAACCAGAACCGCTTCGCCTGGCGGCGGCTGTGCAGCCGCGCCTGGTCGTTATAGTGCGGCGAAGACGGGTCCTCCGACTGGCCGTAGGGCAGCAGGCTCCAGATCTCTTTCGGCGAGCCTTCCATCACCACCATCAGGTGTCCCCAGCCGTCGTTGCAGTGTATGCGGCCGTCTTCCTGCTCGACGCCGCTATCGGGGTGCAGCACGCCGAACATGGACGTGCCGCCCAGCGGGAACTCCCCGCCCCGCACGGCGATGTTGATATCGCCCCACGGCACTTCGTCCCTGCCGAACCGTTCGGGGATGCGCGCCGCGGCCGCATCCAGCGCTTCGAGCGCCATGCGCTGCTCCTCCGGCGAGGCGAGATCGATGCGGTTCCGCTCCCGCGAGTTGAAGCGCGCGAACTTCGCCCGCCCGAACAGCTCCTCATAGGCCTTGCCCCAGAAGTGGAACCACGTGTAGGCCGTCGATTCCTTGCTGGAGCGCCGGTCCCAGGCGGCCAGCGCACGGACAACGCGCGTGCGGCGCGGGTGCCCATCTTCCGCGGCCGCGGCGGCGCGGGTGATGAGCGGCACCGCCACGTCGGCCACCAGGATGTAGGTGTCGAACGCCAGGTCGAGCATTTCCTCGAGCGTGAACCTGCGATCCCCCGCCAGCACCTGGAACAGTCGCTCGCCGCGCGTGTTCAACGCTTCCTCGCCGGCGTCCGGCCGCGGCTTCGATTTCAGGTAGTAAGGAATGGGCTCGTCCGGCTTCAGCCCTGCCCCGCGCGTTACGGTCCAGTACGGGTTGTTGCAGTTCTGCAGAAATCCCGAGGCCGGGTTCAGCACCTGCGGGTAGAGGGAGAACGGCAGGTAAGGTCCCCACTCGGTGGCGCTGGTCCAGCCGGGGACGGGCTTCGACCAGTCGTAGCCCTCCGCGCGCCGCGGCACGCTGGCGTTGTGCACCCAGAAAATGTTCCGCGCGTCGGTGTAGAGCAGGTTCCAGCGGGGCATCAGCCGGCGGGCCACCGCAGCCTGAAACTCCGCAAGATCCCGCGCCTTCATCAGGCCGTACAGGCCCGCCGAGTAGTTGACACCCTCGAACTCCGGCAGCTTCACCGACCAGGCGCGGTTTCTTGCCGCATCGAACTTCACGATGGGGCCGTGATGCGTGTAGTAGAGCGGCAGGGTGATGGCTTCCAGGCCCTTGGGACCCTTGACGCGAAACGCTTCGTATTCCACTTGAATGTCCCGCCAGGAACCGTCGTAAAGATATTGAAGCCGGTTCGCAGGGTTGATCTTCTCCTCGTAAACATCGGCGATGTTCGGATCGTTCCACGTTGCCGACCAGGTAGTAACGTCGCTGAAACCGTCGAGGAAGAAGGGGCTGCCGAACCAACTGATGCCGCCCACGTTCAGCTTGCCGGGCACCATCAGGTGAGCCTCGTAGTTCTGGAAGCGGTTGCTCCAGGGCATGTGGGTATGTTCGACGTGGATGATGCGCCCGTTCGCGGACCTCTCCCGGGAGATGGCCCACTGGTTCGATCCCAGCGCGGGAAAGGAATAAGGCCGGTCCGCGAGCTTCGAGAGCGCGTCGTGAATGCTGTAGAACCGGAAGTAGTGGCTGCGCTCGAGCGCCTCGATATCTTCCGCGCTGACCGAATCGATCCATTCGGGAATCCGGGCGCGGTGCTCCCGGATGTAGGCGTTCACGCCGGCGGCAAAGGCACGCAGAATCGCATACACCTGTGGTTCGATGCGCTCGCGGTTGTCGTCAACTCCCTTCCTGGTACGCAGCAACCGCTGCAGGTAATCGCCATCCCAGCGATACTCGTAAGGGATGAAGCGCAGATAGCCCTCGCCGAGCGCTTCGAAGCCGAGCACTTCTGCCCGCCGCCCGCGCGCGTCGAAGTACTGCAGCATCATGCGTTCCAGGTGATCCTGGGCCTGCGCGTAACCGTAGCCGAAGAATGCGGCCTCTTCCGTTTCGCCCACGATGTGGGGTACGCCGTAGTCATCGCGGTAGATGGTGACCTGTTCCGCCAGGCGCTCGGCATCCGTGGCCGCCGCAAGTGCCTGCAGCACCGTGAAGCAGCAGAACGCCAAGAGCAAATGTTTCAGGCGATGCATTTGACCCAGGGCCGCATTATACGGGAGGCGGCCCGCGCCTGAAAGTGCCGCGGCGGCTCAAAGGCGCGAGGTTTCCAGCTAATCGGAACCTCCCCGCGTTCCCGGGGAAGTTCCAGGAGAGCCCATGCTAGGTTGAAGCCATGGCCCACGGAACAGATCGAGTCCGGCTTGCGGTGCTGGCGCTGTGCGGCTGCCTGGCTCCTGCCCTTGTCTTGGCGCAGGAGAGGGCGCGCATCGGCCTGAACGGCGAGTGGCAGTTCCGCCTCGACCCCGCCGCCGGCGGCGAAGCCCAAGGCTGGCACTCGCCCGGCGTGCCGTTCCCCGACACCATCCGGGTGCCCGGCTGCTGGCAGGCGCAGGGTTTCGGCGAACCCGCGGGCAACCTTCGGAACCACTATTCCGGCCATGCGTGGTACCGCCGAACGCTGTCCATTCCGGCCGCCTGGCGCGGCAAGATCGTGATGCTGCGGGTAGGCGGCGTGACCCGCCGCGCCGCCGTGTTCGTCAACGGCACGCGCGTGGGCGAGCACGATGGCTTCAGCACGCCCTTCTCCCTGGACATCTCCGATGCGCTGCGCCCCGGCGCCGATAACACCATTGCATTCCTGGTAGCGAACCCGGGAACCGCCGTCACGGAATCGCCCGACGCGCAGAAGGCCAACGACCCCACCGGCATGTTCAACTACATCGGCAACTGGGGCGGCATTCACGGCAACGTGGCGCTGGAAGCCATCGAGCCTGAATGGATCGACGAGGTCGCCGTAGAGCCGGAGGTCGCCAGCCAGCGCGTGCGTTTCCGGCTGGCCATTCGCAGCCGCGAATCGGGCCCCGCGCATCCGGCCCGCGTCGAGGTGGAGGTGGATGGCCGGCGCGCCTCCGCCACCCTCAGCGTCCGGCCGGGACGCGGTGCCCAGGCCGACGTGACCCTCGCCATGCCCGGCGCGCGCCTGTGGTCTCCGGACGATCCCCACCTCTACACGGCCTCCATCCGGCTCTTCAGCCACGGGCGCCAGCGCGACCGCATCGAGCAGCGGTTCGGAATGCGGGAAATCGCCGCGCGCGGCAGCGTGCTCCTGCTGAACGGCAAGCCGCTCTACCTGCGCGGCTTCGGCGACGACAACATCGAGGTGCTCACGGGCGTGCCGCCCGCCTCGAAACAGGTCTATTTGGAACGGCTGCGCCTGGCCCGGAGCTTCGGCTTCAACGCGGTACGCTTCCACTCCATGACGCCCATGCGGGAGTACTTCGAAGCGGCCGACGAGGCCGGCATCCTGGTGATGGCCGAGCTGCCGGTGGCCTATACCATGTACCTGCTGCCCCACAGGGATTTTCTGCGCAAGGAACTGGAACGCATTCTCCGGCTGCACCGCAACCATCCGTCGTTCCTTTCGCTGGCCTTCGGCAACGAGTTCAACCTCCGGTGGCTCAAGACCGAACAGGAGCGGCAGACGTTCCGGGAAACGGTGGAGGAGTTCTACCGGGTGGGCAAATCCATCGACCCCCAACGCCTGCTGCTCTCGAACGACGGCTACGTGATGCGTCCCACCGACATGGTGAGCCTGTTTCGGGACCCTCCCGGAGACGTGCCCGCCGTGCGGCACGAGTTCGGCAACTACTACTGCTCACTGCCGGACATCTCCCTCATCGATCGCTTCACCGGCGTCATGGCGCCCTCCTGGCTCGAAGAGAAGAAGCGCTGGGTGGAGAGGAGCGCGCTCCAGGAGCTCTATCCCACGCTGTTGCGCAACTCCCAGCGACTGCTGCACCTGGGGCACAAGTACCAGATCGAGCGCGCCCGCATGCTGCGGGAGTTCACCGGCTACCATTACTGGCTGATCGTGGACTTCCCCGGCGGCACGGGCGAAGGCGATTCCTGGGAGGAAGGCTGGTTCGACTACTTCTGGCGCCCCAAGGGCGTCACGCCGGAACAGGGCCGCGAGTTGAACGCCGCGGTGCTGCTCATCGCCGGCGCCGGAGTGAACGACCGGACGATGTGGAACGGCTCGCGGAAGCGCATCCCGGTCTATGTGTCCAACTACGGCGACGCCGATATCCAGAGCGGCGTGCTCTCCTGGCAACTTCTGGAAAGCGGCCGCCGCGTTTCCGGCGGTGAGACGGCCGGCATCACCGCCCCGCTCGGCGAAGTATCCCGCATCGCGGAGATCGAGGTGGAGGCGCCCTCGGGCGACAGCGCGCGGCAGCTCGAACTGGTGATTACGCTGCGGAGCAGGCAGGCAACACACGTGAACCGCTGGAGCCTTTGGAGCTTCCCGCGCGAGGGACTGCTGAAAAACGCCGGCATCCCCGTCACCGCACGCGTCAAGTGGGAAGGGCTACGGCGGCTCTACCCCTTCATCCAGGACGGCCAGCCCGACCGCAAGGGCCTGCTGATCACCTCCGTGCTGGACGATGAAGCGGCGCGTTTCCTCCACTCCGGCGGCCGCGTGTGGCTGCTGGCGGATCGCGCCCAGTTCGGCCGCGCCGGCGACGCCGCCTTCTTCCCCGCCTCGGGAGGCGCGCTGGGCACCCTGGTGCGGGATCATCCCGCGCTGGCCGGCTTCCCCCACGAGGGCTTCTGCGATCTCCAGTTCTACAATCTGCTCGAGGGCGCCTGGAACTTCCCGCTCGACAACTGGCCTCGGGAGCTGTCGCCGATTGTCGGGGGCGTGAGGACCACCTCCTCGTTTCTGAGCAAGCGCAAGGATCTCTCGAAGACCGGCTACATTCTTGAAGCGAAGGCCGGGGAGGGCCGGCTGCTCGTCACCACGCTGCGCCTGCGGGACCACCTGGACGAGGCCTATCCCGAAGCCGTCTACCTCTTCGACCGCCTGCTGCGCTACGTTGCGGGACCGGCCTTCGATCCGCGGGTGGAGGCGGGCGAAGAGCACCTGCGGCGGCTATTGGTGCGCTGATTATTTGGCCGACCAGCCGCCGTCCACCGGCAGAACCGCCCCGGTGATGTAGGATGCTTCGTCGGAAGCGAGAAACAGCGCCGCCTGCGCGACCTCGTGCGGCTGGCCGACGCGGCCCAGCAGCGTCTGGCGGCACTGCCATTCGTAGTGCGGCTCGCCGGGCTTGGGCGAGATGCGCGTCTGAATGGGGCCCGGGCAGAGCGCGTTGACCCGGATGTTGTAAGGGCCGTAATCGTACGCCGCGCTGAGCGTGAAGCCAAGCAGCGCAGCCTTCGTGGCGGTGTAGGCCACCGAAGCCGGACAGCCCGCCAGCGCCTGCACCGAGACGATGTTCACGATGGAACCGCACTGCTGCGCGATCATCCACGGCAGCACGGCCTGGGTGAACCGCTGCGCGCCCATCACCGCCACCTGAAAACAGCGGTTCCATTCTTCGTCGGTGGCTTCGAGCGCGCCGTGGAACTCGCCCAGGTAAGCGGCGTTGTTACACAGGATCTCCACGCGGCCGTAACGCTCTGTGGCCAGTTGCACGGCGGCTGCGGCATCGGCCGCGGAGGAGACATCGCCGTGGGAAAAAGCCGCCTGGCCGCCCGCGGAACAGATCTCTTCCACCGCCTGCTCTCCAGCCTGCCGGTCGATGTCGGTGACCACCACCCAGGCGGCCTGCCGGGCAAACTCTTGCGCGATGGCCCGGCCGATCCCGTGCGCCGCGCCCGTCACGATAGCCGTCTTGTTCCGCAGCCTGCCCATAACTTTGAGCTGTCATTCTCCATTGACGCCCGAGCGCTGTCAACTGCTACAATCGGGGCTATTCCAGCATGCTGGAAACTATGCCGGCTGCATTGAAAACAGCATCGGTCCCCGCTCTGGAGCGGGGATTGGCGGTCCTGGAGATCGTAGCGAAATCGCGCAACGGGTTGACCTTCTCCCAGATTGCGCGCTGCCTCGACTTCCCCAAGAGTTCCATCCATTCCCTGCTGCTGACGTTTGTGCGGGAAGGGTACCTGCACCGCAGCGAAACCAGCGGCCGTTACACCTGCGGGATGAAGCTGATCCGCATCGCCGACGATGCCATGGAAGGCATCGCCTATCGCCAAAAGACCGTCCCGCTGCTGCGCCAGTTAATGGAGAGCACGCGCTTGACGGCGCACATGGCCATTCTGGAGCGGAACGAAGCTACCGTCATCGCCAAGGTCGAGGCGCCCGGCTCGCACTCGGTGGCCACCTGGGTGGGCAAGCGCATCGACGTGCATTGCACCAGTCTGGGGAAGTGCCTGATCGCTTACCTCTCGCCCGCCGAGGTCGAACGCATCACCAGCGAGCACGGCCTGTTGCGGCACAATGAAAACACCGTCGTTTCTCTGCCCGAGTTGAGGCGGGAATTGGCCCGGGTGCGGAAACTGGGCTACGCGGTCGACGACGAAGAGGAAGAACTCGGAATGCGCTGCATCGGGGTGCCGGTGTTCGACAAAGAAGGCCGCGTGCTGGCCGCCATCAGCGTCTCCGGCACCACCGAGCAGATCCACGAGGGCAACTACGAGCAGATCCGGGAACGGCTGCTCGAGACCGCGCGCCTGATTTCGGCACGCTTGACCCTCGCGGCTGAAACCCGCTAAACCGCGTCCTCCGGCAGGAGGCCTTACTCCTGCCAGCCGCCCCCCAGCGCGCGATACAACTGCACCAGCGCCACCAGTTCGTCGCGCCTGGCACGGGTCAGGTTCAGTTCGGCCGCGAACAGGTCTCTGTCCGCGTCGAGCGCGTTCAACAGCGGATCCACTCCGCCGGTATACCTCACGTATGCCAGCCGCGCCCGGTCCTTGAGCGTGACAACCAGCGCCTCCTGTTCCGCCCGCGCCTCCCGGGTTCTCTGGTAGGCGACGAGCGCATCCGCCACCTCGCGGAAGGCCGTCTGGACGGCTTTTTCATACCGAATGACCGCGATCTCACGCTGCGCCGCCGCCAGTTTCGCGTTCGAACGCAGCCTGCCGCCCGTGAAGGCCGGCTGCGAAACTTGCGGCGCGAACTGCCACATCCCAGTCGAGCCGCTGAACAGGCTGGTGAGCGCGTTGCTCTGCGATCCCAACAGCCCCGTCAGGCTGATGCGCGGAAAGTACGCCGCCCGCGCGCCGTCGACCCGGGCGTCTGCCGCGGCCAGGGTCTGCCCGGCGGCCCGGATGTCCGGCCTGCGTTCGAGTAGCGCCGACGGCAGTCCCGCGGGCACGGCCGGCGGCTGCTCCTGCGCGCTCAGGGCGGTTCCCCGCCGGATGTGCGACGGGCTGGCGCCGGTCAGCAGGCTGATCCGGTTTTCCGCCTGCTCGATGGCCTGCCGGATGCGCGGGATGGTCTCCGAAGCCGTGTACACCAGTTGCTCGCCCTGCCGCACGTCGAGTTGGGTTGCCAGCCCCCGTTGCTCCCGCAGCTTAATCAGCCGCAGGGAATCTTCGCGCGTCGCCAGGGTGCGCCTGGCGATCTCGAGTTCCGCGTCAAGCTCCAGCAGGTTGAAGTACTCCGCGGCAACTTCGCCCACCAGCGTCATCATCACGGCCTTGCGGTTCTCCTCGGCCGCCAGCACCTCGGCACGCGCGGCCTCGTTGGCGCTGCGCAGCCTTCCCCAGACGTCGATCTCGTACGACAGCAGGTTCAACGCCACGGTTCCGAAGGTCCGGTTCTGCTGGAATCCCTGCGGAATGGGGTAGTTCCCGCCGCGGGATATGCGCAGCGTGGTGGCGTCCACCCCCGCGTTCACCGACGGGTACAGATCCGCCTTGCTGAGGCCGAACGCCGCCTGCGCCTCCGCCACCCGCGCCACCGCCTCGCGCAGGTCGAAGTTCCGCGCGTACGCCTTCCGGACGAGTTCTCCCAACTGTTCGTCCTTGAAGACTTCGAACCACTTGAGGTCCGCCAGCGACTCCGTTTCCGTTGCCTGTTGCGGTCCACCGGCCCGGAAAGCGGGCGGAGCCGCGATCGCAGGCCGCCGGTGCTGCGCGGTGACGCTGCACCCGGTGAACCCGGCAACCGCGATGGCAATAGTTGCGCCTGCAACGATGCGAAAGGTCATGACTGCACTCCTTCGGGCGCGGCAATCCAGCCTCCGCCGGACATCTTCGTCTCCTCCTGCGAAGATTCGGCCACGGCGGCGGCCCGCTTCCGCGCCACCAGCATATAGATCGAGGGCACCACGAAGAGCGTGAACGCGGTGCCGATGATCATGCCGCTCACCAGCATCACCCCGATGCTGTTCCGCGCTCCCGCTCCGGGACCGGTTGCCAGCACCAGCGGGAAGTGGCCCACCACCGTTGCCGCGGAAGTCATGAGCACCGGGCGGAGCCGCGTGCCCGCGGCTTCCACGACGGCTGCCAGCTTCTCCCTTCCCGTCTCCTGCAGATGATTGGCAAACTCGACAATCAGAATCCCGTTCTTCGCCACCAGGCCGACCAGCGTGATCAGCCCCACCTGGCTATAGATGTTGAGCGACGTCACCCCCAGGAACGAAAACAGCAGCGCCCCGGCGATCGCCAGCGGCGCCGAACCCGCGAGAATGATGAACGGATCGCGGAAGCTCTCGAACTGCGCGGCCAGCACCAGGTAGATCAGGATGGCCGAGAGCAGAAACGTCCCGAGGAACTTGCCGCCCTCCGTCCGCAGCTGGCGCGACTCGCCGGCGTAATCGATGGTGAAGCCCTCGGGCAGAATACGCCTGGCCTCGTCCTCCAGAACTCGGAGCGCCTGGTCGAGCGATATGCCGGGGGGAATCACGCCTTGAATGCGCACGGCGTTGAGTTGCTGGAACTTCTTCAGGTCCCGCGGTTCCACGGTGGTCCGCACCGTGGCGAACGTTTCGAGGGGCACCAGCCTGTCGGCCGATCCCGTGATGTAGATCTCGGGAAGCTGGTCGGGCGTCAGCCGCTGGACCCGCTTCACCTGCGGGATCACCTTGTAGCTGCGGCCCTGGATGCTGAAGCGGTTCACGTAATCCCCGCCCATCAACGTGGAGAGGTCCTGGCCCGCGCGCGCGAGGTCCACGCCCTGTGAGCGCAGCTTCTCGCGGTCGAAGACGATCTCCGCCTGCGGCTGGTCGAACTTCAGGTCGGAATCCGCGAACAGGAAGATGCCGCTCGCGAACGCCTTGGCGACCAGTTGGTCGGCGATCTCCGTCAGGCGTTCCGGTTCCGCCGCCGTGCCGATCACCAGGTCCACCGGAAACTGCCCTCCGCCGGGAAGCGGCGGCGGCGTCAGCGGAATCGCCCGGATGCCCGCGATCTGCGAGAGCGGCGCCGACACCTCCATCAGCAGATCCTGGGCCGTCTTGGTTCGTTCGCTCCACGGCCTGGTCACCATGCCGCCGAACCCGCCGGTCGGCATGGTGATCTGGAAGATGCTGGCGGTCTCCGGAAACGAGCGGTACACGTCGTGCACCTGCGCGGCGAACATCTTGGTCTGGTCGATCGTGGCGTTGGGCGCCGCCTGCAGGATCGAGAAGACCACGCCCTGGTCCTCCGCGGGCGCCAGTTCGCGCTGCGAGAACATGTAGAACGGCACCATCAGCAGCCCGACGATCACCCACAGCACGTAGACCACGGGACGAAAACGGAGCGTGCCGGAGAGCGTCCGCATGTACGCGCTCCTCAACGCATCGAACCGCCGGTTGATCCAGCCGGCGAACGCGCGGCGGTCGTCTCCCTCGCGCAGGAGTCTCGACCCCATCATCGGCGACAGCGTCAGCGCCACCACGCCCGAAACCAACACGGCGCCCGCCAGGGTGAAGGCGAACTCGCGGAACAGGGAGCCGGTCAACCCGCCCTGCAGCCCCACTGGAGCATACACCGCCGCCAGCGTGATGGTGATCGCGATGATCGGACCCACCAGCTCGCGGGCCGCGTAGATGGCGGCATCGATGGCGGACTTGCCCTCGCGAATGTGCCTCTGGACGTTCTCCACCATCACGATCGCGTCGTCCACCACCAGCCCTACCGAGAGCACGATCGCCAGCAGCGTCAGGAGGTTGATCGTGAAACCCGCCGCCAGCATCAGGAAAACCGTTCCGATCAGGGAAATCGGAATCGCCACTACCGGCACCAGCACCGCGCGGAACGATCCCAGAAACAGGAAGATAACCGCGATCACGATCAGCAGCGTCTCGGTCAGGGTGCTGAGCACTTCGTCGATCGCGTCCTGGATGTATTCGGTCGAGTCGTACGGGATGCCAACCTCCATGCCGGCCGGCAACTGCGCCTGGATCTGGGGGATGGTCTCGCGCACGTTGCGGATCACTTCGAGCGAGTTCGCCGTGGGGAGCACCCACACCCCCATGAAGGTCGCGGTCTGGCCGTTGAACCGCACATCCTCGTCGTAGTTCTCGGCCCCCAGCATCACGTCGGCGATCTCGCCGAGGCGCACCACGACCCTGTCGCTTTCCTTGACGATCAGTTGGCGGAACTCCTCGGGCGTCTGCAGGTCCGTGTTGGCCACCAGGTTGACCGAGACCATCGACCCCTTGGTTTGGCCGAGCGCCGCAAGGTAGTTGTTCCGCGCCAGCGCCTCGCGAACGTCGCTGGGCGAGATGCCGAGCGCGGCCATCCTGTCGGGCTTGAGCCAGATGCGCATCGCGAAGGTGCGGTTGCCGAGAATATCGGCCCGCTGCACGCCGCTCACCGCGCTCAGCTTCGGCTGCACCACCCGCATCAGGTAATCGGTGATCTGGTTCTGGTCCAGGTCGGCCGATGAAAAGCCTAGGTACAGGGCGGCGAACTGATTGTCCGCGGTTTCGAGTTCAATCTCCGGCGCCTCGGCCTCGGGCGGAAGGTCGTTGCGCACCTGGGCGACTTTTGCCTGTATCTGGGTCAGTGCCGCGTTGGTATCGTAGTTCAGCTTCAGGTGAACCGTGATGGTGCTCAGGCCCTGCGCGCTCGAGGATTCGATGTAGTCGATGCCGTCGGCGCTGGCGATCACGCGCTCGAGCGGCGTGGTGATGAACCCCCGCACCAGGTCCGCGTTGGCCCCCACGTACACGGTCGTCACCTTCACCACCGCGATGTCGCTGCGGGGATACTGGCGCACGCTCAAAGAGCGCACGGCCTGCAAGCCCGCGATCAGGATCACCAGGTTGACGACGATCGCCAGTACGGGACGCTTGACGAAGATATCGGTGAATCTCACTTAACTGTCCTCCGGTCTGGGCGCCGGGCTGTTCGACGGCCGCACCTTGTTGTTGACCAGCACGGCGGCGCCGTTGCGAAGCTTGAAGACCCCCGAGGTCACCACCTCTTCCCCGGGCTTCACCCCGGAGACAACCGCCACCTGGTCGCCCCGGGAGCCCTCGATTTTCACGAACTGCTGCCGGACCCCCTTATACTCGGCGCCCTTGGCGTCTTTCAGGTTCGTTACGACGAACACCGAATCGCCGTAGGGGGCGTAGCTGACGGCGCTCGCCGGCACCGGCACGACCGAGCGGCTCTGGCCGATCGGCACTTCCACCTGGACGAACATGCCCGGCCGCAGCGCGCCCTGGGGATTCGCAATGGTGGCCTGTATCTGCATGTTCCGGGTCGCTTCGTCCACCTGGGAATCCTTCGCGGTAATCTTCCCGTGAAAGACCGCGTTTCCCCCGTCCGCTGGAGTAATACGTACGGTGTAATGAATCTGTAACTTGCCCGCATGTTGCTGGGGTACGCCGAAGTTGACATAGATAGGATCCAGCGCTTGCAGCGAGACCACCGCGTCGCCGGCGGACAGGAACTGCCCCAGGTTGACTTGGCGGATACCCAGAATGCCGCTGAAGGGCGCCCGAATGGTCTTTCGCTCGATGGTCGCCTGGATTTCCTCGACCCTTGCATCGGTCTGTTTCTGTTCCGCCGCAGCGCGGTCGAATTCCGCCTTGGACACCGCGCCTTCCTGGACCAGACCCTCCAGGCGCGCAAAGTTTAACTCTGCAAGCTCCCGTTCGGCCTGCGCTTCGGCCAACTGGGCACGTTCCTGGCGCGTGTCGAGTTCCACCAGCACGTCGCCTTCGCGGACTGAATCGCCGGACTCGAACGCGATGCGGCTTACGATGCCCGGAAGATCGGCGCTGACGTTGACGCCCTGTACTGCGGCGACCGTCCCGATCACGCTGAACGTGTTCGGCCACCTCTCCTGCCGCGCGACGATGGTGGTGACCGCTTCCGGAGGAGGCTGGAACGAAGCGCCCGCCTGAATGGCCGCCTGAATCTGCCGGAATTTTACAAAACCCAGTCCGCCCACGATCCCGGCAAGTAGAACCAGCATGACAATCATTCGCTTCCACATAAGGTTATTCCTACCCCGAATATACGTTCAGTATGTATCTACGAACATGAAGGGGGGATTAATCGCTAACCTGCAGTACTGCTGTTTGTGTAGATGAAGTACTGCCAGGACGCGATTGTTAAACTAACATCGGCTGCGCCGCCGGCGTCGGGATCACCGCGCAGGGCGGTCTTGAGCTGCCCGCACTTCCCCATACCGTGAAACGCGAAAAACAGCGCCGCGTCGGGCTCACCTTCGGTACGCGTTTGCACGAGAGGCCGCCGGAGCGCCTTTCACTCCTGGCGCAGGATGCGTTCCGGCTGGATGCGGAGCGCGGCGGCGGCTGGGAGGATGCACGCCAGGATGGCCGTGACCATGGTTGCCAACGCCGCGCCGCACACCAGGACAGGTGCCACGTTCACGGGCGGCACCACCGAGGCCACCGCGTGACGAATGGCGTAGGCCAGGGCCGCACCGGCCAGCAAGCCCAAGCCCGCCAGCGAACCTCCGCGGCGCGTGAAACTCCAAAGCAGCGAGCGGTTCGAGGCTCCGAGTGCGCGCCGGATGGCGATCTCCCGCCGGCGCTGCGCTACCATTCCGGCGGTCACCCCGTAGATGCCGATCAGGGTCATCGAGAGGGCCGCGACGGCGCATCCGCCCAGCACCAATCCGAGCCGGCGGGCATCGGCGATGTGCCGGCCGGCAACGTCGGTCAAAGCATCCAGTTCGCCCAGCGCCAGGTGATGGTCGATGCGCCATACGGACTGCCGCAGCGCCGGAGCCAGGGTTGACGGTGGAAGCTTGCTGCGCACGATAGCAGCGGCCTGCGGCGGCGGGTAGATGGAGTAGGGAGTATAGATCGCGCCGGTTTCGCCCGCTGCCGTCAGAGAAACCGGCCGCACGTCCCCCGCGACCCCCACAATGGTGAGGCGGCGCTCGTTCAACTCCATGGCGCGCCCGAGAGCTTCTGCCTCGCTATTCCAATAGCGCCGCGCCACGGTCCGGCTGACCATGGCAACCAGTGCGTCCGGCTGCAAATCGGTAGAGACGAATTCGCGGCCCGCCAGCACCGGAATCCCGAGGACGGAGAAGTAACCCGGACTGCACGTATAGTAGTAGGCGACCGGTCCCTCCTCACCCGGCGCGGGATGCCTCCCATCGGGATAGAACGAGTTCAGCAGGCCCGATCCGCTAAGCGGCGCCGGAGACACGATGGCCGCCGCCTGCACGCCGGGCACGGCTTCGAGCTGGCCCAGCAAGGCGTGATAGAAACCGATGCGCTGCCGGGGCAGGTACTGCTTGCCGGGCAGCGAGAACCTCAGGCTGACCCGCTCGCGCGTTTCCAGACCCGGGTTCACTGCGCGCAGCAGGCGCACATTCTGTAAGGCCATCATGGCGCCGTGAAGCAGCACCACCGCCAGGGCAACCTCCACGACCACGCAGAGGGCCGAAAGAAAGGTTGCTCGCCCTCCCACTCCCGACCCCGCCGCGGCCGATTTCAGCAGGTCCGTAAGATTGCGGCGCCGCACCGTAATGGCCGGCAGCAGGCCAAAGATCACGCCGGCCAACAGCGAAATGCCCAGCGTGAAGAAGGCCACCCGCCAGTCCATCCGGACGTCGAAGACCGGGCCGGCATCGAAGAGGCCCGCGGCCGTCAGGAACCGGTGACCCCAGGAGGCCAGCAGCAGGCCTACACACCCGCCCACCAGCGCCTCCAGAAGGCTTTCCACCGTGAGGTGCCGGAGCACCTGCCGCCCGGAAGCTCCCAACGCGGCACGGATAGCGAACTCGCGCTGCCGCTCTGCGAGGCGGGAAACCTTAATGTTGGCAACGTTCACGCAGGTGATCAGCAGAACCAGGACTACCGTCAGGCTCAAGGCCCATAGGGCCGTCTTCAGGTTGCTGCCGAGCGCCATTTCGTTCACCGTCCGCAGCCGGCTGGTGGTGCCTCCGGGGACCGCGTGCGCGGCGGCCATTCCCTGGGTGATCCCCTGGAATTCGGCGCGGGCCTGCTCTACGGAAACTCCAGGCCGGAGGCGGCCGATCACGTCGAAGAACCGGTAACCGCGTTGGAGTTCCACGGCACTCGGCACGAGCGGGACGAAGATGGCGTCGGAAGAGACACCCACCCAGTTGAAGCCGGGAGGAAAGACGCCCACCAGCACCCTGGTCACGTCATCAAAGGTGACGGGGCGGCCGATGGCCCGCGGATCGGCCCCCAGGTTCCGCCGCCAGAAGCTCGCTGTAGCCATGAACACGCCATCCCGGCCGCTCTCGAACTCCTCGCGGAGGAATCCGCGCCCCAGGAAGGCATCCGTTTGGGTGATCGCCATGAAATCCTGGGTAACTCGCAGGGCGACGATCTC
Organism: Bryobacteraceae bacterium; assembly: GCA_041685075.1. Lineage (GTDB taxonomy): Bacteria > Acidobacteriota > Terriglobia > Bryobacterales > Bryobacteraceae > JAMCRM01. Next base: position 30,145 of record JAWLGN010000027.1, read on the forward strand.
CTGCGGATCTCCCTGGCCCACCAGGGTTACGGGTTGCCGGCGCGACGCGATCATGCTGCCGAACGAGTGCTGTCTGCCCGCATAGTCCTGGAAGTCCGCATAGGAGAGGGCCGTCGTTTTCTGAGCGCCGCGGAGCCATACCATGACCAGGTTCTGCGGCTCCCGAAAACCCAGCAGCGGCTTGAATAACAGGGCGTTCACGATGGTAAAGACCAGGGCGTTCGCGCCGATGGCCAGGCTGATCGATAACAGGATGGCAAGCGTGGCCAGTGGCCTTTTGCGGATTTGGAGACCCGCAAATATCAAATCCATTCGAAGGCCCATGTTACGCCTCCCGATCAGTGAACTTAGCGAGGGCCGGGGCAACATGGCGGATGCCATGCTGCCGTAGTGACTGTATCACGTGCGCGCGCCCGGCGCACCGCACTGCCGTCACGTCATCCAGCGGTCGACCGTGATCCCTTTCAGGGCGTGACTACAATGGTGCTCATGGCTCCGACGGCTCGCACCCGTGACTTCTTCGAACGTTACGCAAAGCTCTCGACAGGAACTCAAATCGAAGCCTTGGCTGGACTATATGCACCGACATTCATCGTCGGCAGCCCCCAAGGAAGTCAGGCGTACACGAACGACTCGCAGTTTCTCGAGTGGCTCCGACAGGTCGGGGACTTCAACCGCCATCACGGCATGCGTTCCGTCGCCGTGGTCGACATTCGCGAACTGGTGCTCAGTCCGGTTCACGTCCTGGCAACGGTCAAGTGGGGCGTGCAGTTCGAAAAGACGGGTGACCAACTCATCGAGTTCGACAGCTCGTATCTGCTCGAGAGGGCCGAGGACACCTGGAAAATCCTGACCTATGTCACGGCGGCCGATCAGATCGAAGAGATGAGAAAGGCAGGCCTGCTCTGACTGCCGGTCCGGTCGGGAATGGGGCCTGGCCCCATTGATGGCGCAGAGCCGTTCTGGTCGGGCCCGCCGATGGCTCTAGATCATTAATGGGGGCAGACCACCGCCCTGACCTGATAAAACATTCTTAGGGGAATACGTTTGATCAGATCAGAAGCGGTATTGGGTCTGCC
>JAWLGN010000342.1:0-5364 GCA_041685075.1 Bryobacteraceae bacterium
CCGGCGCTTCATCAGGGCCGCTTTGAGCATGCGCAGCGCCCCCAACCGGCCTTCATCCCTGGATTTCATGGCCGCCACCATATCTTTTTGCACCTGATCGATCAACGGCATGATGTTTGTTATTCTAAAGGACTAAAACCCCAACATGCACATCCGCAAGCAACGACTCTTAACACCCGGCCCGACGCCCTTGTACCCGCCTGCTCTGCACGCGATGATGGCGTCCGACATTCATCACCGTACCGAAGATTTTCGCAAAGTCTACCGGTCCGCCCTGGCGGATCTGAAGGAAGTGATGGGCACGGCGCACGACGTTCTGATGTTCGCCGCGTCCGGAACCGGCGCCATGGACGGCGCGGTATCCAACCTGTTCTCGCGCGGAGACAAGGTCATCGTCTGTTCGGCCGGCAAGTTCGGCGAGCGCTGGGTGGAGATCGCCAAGGCTTACGGCCTGGAGGCCACGGTGCTTTCGGCGCCCTACGGGCAGGTGGTTGCGCCCGAGGCCGTGGAGGCCGCGCTGGCCGCCGAACCGGCCACCCGCGGCGTCTTCGTGCAGGCTTCGGAAACCTCTACCGGCGCCGCGCACGACGTGGAATCCATGGGCCGCGCGGTAGCCCGCACGGAGGCCATCCTCGTGGTAGATGCCATTACGGGCCTGGGCACCATGCCGCTCGATATCGACGGCTGGGGCCTGGACGTGGTGGTGGGCGGTTCTCAAAAAGCCTTCATGATTCCGCCCGGCCTGGCCTTCATGTCCATCAGCCCCAAGGCGTGGAAGCATGCCGAAACCTCCAACCTGCCGCACTACTACTTCAACCTGAAAAAGGAGAAGAAGAGCGGCGACGCCGGCGAATCGAGCTGGACGCCTTCCACCGCCCTGATCCTGGCGCTGGCCGAGGCCCTGCGCTACGTCAGGCAGATCGGCATGGCCAACCTGGTGGGCAACGCACAGCTTCTGGCCAGCGCCACCCGCGCCGCCGTGACCAGGCTCGGGCTGGAGCTGTTTGCACCCGCCTCGCCCGGCTCTTCGGTGACCGCGGTGCGCGCGCCCCAGGGCATGGACTCCGGCGTCATCGTCAAGGAGTTCCGCAGCCGCTTCGGCGCCATCATCGCCAACGGCCAGGGCAGCATGAAGGGCCAGATCTTCCGGATCGCGCACCTGGGCTACTTCGACTTCGCCGACCTGTTCGCCGTCATCGCGGGCCTGGAACTTATCCTCCGCGCCAACGGCGTCCAGGTGGAACTCGGGTCGGGCGTGGCCGAGGCCCAGCGCGTCTACGAGGAAGCCGCCCGCGCTTCCCAGCGCACGGGAGCCGGTTTATGAACATCCTGATCGCCGACGCCATGTCCCCGGCGGGTATCGAGCTGTTCCGCTCGCAGCCGGGGTGGAACGTCATCGTCTCCCATCCCAAGGAATACGGGCAGCACCTGGCCGAAGCCGACGCCCTGCTGATCCGCAGCGCCGTGCACGTGGACGCCGAGGTGCTGGCCAAGGCGCCGCGCCTCCGCGTCATCGGGCGCGCCGGCGTGGGGGTGGACAACGTGGACCTGGCCGCCGCCACGCAGGCAGGCGTGCTGGTCATGAACACCCCCGGCGGCAACGCCATCTCGGTGGCGGAGCACACCATGGCCCTGATGCTGGCCCTGGCGCGCCACATTCCCCAGGCCAACAACTCCACCCGCTGCGGCAAGTGGGAGAAGAAGAAGCTCCTGGGGAACGAGCTGCGCGGCAAGACGCTGGGCATCGTGGGGCTGGGGAGCATCGGCCGCGAGACCTTGAAGCGCGCCCGCGCCTTCGAGATGCGCATCGTGGCGCACGACCCCTACATCACCCCGGCCATCGCCCACGACCTGGGAATGGAACTGGTCGATTTCTCCGAGCTGCTGGGCGCGAGCGATTACATCGCGCTGCACGTCGCCCTCACGCAGGAAACCGCGGGGCTGCTTTCCCGCGAAGCCTTCGAGAAGATGAAGCCCGGGGTGCGGCTGGTGAACTGCGCCCGCGGCGAACTGATCGACGAGCAGGCGCTGGCCGAGGCCCTGGCTTCCGGCAAAGTGGCCGGCGCGGCGCTGGATGTCTTCGCCAACGAACCGCCCCCGGCGGGCTATCCGCTGTTCCAGTTCGACAACGTCATCGCCACTCCCCACATCGGCGGCTCCACCGCCGAGGCGCAGGAGATCGTGGGGGTGCGGATCGCCGAACAGGTGACCGAGTATTTGAAGAGCGGGGTGGCGGTGAATGCCGTCAACATGCCCGCGCTCGCGCCGGAACAGTACCGCGCGCTGGAACCCTACATCTCCATGGCCGACCGCCTGGGGCAGTTCGCCGCCTACGTGGCGAGCGGCAATCCCAAGGCCGTGCGTATCTCCTACTTCGGGCGCATCGGAGACGGCTCCACCCACCTGCTGCGCAACGCCGCCGTGGCGGGAGTGCTGCGGCGCTCCTCCCAGGCGCGCAAGCCCAACCTGGTGAACTCCATGCAGCTTGCCGCCGAGCGCGGCTGGGCCGTCGAGGAGCGGCACGCCGCGCGCACGGGGCACGTGGACAGCATCAGCATCGAACTCGAAACCGACCGCGGCACCATCCCGGTGGAAGGCGTGGTGCTCTTCGGCAAGGCCCGCCTTACCCGGGTGGCCGGCATTCTTTGCGAGGCCGGTCTCTACGGCAACCTGCTGGTGATGATGAACCAGGACGTTCCCGGCGTCATCGGCCACGTGGGCACGGTGCTGGGCCGCAACCACATCAACATCGCCAACTTCGCGCTCGGCCGCCGCAACGGCCCGGGCACGGAAGACCTGCCGCACGAGGCCATCGCGGTGGTCTCGACCGACGGCCTGGTGCCCGAAGAAGTGCTCGCGCAACTGCGTGAAAATCCGGCCGTGAAGCTCGCGCGCGCCGTCGAGCTGCCGGCGTAGGTCATTGGCCAGATCGCACGGGGTGTGCGGCTTCGTACGATACCGCGTACCGCGCGCCAATTGATCGCCTTCGAAATGTCCCTAATAGGACCTAAGGCGAAGGGTGTGACTATGGCGCGAGAAAGCATCCTGGTAGTCGATGACGACGCGGCGGTGCTGCGCATCATCACCCAAATGCTGGAGCGCGCGGGCTACGGGGTATTGGCCGCGTCGGGGGCGGAAGAGGCGTTGCAGGTCTTCCCTCACCACCAGGACGAAATCGCCCTGGCGATCTGCGACGTGATGATGCCGGTCATGAGCGGCCCCCTGCTGGCGGAGCGTCTCATGGCGCTGCGGCCCGGGCTGCCGGTTCTGTTGATCAGCGGCTACCGCGACCGCGTCGGCGACGGCCAGGGGCTGCCCATCCTTTACAAGCCCTTCAGCATGTCGGCGCTGTTGACGAAAACCCGCGAGCTGACGGGCCGCGAAGCGCTCCCGGGCCGGGCCGCCGCCGGCGGTACAATGGCGGGGTGAAATTCTTCGCTCTCCTGCTCCTGGCGGCCGCTGCGGCCGGCGCCGCGCAGCGTGCTCCCGCCGGCAAGCCGCCCATCGAACTGCTCTGGCCCGGAGGCGCGCCCGGGGCCGTGGGCTCCGAAGATGCCGACCGGCCCGCGCTGTTTCTCTATCTCCCGCCGGAGGACCGCGCCACAGGCGCCGCCGTGGTGGTCTGTCCCGGCGGCGGCTATCGCACCCTGGCGATGGACCACGAAGGCGACCAGATCGGCCGCTGGCTGAACTCCTTCGGGGTCGCGGCCTTCGTGCTGCGCTACCGCCATGCGCCGCGCTACCGCCAGCCCGCGCCGCTTGAGGATGCGCAGCGCGCCATCCGCACGGTGCGCGCCCGCGCCCGCGAGTGGCGCGTCTCGCCGGACCGCATCGGCATCTGGGGCTTCTCCGCGGGCGGCCACCTCGCCAGCACCGCCGCTACGAAATTCGACGACGGCAACCCCGCCGCAAGCGACCCCATCGACCGTCTCTCCAGCCGTCCCGACTTCCTGATCCTCTGCTACCCGGTCATCACCTTCAGCGCGGAGCAGGCGCACCGCGGCTCCATGCGCAACCTGCTGGGCGACAATCCCGATCCCAAGCTGATCGAAAGCTACTCCAGCGAAAAGCAGGTGACCTCCCGCACGCCCCCCACCTTCCTGTTCCACACCAACGAGGACAAGGGCGTGCCGGCGGAAAACAGCGTGCTGTTCTACCTGGCGCTGCGCAGGGCCGGGGTGCCCGCCGAGATGCACATCTTCGAGCGCGGTCCGCACGGGGTGGGGCTGGCGCCGCTCGATCTGGCGCTATCGGCCTGGCCCGCGCGGCTGGCGGATTGGCTCCGCGTCCGCGGGCTGCTTACCCCTTCCCGGTAAACAGGTCGTTGTAGGAGGCGTCGAAGTTGGTCCAGCGCTCCGGCTCGGCGCTGCTCCAGTGCATGCCGGGAACGTAGAGGGTGCCGTGCCCGCGCGTGCAGACCAACTCGGTGCCCACGCGGTCCAGCAGCGGGCTGCCCCAGTTGCCGAAGCTCACCGGCAGGGTGAGGCGGCGCTGGCAGACGCGGCAGCGCCGCCGCTGGTCGTGCCAACTCCACCACGTCCCCAGGATGGCGGCCACGGGGAACCACACCTCCATGAACCCCACGCGCCCGGCCATCGCGGTGGCCGCCGCCGCGGTCGCCTCCACCGCCAGCGCCGCCAGCCCCACCAGCAGCAGGAAGGATTTCCCTACCAGGAAGACGCCCCCTCGGCGGCTCTTCCGGAAGCCCACCGCCGCCAGGATTACTACCGCCGCCAGCGCCGCGGCCAGCACCGCCAGGTAGTAGTGCAGGGCGAAGCGCAGCCGCTCTTCTATGGGCAGCACCTGGACCCGCACCCCGTGGCGCGGCTTCAGGCTCCAGGCAATGTAACTCAACTCGCGCTCGGCATCGCGCGGCTGCGCGTAGTCCTTCAGCCGGACCACCGCGCCGCCCTCGCGCCCCCCGCGTACCCGCGGCCCAGGCGGCGTGATCGCGGTCCACAGCGCGATCTCCCGGCGCAGGAACCAGAAATCCGGCGGCAGCACGCCGGCCACGTCGTAGGCCGTGCCGCCGAGCGTGATGCGGCGCCCCACTATGCCGGTGTCGCCGCTAAATGCCCGTTGCCACAGGCGGTGGCTGAGCACCGCGGCCGGCCGCGCGGCCCCGTCCGGCTCATCGAACAGCCGGCCCACCGCCGCCCGCACCCCCAAGAGTTCGAACAGCCCCGGTTCGGCGCGTCCCCGGAGCAGTTCGCGCCCGCGGAACTCCACCCGGTCCGTGGCATACACGGCCAATGCCTCCACCCGGACCGCGCCTCGCAGGGCATCCATGGGGACCCCCGGCTCCAACCGCGCCAGCAGCGCCAGCCGCCCGGGGTCTTTGTAGGGCAACGGCTCCACCAGCGC
>JAWLGN010000343.1:0-5345 GCA_041685075.1 Bryobacteraceae bacterium
CTTTCAGCAGCCTCCCTGCCGGCCCGCTCTCCTCCACCGCCGCCAGCAGAATGTGCTCCACCGAAATGTACTCGTCCTTCAGTTTCCGGGCTTCTTCTTCGGCGTCGGCGAGCAGGCGGTTCAGCCGGCTGGTGATATAGACCGTATCGGGGCCGCCCGTGGGACCGCTGACGCGGGGCAGCCGTTCCAGTTCCTGCTCCAAACGCCGCCCGAGCGTATCCAGGTTCACTCCGGCGCGGCCCAGAATGCTCGAAGCCAGCCCGCCTTCCTGTTCCAGCAAACTCAGCAGCAGGTGTTCGACGTCGAGCTGCTGGTGTCCATAACGCGCCGCCCTGGTCTGGGCGCTGCGGATGGCTTCCTGGAGTTTTTCCGTGAAACGTTGGATATCCATGGCACTACCCCAATGGCATCAACTTTATTTTCCCCCCAAGCGCAGCCCGCTTCCGTCCGCGACGCTGCTCTAGCCCCGCGCCGGCGCGCTCCCCTGTCCAACGGCGCACAACTCCGCTATAGTGTTCCGAGACGACATGTTCATCTCACTGAATGCATCGCTGGTGGCGGGTGAAAGGCTCGCCTGGCCGGATATGGTCCGGCTGGCCGCCCGGCTGGGTTACCCGGGCGTGGATGTCAACCTCGGCGCCGCCATGACCGAGGGCGCCGACGCCACCCGGGCGGTATTCGAGCACTTGCGCCTCCGCCCCGGCGTCATTGGTTTCCCGGTGAATTTCCGCCAGGACGACGCCGCCTTCGAGCAGGGCATGGCCAAGCTGCCCGCCGTCGCCGAATTCGCCGCCGCCATCGGCTGTCCCCGCATGGCCACCTGGATCGTGGCCTCCTCGGACCGTCCCAAGGACGAACTGCGCGCCCTCTACCTGCGCCGCTTCCGCGCGGCCGCCGAGCTGCTGGCCCGCTCCGGCGTGCGCCTGGGCCTCGAGTTCCTCGGCCCGCTTCATCTCCGTACCCAGCATTCCCACCCGTTCATCTGGCGGATGGAAGAGATGGTCGAGTTCGCCGCCGAGTGCGGTCCCAACGTAGGGCTCCTGCTGGACGCCTGGCACTGGCATCACGCCGGCGCCACCACCGCCGACATCGTCTCCGCCGGCCGCCGGCGTATCGTCCACGTCCACGTCAACGACGCCAGAAAGCAGCCCCCCGAGGAGGTTCGCGACAACGATCGCATGATGCCCGGCGAAGGCGTCATCGACCTGGCCGGCTTCTTCCGCACGCTGCACAAAATCGGCTACGACGATGCCGTGAGCGTGGAGGTCCTGGGGCGCGGCCTGCGCGAGATGCCCGCCGTCGAAGGCGCCCGACTGGGCCTGGAATCCACCCGCCGCGTGATGGAAAAGGCCGGGGTGCCTTGGAAGTAGTGCGGCGCGGTACCATGGAGTTTCCGCCCCATCCATGTTTGAGCACCTGCTCACCGAACAGGCCAACCCGGCGTCGGAAGCCATAGACGCCCAGCCCACCGCCGAAATCCTGCGCATCATCAACCAGGAGGACCGCAAGGTGGCCGACGCCGTGGCCCGCGAAATCCCCGCCATCGTTCGCGCCGTCGACGCCGTCGTCGAGGTCATGGAGCGCGGCGGGCGGCTCTTCTACATCGGCGCTGGCACCAGCGGCAGGCTCGGGGTCCTGGACGCCTCCGAGTGCCCCCCCACCTTCAGCGCCGGGCCGGACCGCGTGCAGGGCATCATGGCCGGCGGCGTGGACGCCCTCTGGCGCGCCACCGAAGCCAGCGAGGACGACCCCGCCGCCGGTGTCCGCGATTTGCTACAGCGTGGGTTTACAACCACAGATGCGCTGGCCGGGCTCGCCGCCAGCGGTCGCACCCCTTACGTCCTGGGCGCCGTGGCGGAGGCCAACCGCCTGGGCGCCGTCACTATCGGAATCAGTTGTACCCCCGGCTCGGAACTGGCCCGGCTGGCCCGCATCGCCATCACCCCGCTCACCGGGCCCGAGGTGCTGGCCGGCTCCACCCGCATGAAGGCCGGTACCGCCCAGAAGATGGTACTCAATATGCTCACTACAGCTACGTTCATACGGTTGGGGTTCTGTTACCGCAACCTGATGGTGAACGTGCAGCCGACCAACGCCAAGCTGGTGGACCGCGCGCGGCGCATCATCGCCGGGGCAACCGGGGTGGATTACGACCGTGCCGCCCGCCTGCTGGCCGACGCCGGCAATAACGTCCGCACCGCCATCGTCATGGAAAAGCGCCAGATCGGGCGCGAGGCCGCCGAGCGGCTCCTGGCGGCGGCGGGAGGGCGGATTCGACAGGCTCTCCATGGATAAATTCGTCATCAAAGGTGGGGTTCCGCTCCAAGGCGAAATCCCGATCAATGGAGCGAAAAACGCGGCGCTCCCGGCGCTGGCCGCGGCTCTGCTCACCAGCGAGCCGGTGGTGCTGTGCCGCATCCCCCAGGTGCGGGATATCCGCACCATGCAACGGCTGCTGGTGGACATCGGCGCCACCCTGGAGCCGGAGGCCGAAGCTGTCCGCATCCATACCCCCAGGATCGTCGCCCCCGAGGCGCCCTACGAGCTGGTGAAAACCATGCGGGCCTCCAGCCTGGTGCTGGGCCCCCTGGTGGCGCGCGCCCGGCGGGCCCGCGTCTCCCTCCCCGGCGGCTGCGCCATCGGGGCTCGCCCCATCAACCTGCACCTGGCCGGGCTGGAAAAACTCGGCGCCCGCATCCGCCAGGCCCACGGGTACGTCGAGGCCGAGGCCCCCGACGGGCTCCGCGGCGCCGCCATCTCCTTCGATCGCGTCACCGTCACCGGCACCGAGGACCTCATGATGGCCGCCGTGCTGGCCGAGGGCGAAACCGTGCTGCTCAACGCCGCCCGCGAGCCGGAAGTGGTGGACCTGGCCGCCCTGCTCACCTCCATGGGCGCCCGCATCGAGGGCGCCGGCACCTCCGAAATCCGCATCCAGGGCGTCAAAGAGCTCCACGGCGCCGAGCACACCATCATCCCCGACCGCATCGAAGCCGGCACCTTCGTCGTCGCCGGCGCCATCACCAACGGCAATCTCGCGGTCACCGGCTGCGTGCCGGAGCACATCGAGGCCCTCCTCGATAAACTCCGCCAGTCCGGCGTGACCGTCGAACAGCCCGACGCCACCACCATCCGGGTGCGCGGCAACGGGGGCCTCAAGTCCGTCGACGTCACCACCGCCGAGTATCCCGGCTTCGCCACGGACCTCCAGGCGCAGTACATGGCCCTCATGACCCAGGCCGAGGGCATCGCCCTCATCGAAGAGCGCATCTTCGAAAACCGCTTCATGCACGCCTCCGAACTCATGCGCATGGGCGCCAACATCCGGCTGGACGGCGGCCAGGCCATCGTCGCCGGCCCGCGCGAGCTGACCGGCGCCGGCGTCATCGCCTCGGACCTGCGCGCCAGCGCCTCCCTGGTGCTCGCCGCCCTGGTGGCCCGCGGCGAAACCGTCATCGACCGCGTCTACCACATCGACCGCGGTTACGAGAAGATCGAAGCCAAGCTGGCCGCCGTAGGGGCGCGCATCGAGCGCGTCGATTAACCCCTCCGGGGCCCGCTACGGCTGGTGCCCGGTGCAGGCGCCGCGGCCCCGCAGCCGCAGAAGCGCTCGGCCCCCAGGGGAACTGCTGCGCCTTCCTTCCACCGCGCAAGAAACTCGTTGACAGTACAGTTCCGGTTTCTGCATAATCTCTTCAGACCCTCGTATCTGTAGTACGTCTCTATGGCCGGCCGTACCTACCTGGAACTTGTAGAACGAGTGGTGTTCGTTCTGGAAGCCTTGGGCGCGGGCGCGACTACCCTGGGGGAGATCGCCGCCCGCACGGGACTGCCGAAGAGTACCACCTGCCGGGTGCTCTATACACTCCGGGAACTCGGCTGGGTGGAGCAGTCCATGCGTGGGGGCCGCTACCGGCTCACCGGGCGCATGCTGTCCGTGGCGCGGCAGGGCGTTCCCGCGGGCGCCGATTGACCCCGGCACGCACCTGTGATTTCATGGCCTCGTGCCCCCTCCCGCCAAAGACCGCTATCTCCTCTCCACCGTCGACAAAGCCCTCACCATTCTGGAGACCCTCGAAAAGGAACGCCGCGCCCTCACCGTCCAGGAACTCGCCCAGGCCACCCGGATCCAGCGCTCGGCCGTTTTCCGCCTGGTCCACACCCTCGAGCGCCGCGGCTACCTCGAGCGCCTGGAAAACAAGAAGTACCGCTGCACCTACAGGCGGCGCCGCATCCTGCTGGGCTACGCCGCCCCCCTCACCGATACCCCGTTCCGCTGCGACGTGGCCGCCAGCATCCGGCGGGCCGCCGCCGAAGCCAATCTCGAACTGATCGTCCTCGATAACCGCGAGGACGACCCCGACACCTGCATCCGGAACGCCCAGGCCATGATCGAGGCCCGGGTGGACCTGGCCATGGCCTTCCAGCCGCGCTCCCCCATCGACCACATCGTGGCCGACTGCTTCGCGGGCGCCGGCATCCCCTTCATCTCCATCGAGAAGGCCGTCCCCGGCGCCACCTACTTCGGCGCCAACAACTTCCAGGCCGGCAAGCTGGCCGGGCGCGCGCTGGGCCGGTTCGCCGCGCACGCCTGGAACGGCCGTTTCGACTGCCTCGTGCTGGTGGAGCGCTCCCCGGCCAGCACCACCGTGAACGCCCGCATGGCCGGGGTGCGGGTGGGGCTCGAGGACGTGCTGGGAACCGTCGAGGAGTCCCATGTCATCCACCTCGACGCCGCCGCCGGCGCCGAAACCAGCCGCCGCGCCATGGCCGAGTTGCTCGCGCGCCTCCCCCAAGGCTCGCGCCTGCTCATCTCCGGCTTCAACGACCCCATCGCCGTAGGCGTGCTCCACGCCGTGCGCGACGCCGGCCGCGAGGACGCCGTCGCCATCGTCGGGCAGAACGCCACCCAGGAAAGCCGCCAGGAGATCCGCAATCCCAACAGCCGGTTCATCGCCTCCATCGCCTACTTCCCCGAGCGCTACGGCGCCCGGCTGATCCGCCTCGCCATGGCCATCGTCAACCGCGAACCGGTGCCGCCGGCCGTATACACCGAGCACGCCATCCTCGACCGCCATAACATCGACCGGTACTACGGCAACGGACCCGGGTAGTCCGGGCCGCACTTGTCCGGGCCGCGCCTTGACCCCGCGCCGCGCCTTGACCCCGCGCCGTGCCCCGCGCCGCGCCCCACACCGCGCCTTGACTCCGCGCCGTGCCCCGGGCCGCGCCTTGGCCCCGCGCCGTGCCCCGCGCCGCGCCCCACACCGCGCCTTGACCCCGCGCCGTGCCCCGGGCCGCGCCCCGGGCCGCGCCCCGCGCCGCGCCTTGACCCCGCGCCGCGC
>JAWLGN010000344.1:0-5335 GCA_041685075.1 Bryobacteraceae bacterium
GATGTCCCGCTCGTGCCACAGCGCGATATTTTCGTAAGCCGCCTGCACGTTGGACCGCACCACCCGCGCCAGCCCGCAGATCTGCTCGCAGGTCACCGGATTGCGCTTGTGCGGCATGGCCGAGCTGCCCTTCTGGCCGCGCGCGAAGTATTCCTCCGCCTCCCGCACCTCCGTGCGCTGCAGGTGCCGCACCTCCAGCGCGATCTTCTCGCACAGCGCCGCCGCCAGCGCCAGCACCGAAACGAAGTACGCGTGCCGGTCGCGCTGCAGGACCTGCGAAGCCACCGGCGCCGGCTTCAGCCGCAGCCGCTCGCAGATGCGCTCCTCGGCCTCCGGACCGATGTGCCCGAAGGTGCCCACCGCGCCCGAAATCTTGCCTACCCGCAGGTCCTCGGCCGCGGCGCGCAGGCGCGCCAGGTTGCGCCCGGCCTCCTCGTACCAGATCGCCAGCTTCAGCCCGAAGGTGATCGGCTCGGCGTGTACCCCGTGGGTGCGCCCAATCTGCACCGTATCCTTGAACTCGAAGGCACGGCGCTTCAATACCGCCCGCAACGCCTCCAGCCCGGCGTCAATCAGCGCCGCCGCCTGCTTCAGCAGCAGCGCCTGCGCCGTGTCCACCACGTCGTTCGACGTCAGCCCATAGTGCAGCCAGCGCGAAGCCTCCGGGTGCCCGGCGGCCTTCACCTGCTCCGCGACCGCGGTGGTGAAGGCGATCACGTCGTGCCGCACCACCTGCTCGATCTCCTGGATGCGGGCCACCGTGAACCCCGCGTGCTGCCGCAGCAGCCGCGCCGCTTCAGCCGGCACCACCCCCATTTCCGCCAGCGCGTCCGAGGCCGCCAGCTCCACTTCCAGCCACTGCCGGAACTTGTTCTCATCGCTCCAGATGCGGCCCATCTCCGGCCGCGTGTATCGCGCAATCATCGCAATGCCTTCAGAATTCGAACACTTCGGTGGGCTGCCGCTGGGCGGCGATCGCCACCCGCGCCTCGATCGCCCTGCGCTCCAGCGCCTGCGCGGCCACCAGCCGCACAATCTCCGGGTGATTGTTGTGCTCGCTGATGTGCCCCAGGATCAAGTTCGGCGCCGCCGGCTGCCAGTCCGAGAGCAGGAAGTCCCCCATCCCGTCGTTCGAAAGGTGCCCCATCCGGCCCATCACCCGCTGCTTCACCGACCACGGATACGGCCCCACCTTCAGCATCTCCAGGTCGTGGTTCGACTCCAGCAGCAGCGCGTGTGTGCCGCGCAGGTGATACTTCACCGACTCGGTGACGTAGCCCAGGTCCGTGGCGATGCCGATCTTGATGCCCTCCGCCTGGAAACAGTAGCCCACCGGGTCGGCGGCGTCGTGCGGGATGGTGAAGCTCGTCACTTCGATATCCCCCACCGCGAAGCGCGAGCCCGCCTGAAACGTCTCCACCGCCGGCGCCGGATCGAACCACGCCAGGTTGGGCGCCGTCGAGTGGGTGGTGTAGACCGGCACCGCGTGGCGCCGCACCAGCCGCGGCAGGCCGCTCACGTGGTCGCAATGCTCGTGGGTCACCAGCACCGCGGTCAGCCGCTCGGGCGCTTCCCCGGCCAGCGCCAGGCGGCGCGTCAGTTCCCTTACGCTGAGGCCGGCGTCCACCAGGATGCGCGTCTTTTCCGTGGCCACGAGCGCGGCATTGCCGGAACTGCCGCTGGCCAGCACACAGAACTTGACGATCGGAATCTCCCCCCGTAAAAGCTCAGCATACACCACGGCTCCCGCCGGTGATAGCCTGTAGTCGAGATGAGAGCCGCACGAATGCATCGCCACGGCGGGCCGGAGGTCCTCCAGTACGAGGATGTCCCAGAGCCGCGCATCCGGCCAGACGAAATTCTGCTGCGCGTGCGCGCTTGCGCGCTCAACCACCTGGACCTGTTCGTCCGCCAAGGCATCCCCGGCATCTCCATCCCCATGCCCCACATCCTGGGCAGCGATATCGCCGGAGAAGTGGCCGAGGTGGGGGAGTTGTGCCGCCGCGTGCGTCCCGGCCAGCGCGTGCTGCTGGCGCCCGCGCTGAGCTGCCGCCAGTGTCCCCAGTGCCTCTCCGGACGCGATAACTTCTGCCGCGACTACCGCCTCTTCGGCTACTCCATCGACGGCGGCAACGCCGAACTGGTGGCCGCCCCGGAGTACGCCGTCATCCCCATCCCGGACGCGTTGAGCTTCGAGGAAGCCGCAGCCGTGCCCCTGGTCTTTCTCACCGCCTGGCACATGCTGGTGGGCCGCGCGAAGATCCAGCCGGGCGAAGACGTGCTCGTGGTGGGCGCTTCGAGCGGCGTCGGCTCGGCCGCCATCCAGATCGCCAAGCTATTCCGATGCCGCGTGATCGCCACCGCGGGCAGCGACGATAAGGCCGCCCGCGCCCGCGAGCTGGGCGCCGACCACGTGATCGATCACTACCGCCAGGACATCGCCGCCGAAGTCCGCCGCCTCACCTCCAAGCGCGGAGTTGACGTGGTTTTCGAACACGTAGGGAAGGCCACCTGGGACAAAAGCATGGCCTCGCTTGCCCCCGGCGGGCGCCTCATCACCTGCGGCGCCACCACAGGCTACGACGTCGCGCTCGATCTCCGATACCTGTTCTCTAAGCAGTACACCGTGATGGGCTCTTTCATGGGGAGCCTGGCGGAACTCCACTGCGTGCTGCGTTTCGTCTTCAGCGGCCAGTTGCGCCCGGTGGTGGACCGCGTCTATCCGCTGAGTGAGATCCGCGCCGCGCACGAGCGCTTGGCAAGCAGCGGGCACTTCGGCAAGGTGATCGTCCAGCCGTAAGGTTCAGGCGCGCGCCGCGGTCCGCTTCTCCCGCGCTTCGAGCATCCGCAGCCCCGTCTTCACCGCGCGCGCCGATTCGGCCGCAGGACACAGCACCGGCTGCTCGCCCTTCCGGCAGCACTCCACGAAGTAGGCGATCTCAGCCTGGTAGCCGTCCGGCCCGCTGTTGTCCAGCTCCTGCTTGGTGCCGTCGGCGCGATACAGCGCCGGCGGGCGCCCGTCGGAGCTGAACTCCACCACGCCGCCATCGGCGATGACGGTGTACTCCATCGAAAACGGATACTCGCCCTTGTGGTGCCAGCCGCCCGTGATGGTCGCCGAACACGCCGCAAACTCCAGCTCCGCGGTGATGATGTCGATGCCGTTCGGCATGTCCTCGTGGCCCGTGGCGCTGATGGCGCGCGGCTCGCCGAACAGGTGCAGCGCGATATCCACGTCGTGAATCAGCAGGTCGAAGATGCCGCCGCCGCTCTTGGTCTTATCGAACTCCCAGGGCCCCCAGGTGGGCACCGCCGTGCGCCGCCGGAACATGGCCCACCGCACCGTGCCGATCTCGCCGGACTTCACCAGCCGCGCCAGCTCCCTGTACGGCGCCATGAAACGCAGCACCTGCGCCACCATCAGGATGCGGCCGTTTTTGGCCGCTTCCTCGCACATGGCGTCGGCCGAGGCGCCGTCGAGCGCCATGGGCTTCTCCACCAGCACGTGCTTGCCCGCGCGCAGCGCCTGGATGGCCACCGGCGCGTGGAAGTGCGTGGGCAGGCAGATATCCACCGCCTCCACTTGCGGGTCCGCCAGGATGGCGTCCACCGTGCTGTAGCGCGCCACGCCGCTGAAATCCAGCGCGCGGCCGGGCCCGCCGAGGTTGCCCTGAATGCCCGAAAGATCGCCCGACAGCCGCCGCTCGTCGGCATCCATGACGGCGGCAAGCTGCGCGCCGGGAATGCCTTCGAGAGCCTGCAAATGCGTGCTGCCCATGAAGCCGAGTCCGAGAACGCCGATTTTCATGGGTCCCATTATCTCACCGCCGCTGCCACCGCAATGGTGCGTTCCACGCGCCCGGGATCGCCTGTAGCCGAGACCTCGATGCGATCTTCGGCCAGCCGGATGAGCCGCCAGTGGTTCACCCCGTAGCCGAAGGCGGCGGTGCGCACCTGCACGGCGGGTGCGGTGCCCAGGGCGATCTCCTCCACGCCGTCGCTGTGCCGGTGGCCCGCCAGCACGAGCGCGATGCGCGCTTCCGCCGCAGCTTCTTTAATGGCGCGCGAGACGGCGCTATCCGAAAGCGGAATGTGCATCGCCAGGATCAGGGTGCGCCCGTCCTGTCGCGCCGCCTCGCGCCGCAGCCAATGCAACTGCTCGGGCGCGATCGCGGCGGTATATCCGTTATCGAGCACCAGGAAGCGGTACGCCGTCTCCCCCGCGCGGCGCTCGAAGCTGTACCAGGTGCCTTTGCGGAAGCACTCCGCCGCCCCGACCCACGCCGCGCGCGCCTCGCCCGCCCCGGACTGATCGGCCCGCGGCTTGCCGGTTTCCGGGTTGACGTCATAGTTCGCCACGTCGTGATTGCCCAGCGCCAGGTAGAGCGGCGCCGGGCTGCGCTCTGTGGCGCGCCGGAACGCCTCCACCTGCCCGTAGACCGGGCTGCCGTCCGCCGCGGTGAAGCGGAAGGCGTCGATCAGGTCGCCTGTAATCAAAAAGAACGCGGGGTTGAGCCGATTGCCCACCTCTTCGAGAAACGCGGGCAGCGTCCGGGCCGAGGGAGTGAAGTGCTTCCGCGCCGTCGCCAGCCGCCCATCGGCGCGTTCGAGATCGAGCACGTGGGTATCGGTCACGTGGATAAACTCCAGGACCGGTTCGTTCCATGCGCCCGCGGTCCAGGCCACCAGGGCCAGGCAGGCGATCCCAAGAAAAACGCGGCGTGAGGACATAGAGCAATTCTACAGCTTCCGGCGGCTCACTCCTGCCGCAGGGTGAGCAGCGGGTCGATCGAAAGAGCGTGGCGGGCCGGGTCGAGCGCCGCCAGCAGAGCGATCACCGACATGGCGAGCAGTACGCCCCCCATCACCCAGGGGTCGTACGGAGTGGCCTGATAAACGACACGCGACAGCACCGGCTTCGACGCCAGCCCAAGAAAGAAACCACCCAGCGACCCGGCAGCGAGCAGCACGAAGGTCCGCCACAATACATCCCGGAGTACCTGATGAGGCCGGGCGCCGAGGGCCACTCGAATGCCGATCTCCCGGTGGCGGCGGCTGATCGCGTAAGCGGTCGTACCATAGATACCCGTAACCGCGAGCATGATGGCCAAAACCCCGAAGGCGCTCAGCGCCACAGACGCCGCACGCGCCGGGAAGTAGGCGAACCCCAGCATGTCGTCCAGGCTTCCCACGCCGTACACCGCGACCCCGGCGTTCCTGGCGGCTACGATCCGCCGCATCTCGCCGGCAATCTGTAACTCAGGCGACGACGCGCGTGCGATCACAACCGTGGTCCCGTTATAGTGCTGCGTGGCGGCCCTGAACAGCGCAGGCC
>JAWLGN010000345.1:0-5323 GCA_041685075.1 Bryobacteraceae bacterium
CGACCGTCACCTTTACGGTGGGCTGGATCGCGTCGTATGGCTTCGCGCCCGGCGGCCCGCCTTCGCTGCCCGATCCCGTCGAAATCGACATCGCGGAGAAACCATGAGCGGACAGCCGCGCGGCGGAGCCGAACTGAAGCGCGACCTCGGCGCCTGGGGGGCGGCCGCCATTGTCGTCGGCACCATCATCGGGAGCGGCATCTTCCTGGTGCCCCGCACCATGGTGGAGCGCGTCGGCTCGCCCGAGTGGGTTTTCGTGGTGTGGATTTTCGGCGGCCTGCTCTCGCTGGCCGGCGCGCTCAGTTACGCGGAACTCTCCGCCGCGATGCCCGAAGCCGGCGGCGAATATGTCTACCTCCGCGAAGCCTATGGGCCCATGTGGAGCTTTCTCTACGGCTGGACCTCCATGTGGGTGGCGAAAAGCGGCTCCATTGCCACCCTGGCCACTGCTTTCGTCTACTATGCGGCCACGTTTTTCCCGGTCCTCGACACGTCTTTTTATACCCTGCTGCTGCCTTTTGGGGAGAACGGCGCGGCGCTCGATTTCCGTTGGGGCCAGCCGGTGGCCACGGCGCTGATTCTCGTGCTGGCGGCGGTGAATTATTTCGGTGTGCGCGTCGGCGGCGGCGTGCAGGTGGTATTCACCCTGATCAAAATCGGGCTCATCGGCTTTATCGTAGCGGCCGGCCTTACCTGGGGCGGTACGCGCGCCGCGCTGCCGGCCGCGCCCGCCGTTGCGCTCACCTTCTCCGGCTTCTTCGCCGCCCTGGTGGCCGCCCTGTGGGCCTACGATGGATGGAATAACGTCAGCATGGTGGCGGCCGAGGTGCGGCAGCCCCAGCGCAATCTCCCCAGGGCCTTAATCTGGGGCACCCTCACCGTAATGGGCGTCTATTTACTGGCGAATGCGGCCTATTTTGCCGTGCTTTCGGCGCCCGAAGTGGCCGCCAGCAACCGGGTGGCGGCCACCATGATGGACAAAGTGGCCGGCGGTGGCGGCGCCGGCGCTGTTTCCGTGGCCGCCATGATCAGTATCTTCGCCGCCCTGAACGGTTCCATCCTCGCCGGCGCCCGCGTCCCTTACGCCATGGCCCGCGATGGGTTGTTCTTCCGCCGCCTCGCCGGAGTGCACCCCCACTGGCGCACTCCCGCCCCTTCCATCGCGGCGCAGTGCGGCTGGGCCGCGCTGCTGGTCTTCTCCGGGCATTACGAGCAGTTGTTCACCTACGTGATCTTCGCCAGTTGGATCATGTACGGCATGACCACGGCCGCGGTAATCGTGTTGCGGCATAAGAGACCGGACCTGCCGCGGCCTTATCGCACCGTCGGATATCCCGTAGTACCGGTACTGTTCGTACTTACGGCGTCTGTTTTAGTACTTTCCACCCTATTTGATTCCCCTGGTGAATCCCTTCGGGGAATTATTCTCATCGCTTTGGGACTACCGTTTTATTTTCACTGGAAAAGGCGCCGGATTCCGAGGCCCTGAAGTACCCTCCCTCCAGTACCCCCCACCCGTAAAATTTCGCCCCGGGAGACACTGTCTGTTCTGAAAACAGAACAAGCCTCTTGAAATTGCCGCGGAGTTGGGTTACAAAAGCAGATGTATACTGGACGATTCGAGGTTCTGTTCCGATTCCGGAACACGCGCTACTCGGAACCTCGCGGTATCCTGAGGGACAAGCGATGGACGTGAC
Source organism: Bryobacteraceae bacterium (assembly GCA_041685075.1). Lineage (GTDB taxonomy): Bacteria > Acidobacteriota > Terriglobia > Bryobacterales > Bryobacteraceae > JAMCRM01. The sequence goes on from JAWLGN010000345.1 coordinate 1,698, forward strand.
CAAGATTCTGGCCGAATTAAGGCAAGAACGCGACCAAATTGAGCAGGCTATTATGAGTTTGGAAATTCTGGCTCGTGGACGCGGCCGCAAGCGCGGCCGGCCGCCTGCCTGGATGTCGCAGATCTCCGCTACCGCTCCCAAGCGGCGTGGCCGGCCGCCGGGGAGCAAAAACAAAACCAGCACCAATGCAAGCCAGACAACCACCGAGACGGCCCAGTCCAAGACCGCAGCGGTGGCCTGAAGTTTACGCGGCGGGGCGCCTGTTTTACTCCAGGTTCATGGGCGCCTCGCCCAGCGTAACGGTCAGCTGTTGCGTCCGGCCGTTCCGGTAGACCGTCAGCCGCATGGTGTCGCCGGCGTGCTTGCGGTCCATGGCGCGCTGCAACGAATCGGCGCTGCTGACCGGTTGGCCATCCACCCCCACGATCAAGTCTCCTCCCACCCCGATTTCCCAGGCGCCTACAATCACAGCCTGGCTGGGGCCGCGCAGGCCCGCCGAGGCGGCCGCCGAACGCCGCTCCACGCGCTGAATCAATAGACCACCCTCCTCGGGCAAGTCCAGGGCTGCCGCAAGGTCTCCGGTGACATAGATGGTCTGCACTCCCAGGTACGGCCGGGTGATGCGTCCCTTGGCGCGGTATTGGTCGAGCATCGCCTTGGCGCGGTTCACCGGCATGGCGAAGCCGATCCCTATATTGCCCTGCGGCCCGAAAATGGCGGTGTTGATGCCGATCACGTTGCCGCCCGAATCGAGCAGCGGCCCACCGCTGTTTCCAGGGTTGATGGCGGCGTCGGTCTGGATCATGTCCTGGAGGGTGCGCCCGCGCCCCGCTTCCAGAGTACGTCCCAGGGAACTGATCACTCCGGTGGTGAGGGTGCCCTCGAAGCCGAAGGGATTGCCGATGGCCAGCACCTTCTGGCCCACTTGCAGCTTATCGGAATCGCCCAGCCGCAGGTAGGGCAGCTTGCGGTCGGCCTCGATTTTGAGCAGAGCCAGGTCGTTCCGCGGATCGGCGCCCAGCATCTTCGCCGGGTACTGCCGCTTATCCGGCAGCGTCACGGTAAGTTGGGCGGACCGGCCCTGCACCACGTGATTGTTCGTCAGGATATGGCCGTCCTCGTCGATGATGAAGCCGGAACCCTGGCCCTCCTCGGGAAAGACCCGCAGGAACCAGTCCTGCCGGTAGACGATACTGGTGACGTTCACGGTGGCCTGGTTGGCCATCTTGTAGACTTCGATGTTGTTGGCTTCGTCGTTAATGGGAGCCGTGTAGGCGGTGTCCGGCTCGGTCCACAACTGGCCGGTGTCGCGCACCGGGCGCAGCAACCGCGACACATTCCAATCGGCCTCCGAAGTGAGATACCAGAACGCCCCCACCAGCAGGAGCGCCCAGATGATCGGTCGCAACCTCATGATGCTTCTCTCCGCAACTGTTCATACACCCGGCGGGTCGCTTCGAGCGTCTCCTCCCGGGCGCCGGAACTATCTATGACGTAATCCGCGAACTTTCGTTTTTCCTCCAGGGGCATCTGCCGGCCGATGCGGGCCAGCACCTCCTCCCGGCTGGCGCCGCGCGCCATGGCCCGCTCGATCTGCCGGGCCGGATCGCACACCACCACAACCAGCCGGTCGAAGCGCCGGTGGCTGCCGGTTTCGATCAGGATGGCGGCCTCCACCACCGCGATGCCCCGGGGATGCTCGCGGGCGAATGCGGCCATCAACTCCTCCTCGCGGCGCTGCACCGGCGGGTGCACCAGCGCGTTGAGCTTCGCCAGCCGGTCCGGGTTGTCGAAGACACGGGCGGCGAGCCGGCCGCGGTCGATGCGGCCCCCGGCGTCCAGAATCTCCTCGCCGAACTCCCGCACCACCCCCGCGTAGGCTTCCCCTCCCGGTTCCAGCACCTGATGCCCCAGTTCGTCAGCCCGGATCACCAGGCAGCCCAGCCGTTCCAGTTCCTCCGCCACGAAGCTCTTGCCGCAGGCCAGGCCGCCCGTGAGGCCCACTTTCAGCATGACGGCTCGCTCAACGGCCGGCGCGTTCGGCGGCTTCCACGGTGTTGACCATCAACATCGCGATGGTGAGCGGCCCCACGCCCCCGGGCACCGGCGTGTATGCTCCCGCACGCTCCAGCGCGGCGGGATCCACATCCCCCACCAACACGCTGCCCCTGCGCGCAAAGGTCTCCATGCGCTCCGGAAAACGGCCGAAGATGCGCTCCGCCTGGGCGGGGTCGCTGATCCGGTTGGTTCCCACGTCGATCACGGTGACGCCGGGCCGCAGGTAGTCGGCGGTCAGCAGCGCGGGCCGGCCCATGGCGGCCACCAGAATATCGGCCTCGCGGCAGACTGCCGCCAGGTCGGTAGTGCGGGAGTGGCAGACCGTCACGGTGGCGTTCTCGCGGAGCAGCAGGATGGCCGCGGGTTTCCCAACCAGGTCGCTGCGCCCCACCACCACCGCGCGCCGGCCCGCAATGGGAATCTCGTAGCGTTTCAAAATCTCGATGATACCCGCCGGGGTGCACGGCCGCGGACCCGGACGCCCCACCGACAGGTTCCCCACGTTCATCGGGTGCAGCCCGTCCACGTCCTTAGCCGGGTCGATGGCCAGCAGCACCCGCTTGGCGTCCACCTGCGCGGGAAGCGGCAGTTGCACCAGGATGCCGTGAATCTCCGAGCGGCCGTTGAGCCTCTCGACCAGCGCCAGCAGTTCCTCGGTGGTGACCGACTCGGGCGGCGTATGGGTTTCGCTGTAGATCTCCAGCTCCCGGCAGGTCTTCACCTTGCTGCGCACGTAGATCTCGGAGGCGGGATTGTTCCCCGCCAGCACGACTGCCAGGCCGGGCCGTCTGCTCTGCGCTACCAGCGCCTCAATGCGCGGTTTCAGCTCGCACTTGATCTGGTCGCGCACGCGGTTTCCATCGAGAATGTGCGGCATTTCTATCTTGAAGATAGCAGAAGGGGAAAGCTCAGGCGATTCTCTCGGGCGGCCCCCTGCAAGCGCCGGTTCGCCTCAGAACGTGCGCACGCCGAGCGCCACCACGTCGTCCACCCGCAGGGTTTCTTTCACCACGAACGGCTCGCCGTAGCGCACCCCGATGAGGTTGCCGTAGTAGCGCGCCACCGCCGCCAGGCGCTCCCGGATCTCCTCTTCTCCGGGGAACAGGTCCTTGCCCGCCTCCGCCTCGCCGTACTGCGAGCGGTAGCTCAACAGCGCCTGCATGCGCCGCTCGAACTGCGCCGAGATATCCACTACGAACGATGGCTCCACCCGCGCGTAGATTGAGCTGTAGATCACCTTGAAGGGGCGGTGCGGCTCGGTGGTCTCGTCGATTTTGCGCAACCCGGCGAAGAAGCAGGCCTCGTACCCCAGCTCTGCGGCGCGGTAGTGGTCCGGGTGGCGCCCCTCCCAGTAGGGCAGGATGACCACGCGCGGTCGCAGCTCCCGGATCTTCATCGCCAGGGTGAGGCGCGCGGGCAGGCTGTTCTCCAGGCGCGCGTCGGGCATCCGCAAGTTGCCGCGCCACTTTAGCAGCAGGCAGCGTGCGGCGGCTTCCGATTCGGCGATGCGCAGCTCCGGGTTGCCCCGCGTGCCCATGTCGCCCGCGGTCAGATCCAGCACGCCGGTG
>JAWLGN010000028.1:0-30778 GCA_041685075.1 Bryobacteraceae bacterium
ATCGCCGCCGACGACTGGGGCAACCTGGCGGTTTATCAAAGCGACGACCATGGTCAGGCGTTGCTTCTGTTCAACAGCCGCGGGTTGCAGGTGGCGACCGTTACGCCTCCCGGGCCGGTCCATTCCTTCGCCGTTCGACGGCAGGAGGTGGCCTGGATCGGCTGGGACGGGAGTGTCATGCGGGCGGCGCCCGGTTCCGATGCCGGCGTGCTGTTTCGAATGGATCCGGCAAGCGCGTTTGCGGTGCGTGCTTCCGGTGACTCGGGACCGGGGCGCACTTTCGCCTCTCGCCATAGGGGTTCACAAAGGCATGCTGGTGATAGTAAGCGGCGACGGTGCGGTAGCCGCTTACACCTTAGAGGCATGGCGCGACAGAGCCGCCCGCGCTGCCGCGCACCGGCCGGCGGCGGCATGGCGCGCGCCGGCACCCGCGGCAGAACGGTGAGGGTGATCCGGCAGGGATGGCAGATTCCACGCGGGACCGGGATGGAGTTGTGCCGGCCGACGTGCACCGGCGGCGCACCTATTTCTTAAACAGCCGGTCGAAGGCCGTGCGGGCGTCGTTGGGATTGCGCGGGGCTTCGACCGGAGCGGAGCCGGCCGCCGCGGCGGCGGTACCGTCGCGCGCCACCGTCACCCGCGGGGTGAATAGCGGGCAGTCGTTGGCCTTGTCCTTCGGTGCGATGCGAGCCGGGATGGGCTTGAGGCATTGGAACCGGGTAGAGGGTTCGAAGTGCGCGCACTGCTTGCAGCAGTGCAACTCCGCATTGCACTTCGGGCAGTTCCCGTTGAAATCGATCCCGTTCGGCAGGGTGGTGGAGCAGTTAAAGCAGCGCGATGCAGTAACCGCCTGCACGAGGCGGGGCAGCCGGGGGCCGGTGACATCAATGGGCAGCCGGGGACCCTTCTCCCGCGGTGCGTCACGGGGCCCACGCTCCGGCCGGTTCGAGTCCATGTAGCCGGGTTGTCTATACTTCCGTTCGCTGTCCATGGGAATAATGCACTCCAAGCAGTTGAGGGGCGAACCGTTTCGAAACCAGGGTACCCGGGTGTCGATCAACCTGACGGCCGCCGCGTCAGACCGCAGTCAGAAACAACACTGCGGCCCACGTAGATAACCAGGGAATTTGTGGAAACGCCGAGGCACCGGGCATGCCGGGCTTCGAAACCCGCCAATGCAGCAAATATATATGTACCACGGAATGGCACAAAAATGTAAAGCGAATCTTCCGCCCGGTGCCGGGCCCGAACCCCTGGGGGCGGTTTCCCCGCCCCTCCACCTTACCAGCACGTCGCGGTCCAAGGGGGCAGGGGACCCCTACCGGACATGTTGGTGCCTAACACCGATTGGACGTACGCGGGGCGATTCGGGTTCCGTTCCTCACGGACGGCTCAGGCGTGGCTCCATTTCAGCAGGCTGGTACAGGGCCGGGTGAGAGGATCCTCGCAATGATTGGGGCTGACCCGGAGGGCGTAGCCCAGGCGGCCGGTGCGCTCGGGCACGATCTCCTTTCCGAAGGTGGCGACGGACCCGTTTTGCTGGAGGGGCGGGAGCACCAGCACCTCGGTATCTTCGAGGCTGCCGTCGGTGCCGACCCGGCCGACCACGACCTCGACACGGACGTCCTTGGCGGTGAGGCCGGCCAGGTCGATGCTGGCCCGCACAGGAACGGGGCGGCCGCTGGTGATGGAGCCGGGGGCGGGGCCGGTTTCGACGAAGCGCACGTGGTCCCAGACCTCGCGGACGCGGGCATTCCACTGGGCCCGCTGGCGCGCCAGGTCGAAGTTGCTGCGGCAGACGCGCATCCAGGCGGAGTGTGAGGGTTCATACAACTCCCGCATGTACTCGCTGACCATGCGGCGGCAGTCGAAGGTGGGGCTGATGTACATGAGGGACTGCTTCATGCGGCGCATCCACTCGCTGGAGATGCCGTCCCGGTTCTCGTAGAACATGGGGACGATCTCGGTTTCGAGCAGGTAGTAGATGTTGCTGGCGTGCAGGCTGTCCTGGTCTTCGGAGTAGGGTTCGCGGTCGCCGATGGCCCAGCCGCCGGAGTTTTCGTAGGCCTCGTCCCACCAGCCGTCGAGGATGCTGAAGTTGAGGACGCCGTTGATGGCGGCCTTCATGCCGCTGGTACCGCAGGCTTCCTCGCCGCGCCTGGGGTTGTTGAGCCAGAGATCGACGCCCTGCACGAGTTCGCGGGCCACCTTCATGTCGTAGTCTTCGACGAAGACGACGTGCTTCCAGAGGTCGGGGTCGCGGGAGAGCTGGACGATGTCGCGGATGAGGGTCTTGCCGGGGTGGTCCTTGGGATGGGCCTTGCCGGCGATGACGATCTGGACGGGCATTTCGCGATTGCCGAGGATGCGCTTGAGGCGCTCGACGTCGCGGAAGAGCAGGGTGGCGCGCTTGTAGGTGGCGAAGCGGCGGGCGAAGCCGATGGTGAAGGCGTTGGGGTCCAGGACCTCGGAGGCGCGGCGGATTTCGGCGGCGGAGGACTGGCGGCGGATGGCGGACTGCTGCTGGTGCGCGCGGACGAAGCTGACCAGGCGGCGCTTGCGGCGGCGGTGGGCTTCCAGGAGTTCCTCGTCGGGGATCTCGCGCACCTGCTCCCAGATTTCGGGCTCGGCGAAGCGCTCACGCCAGTCGGGCTGGAGGTACTGGTCGTAGAGGGCGGCGAGGTCGCCGTTGAGCCAACTGGGCAGGTGGACGCCGTTGGTGATGGAGGTGATGGGCACCTCCCAGACGGGAAGCTGGGGCCAGAGCACGTGCCACATCTCCTGGGAGACCTGGCGGTGCAGGCGGCTGACGGCGTTGCGGTGGGCCGAGACGTTGAGCGCCAGGATGGCCATGGAGAAGCGCTCGTCGCGGCTCTCGGAGGCGCGGCCGAGGGCCATCAACTGCTCGAAGGAGATGCCCACGTGGCTACAGTACTCGTGGAAGTAGTGGTACATGAGGCCGGGGTCGAACAGGTCGATGCCGGCCGGCACGGAGGTGTGGGTGGTGAAGACGTTGGCGGTGCGGGAGGCTTCCAGGGCCTCTTCGAAAGTGAGGCGCTCCTCGTCGACCAGCATGCGGATGCGCTCGAGGGCAAGGAAGGCGGAGTGGCCCTCGTTGAGGTGGTAGACGGTGGGGTTGTAGCCCATGGCCTTGAGGGCGCGGACGCCTCCGATGCCGAGCACGATCTCCTGGCGGATGCGGGTGTCGTGGTCGCCGCCGTAGAGCGAATCGGTGATGGCGCGGTCCTGGGGGAGGGCGTTATCGGGGATGTTGGTATCGAGCAGGAAGAGCTTGACGCGCCCGACTTCCAGTTTCCAGACCTGGACGACGACGTGGCCGGTGGGGAGCTTGAGGCGCACCTTGAGGTCGGAGCCGTCGGCGTCCTGGACGGGGGTGATGGGGAGGGTGTAGAAGTCGTTGGTGGGGTAGCGCTCCTGCTGCCAGCCGTCGGGATTGAGGAGCTGGCGGAAGTAGCCCTGCTGGTAGAGGAGGCCGACGGCGACCAGCGGGAGATTGCAGTCGCTGGAGGACTTGAGGTGGTCGCCGGAGAGCACGCCGAGTCCGCCGGAGTAGGTGGGGAGGCACTCGGTGAGGCCGAACTCGGCGGAGAAGTAGGCGATGAGGCCGCCTTCGGCGGTGGGCTGCTCGCGCTGCATGTGGGCGTCGAAGCGCTGGCAGGCCATGCGGTAGAGGGCCAGGTAACGCGGGTCGGAAGCCGCGCGTTCCAGGCTGGCTTGGGGGATGCGGCCGAGCATCAGGACGGGGTTGTAGCCGCACTCGCGCCACAGCGCCTGGTCCAGGCGGCGGAAAAGGCCGCGGATAATCGGTTCCCAGCTCCACAGAAGGTTGTAGGCAAGCTCCGGCATACGCGACAAAGCCGCCGGTATAGCCGGGCGCACCAGAAATTCACGAATAGGCCGGATGTGATAAGGCATAACTAAGTCATGCGATGAGTGCTATTTTTACGATACCACTGTACGCTCGCGTGGCAGCCTTTGGGGTGGCGTTTCGGGGCGAGGCGTCGCCGGGGTGGCGCGGCGGGCGGCGGGCAGCCGGGGGCGTTTTTGTGCGGGGCAGCCGCGGGTGCGCCGTGCGGCGGGTAGCCTGGGGGCGTTTCGGCCGGGCGTGCCGGGGTCGTGTGGGCGCGAGGGGCAGCCGAGGGGCGTTTTGCGCAGGGCCGCCGCGGACGTCGCACGCGGCGGGCGGCCGCGGGGCGTTTAGCGCGGGGCAGCCGCCGGTGTGGCACGCGGCGAGCGGCGGGGGGCGTTTCGGGCGGAGGCCGTGCCGGGGTCGTGTGGGCGCGACGCGCAGCCGGGGGCGGTTTTGTGCGGGGCAGCCGCGGGTGTGCCGTGCGGCGGGCAGCCGCGGGGCGTCTCGGCCGGGCGTGCCGGGGTCGTGTGGGCGCGACGCGCAGCCGGGGGCGGTTTTGTGCGGGGCAGCCGCGGGTGTGCCGTGCGGCGGGCGGCCGCGGGGCGTCTCGGCCGGGCGTGCCGAGGTCGTGTGGCGCGGGGGCGTTTCGCGCGGGGCAGCCGCGGGCGGCGTGCCGGCGGCGGGCTGGCTGCGTGCTAGGATCAAGGCGTAATGGCGTTAGGAGAACTGGCCAAACAGCTTGCCGGACAGGCGATCGGGAATCCGGCCAAAGAGGTCATGGACGCGCTGCGGCCGGGGGAGGCCGCCGGGCAGCACGGGGCGGCCGCCGAGAGCCCGGGCGCGGTCATCCTGGGACAGTTGCAGGCCATGCAGAAGGCCCTCCGGGAGGACCAGGAGCTGGCGGTCTACGTCCAGAGCGGGACCGAGATGGTGCGGGTTTACGAATGTTTTCTGCCGTCGGGGCAGGTGATCGTGCTGAGCGGCACCGATCGGGAGAAAAACATCACCCGCGTGGTGGCTCCGGCCGGGGGAGTGCAGTTGACCTGCAAAGTAATGAAGGTACAGGCGGGGGCGAAGGCCGCGCGGGTGGCGTTCAAGGCTCCCAGGCAGAAACCGGAATAGACGGCGGAGAGCCGGGCCGCGGTAGAATATTCACCCTATATGAGATTCGAGGCCGTTCTGCTAGCAACCTGCAGCCTCCTGGCCGCCGCCGGGAGCGACGAGTTTTCCACCGGGGCCGGAACGGTGCGGATCACCCCGATCCAGCACGCCAGCGTGATGCTGCAGGCCGCCGGGAAGATCATCTACATCGATCCCGCCGAGGGCAGCTACGAGCAGCGGCCGGCGGCGGACCTGATCCTGATTACAGATATCCACGGAGACCACTTTTCGCCGAAGGTGCTGAGCAGGCTGCGGCGGCCCGATACGGCGGTATTCGGGCCGGCGGCCGTGGCGGAGAAGCTCGAGGGCGCCACCGTGATCCGGAACGGCGAGACCCGGAGGTGGGGCGCCTGGACGATCGAGGCGGTCCCCATGTACAACCTGAAGCGCGGGCCGGGGCCGGGACGCGTGTACCACGAGAAAGGCCGCGGCAACGGCTACATCCTCACTTTCGGGAACACGCGGTTTTACTTCGCCGGGGATACCGAGGGCATCCCGGAGATGCGGAAACTGCGGAGCATCGACGTGGCCTTCGTGCCGATGAACCTGCCTTACACCATGACTCCGGAGGAGGCCGCCGACGCGGTGCGGGACTTCCGGCCGAGGGTGGTCTACCCCTATCACTATCGCGGCTCGGATTTGACGGCTTTCCAGAGAGGCCTGGCGGGGACGGAGGTAGAGGTGCGGATACGGGACTGGTACGGTAAGTGAGTTACTTGGGAGTATCCTGGAGGATATACACCTTTTCCTCCGGTTGCACGAGTTTCAGACGCTGGCGGATTTCGAGTTCCTGGAGAGTAGGGCTGCCGCGAAGACGTTCGATGCGTTCGCGCTTGAGTTCGATTTCGCGCGCCAGCGCTGCGTTGCGCTCCTCCAGTTGCTGAATCTGGCGGCGTTTCTCAGCCAGGCCGGGGATGCCCTGCGGGCCGCGCAACGTGAAAACAGCATAACCGATGGCCAGTAAGAAGGCGATCGTGTAAGCGATTTTCGTCCAAGAAGGTCGCATGAGATGCCCGGAAAACAATGGTACCATCGGTTGCAAATATGCTGGGATTAAATTTGGTTTATGACAGATAGGATTGTCGTGCTGAGCACCTGCGGGTCGGCGAAGGAGGCGGAGCGGCTGGCGCGCCACCTGGTGGAGACGCGGGTGGCGGCGTGCGTGAATATCCTGCCGGGCGCGCGGAGCATCTACCGGTGGGAGGGGAAAGTGGAAGAGGCCGGTGAGCACCTGCTGCTGATCAAATCCGTGCGGGAACGATTTTCGGCGCTGCGGGCGGAAATCGAAAGAATGCATTCCTACGAGGTGCCGGAGATTCTGGCGCTGCCGGTAGTGGACGGGAGCGAGGCCTACCTGGCATGGATGGGCGCCGAAACCGGCGATGCGGGCGGGACAGGTGAGTAAGGCCGCCGAAAATGTGTGTGATATAATACTCTCCCCAACGGCCCCGGGCCTGGCGTTGGTCTTCGATATGGACGGCGTCATCATCCACTCCAACCCCGTACATGCCCGAGCCTGGCAGATCTACAACAGCCGTTTCGGGATCGAGACGGATGAGGCGATGCTGGCGCGCATGTACGGCAAGCGCAACGACGAGATCGTGCGGGATTACTTCGGCGCGGGATTGAGCGAGGAGGAAGTGGCGGCGCACGGAGCGGCCAAGGAGCGGCTCTACAGGGAGCTGATGGCGCCGCTGGTGGAGGAGGCGCTGGTGCCCGGAGTGCGGGCGTTTCTGGCGCGGCACGCGGAAGCTCGCAAGGCGGTGGCGACCAACGCCGAGCCGGCGAACGTGGAGTTTGTCCTGGAGGCCAGCGGACTGGGGCCGTATTTCCAGGCGGTGGTGGACGGCCACAAGGTGAGGCGGCCCAAGCCCAGCCCGGACATCTACCTCAAGGCCGCGGCGGCCATCGGGGCGGCGCCGTCCGACTGCGTCGTATTCGAGGACTCGTTGGCAGGGGTGGAGGCCGCGCGCGCGGCGGGGATGCGGACCGTGGGGCTGCGGACAACCCACCGTGAGCTGCCCTGCGTGGACCTGACCATAGACGATTTTCAGAGCGCGGAACTGGAGGCATGGCTTCAGTCGCAGCAGCGGCAATCCTGAGGACCGCGGTAGTGGCGTTCTGGTGCGCCACCTCGACGGCGGGGGTGCACCTGACCCCGCAGGAGGCGGCAAAGCGGCGACCGGGCGATTTTGCTCCCGCGCGGCTGAAGGAGCGGGCGGTGGTGCGGGGCCGGGTGGTGACGCGCTCGATCCGGGTGCTGGACCACTTCGAGCAGACCGGCATCGAGCAGGACGGCTACGGGCTGGTGCTGGAATCCAGGGACGGGCTGCTGAAACCGCTCGAGCCGGGCGACGTGGTGGAGGCGACCGGAGAGATCGCCATGCGCGCGGGGCTGCCGGTTCTGAAAGTTTCGAAGGTGCGGGTGGTGGGCCGTTCGCCGGCGCCGGAGCCGGTGGCGATTCCGCTGGAGGCGTTGCAGGGCTTCCGACACCTGGGGCGGCTGGTGATGACGGAGGGGCGGGTGCTGGAGGCTGGAGAGAACACGGCCGGCGCCGTCCTGCTGCTGGGGGACAGGGAGCGTCCCTACCGGTTGTTTCTCCCGCACGCGCAGGAGCCGGGGGCCAGCTTCGCCGGTTTCCGGTGCGGCGATACGGTGCGGGTGACGGGGCTGGCTTCGCAGTACTGCGTGGGAGCGCCGTATACGCGCTGGTTTCAGCTCACCACGGCGGGAAGCTCGGGGGTGGTGCTGGCGGGGCGGGCGCTGCTGCTGCCGCCCATGGCGATCTTCGCGGTGATGGCGGGGCTGCTGGCCTTCGGGGCGACCTGGTGGACGCGCGAGCGGCGGCTGCGGGCGCAACGGGAGGCGCTGCGGCGGTCGCACGGGCTGGCGGAGGAAATCCTGGGCGCCTCCTCGATCGAGGACATCCGGCGCAGGGCCGCGGCGGTGGCGCCGGCGATCTTCGGGGTAACCGACGTGCGGCTCTACTTGTATAACGCCGGCTCCCGGACGCTGGAACAGGTACCGGATGGTGAGGGCGAGGCGCCGGTGATCGCGCCCGCCTCCCCGCGGGGAGGCGCCGAGTCCGCGGTGGCGGCGTGTTTCCAGAACCGCACGGCGTTGGCGGTTCCGGACAGCAGCCGCAGCCCCTTCCCGCCGCCGGAAGAGGATGCTCCGGCCATGCCCCGGGCGGTGCTGTTCGTCCCCATGTTCGCGCAGGGCGAGACGGTAGGAGTCCTGGAGCTTGCCCACCGGCACCGGGCGCGGGTTTTCACCCACGACGAGCAGGCCCTGGCGCAGCACCTGGCGAACCAGATGGGGGCGGCGGTGAAACTGCTGGACCAGCGCAGCGTGCGGGAGCAGTTGTTCCGCACCGAGAAGCTGGCCGCGGTGGGGCGGCTGATCTCGGGGGTGGTGAACGAGATGCGGGCGCCGCTAGCCTCGATCTGCAACCTGGCGGAGACCATGGCGGCGCAGAAAACGCCGCCGCGGAGCGAGCAGATCCGGGCCATCTCGGCGGAGGCGCAAAAGGCCTCCGAGATGGTGGCGCGGCTGGTCTCGTTCGCCTCCAACGAGCCGGTGAAAGCGCGGCCGGTGGATCTGAACCGGCTGCTGCGCAAAATGGCGGAGTTCCGGGAGCGGGAGTGGAAGGCGCGGGGCATCCGGGTGCGGGCGACAATTGCCGACGAGCCGCTGCCGGTTCGGGGGTCGGACGGCCAGCTCGAGCAGGTATTTCTGGACCTGCTGGTGCATGCGGAGCAGGCGCTGCAGGAGAGTGCCGAGAAGACCATCAGCCTGCGCACAATGCGGCTGGCGCACCGGGTGCTGGTGGAGATCGGCTACAGCGGCGGCCACGGCCCGGAGCCGGACGCGGCGGCCAACCTGGGGCTGGGGGTGTGCCGCAGCATCATCGCCGGGCACGGGGGCGAGCTGCGGACCATCTTCGGCGCCAGCGGCGATCCGCGTTTCGAGATCGAGCTGCCGCGGGCCGAGCTGGAGCGCGGGCGTGCGCCGGCGGGCGAACCGGGCCCGAGCGAGAGTTCGCAGACCCGCACAGCGCTGCTGATCGAGCCGGACGAAACGGTGGAACAGCACCTCCACACCCTGCTGGCCGCGCGCGGCTACCGGGTGGTGCCGGTGCGCAGCGCCGACGCCGGCCTGGACCTGGCGCAGCGGCTGCGCTTCGACGCGGTGTTCTGTTCGGTGCGGGCGCCGGGGTTGAACTGGGTGGAGCTATCGGAGAGCCTCGATACCCGCGTAGGGGTGTTTGTGCTGCTCTCCGACGGCTACGACCCGGAGCTGGCGGCCGGTTTCGAGGGCGAGAGCCGCTCGGTGCTGGCCAAGCCCATCGACGACCACAACCTGGGCCGGGCGCTCGAGCGGCTGGAGAGCCGGCTCGGCAACTGGGCCGCGGCGGGTTAGAATGCGGAAAAGGAGAGGTCCATGCGCTACATTGCCATCACCGCACTTTGCGCCTTTGCCCTGATGGCCCAGAAGTACAACGGGCCGCGTCCGCCCAAGCCCGACGTGCTTTTCCTGCAGCATGCCGATAACCTGCTGGAGACCGAGGTCTCCGAGGCCCAGGAGCAGCAGCCGAAAAAGAACCAGATTCTGTACACCGTGGAGGGAGCGGCTTCGCCGGTGAAGACGCCCCTGGCGTCGCCGATTTTCCTGCTGCTGGCCGAGAAGCTGGATCCGGGGCGGCTGCAGCTTTACAAGCTGGAGTCGCGCAAGGGCCGGCGGGAGATCCTGTTCAAGCGGAAGGGCGATGCGGCACGCCCCATCCGGTTGACGGTGGAGCGGCTGTCGCGGGACGAGAATCTTTACCGCATCGAGGTCTACGAGAGCCTGGAGAACGGGGAGTACTCGCTCACGCCGGACGGCTCGAACACGGTTTTCTGCTTCCAGGTGTACTAGGGTGTGATGAGGTGCCCGGCCGGAGGGAAATCCGGTCCGGCCGCGGCCGGAAAGGTATCCCACGGCGAGGGGGCGGCTGTGCTATCCTGTTTACGTACAATCGAACGAGATTAAGAGAAGACAAGGAGCACACACTCTAGCATGGCACTGGCGGTAGACGTAAAGCGGCAGGTTCTCAAGGGGAACCAGCGTCATAAGTCTGACACCGGGTCGCCAGAAGTACAAATTGCGCTGCTGAGCGAGCGGATCACGCTTCTCACGGAGCATTTCAAGACGCACAAGAAGGACCATTCCTCCCGCAGAGGGCTTCTGACCTTGGTAGCCAAGCGGCGTCGGCTTCTGACGTACCTCAGAGACAACGATCCGGAAAGCTACAAGGCTGTTCTGCAGAAGCTCGGCATTCGTCGCTAGAGTGTGACATGAAGGGGGGAGCGCAAAGGGCTCCCGGCGAGATCGCCAGGCCTCCTTTCCGCAACATACCGGCCCGTAGTTGGGCCGAGGGTCTTTCGGCGCCCATTCGGGCGCCATCATTCCTGTCAACTCCAGTCTCACGCAAACCCGCGGGCCGGGGCCAATCCGGCCGAGGTTGGAGAGTGAAAAATGGTTGAAACATTCAGTGCAGTAGTGGGCGATCGCACCATCACGCTCGAAACGGGCAGGATGGCGAAACAGGCGAACGGCGCGGTCGTCGTTCGCTCCGGCGACACCGTCGTGCTGGTCACGGCGTGCATGGCCGACGAACCCAAGACGGGGGCGGCATTTTTTCCGCTGACCGTAGACTATCGTGAATACACCTATGCCGCCGGCAAATTTCCGGGCGGCTTCATCAAGCGCGAAGGGCGCCCCACCGAAAAAGAGATTCTCACCAGCCGGTTGATCGACCGGCCCATCCGTCCGTTGTTCCCCGAGGGTTTTCTGCACGAGACGCAGGTGATCGCCATGGTGCTTTCGGCGGATCCCGAGCAGGACCCCAATTCGCTGGCCATCGTGGGCGCCGCGGCGGCGCTGGCGATTTCCGATATTCCCTTCCATCATGTGCTGGCGGGGCTGCGGGTAGGGCTGATCGACGGCACTTACATCGCCAATCCGACGTATGCCGAGACGCGGGAGTCGCGGCTGAACATCGTGGTGGCGGGCACCGACGAAGGCATCGTGATGGTGGAAGCCGGGGCGGACCAGGCCTCCGAAGACGAGGTACTGGGCGCCATCGAGTTCGGCCACGAGTGCTGCAAGAAGATCGCCGCGGCCATCCGGGAGATGGTGGCCAAGGTGGGCAAGCCGAAGCGGGACTTCGAGAGCCCCCAGCCGGACCAGGAGCTTTGGGAGAAGCTCTCGGCGGAGTACCGCGAGGAGCTTACCGACGCGCTGAATACCCAGAAGTATCCCAAGCAGGAAAGCCACACGCGGGTGCGCGAGCTGAAGGCGCGGGTGCTGGAGGGTATCGAGGAAGAGCGGCAGGCGGCGGCGGCCGATGTTTTTGAGGCGCTCCGGGAGCGCATCTTCCGGGATGAGATGCTGAAGGCGCGGCGCCGTCCGGACGGGCGCGCTTTCGACGAGATCCGTCCCATCGCCATCGACACCAGCGTGCTGCCGCGCACTCACGGCTCGGCGCTATTTACACGCGGCGAGACACAGGCGCTGGTAACCCTGACGCTGGGCACCAAGGACGACGAGCAGCGCATCGAGCTGCTGGATCCGGAGGCCGAGCAATCCAAGCGCTTCATGCTGCACTACAACTTCCCTCCGTTCAGCGTGGGGGAGGTGGGATTCATGCGGGGTCCCGGGCGGAGAGAGATCGGGCACGGCGCCCTGGCCGAGCGCGCCCTGCTGCCCCTGATCCCGGAGGAGAAGGTCTTCCCCTACACGCTGCGGGTGGTGAGCGACATTCTGGAGTCGAACGGATCGAGTTCGATGGCCACCGTGTGCGGCGCGTCGCTGGCCCTGATGGATGCCGGCGTACCGCTGACGGCGCACGTGGGCGGCGTGGCCATGGGGCTGGTGAAGGAGGGCGACGATTACGCCATCCTGACCGATATCGCGGGCGCGGAAGACCATTACGGGGACATGGATTTCAAGGTGGCCGGCACGCGCGAGGGCATTACCGCGCTGCAGATGGACATCAAGGTTCCCAACGTGACGACGGCCATCATGAAAGAGGCGCTGGAACAGGCGCGCCGCGGGCGGTTGTTCATCCTGGACAAGATGTACGCCGCCATCGGGGAGCCCCGGCCCAGCATGTCGAAGTACGCGCCGCGCATCTACGCCCTGACCATTCCGACCGATAAGATTCGCGACCTGATCGGGCCGGGAGGCAAGGTGATCCGGGGGATCATCGAGCAGACCGGGGTGAAGATCGACGTGGAAGACGACGGCACGGTGCACGTGGCCTCGGCCGACGAAGCCGCGGCGAACAAGGCGCTGCAGATCATCGGCGACATCACCGCCACGGCCGAGGTGGGGAAGACCTACCTGGGCAAGGTGGTGAGGCTGGTGGATTTCGGCGCGTTCGTAGAGATCTTCCCCGGAACCGATGGACTGCTGCACATCAGCGAGATCGCCGAGAACCGCGTACGCGAAGTGCGAGACGAGTTGAAGGAAGGCGACCAGATCCTGGTGAAGGTGCTGGCCATCGAAGGCAACAAAATCAAGCTGAGCCGCAAGGCGGTACTGCGGGAGCAGCGCGAGAAGCTGAAGACGAAGAAGTAAGGTTACGCAGAAGGAACAAGGCCGCGGGCGATGGTCCGCGGCCTTTTTGTTTTTAGCCTTCGAGTTCGAGATCGATGCGCTTCTGCGCCGGGTCGAGGGAAGCGATGCGGAAGCTGCGGATCTGCCCGGCGCGGAGGCCCTCGCCGCCTGCCGGCGCTCCGGCTTCGCCCTTCCACTTGGCGGCCAGCATGGAGGAAAGGGCCGAGACATCGAGCGAAGCGGAGGTCTCCGGGGCGGCGGTTTCCCGATGCTGCTTTTCCAGGCTGCAGAAGCCCGTGACGCCTTCCCCGAGTTCCACCCTGGCGCGGTTGCCGCGCACATCCACCACGCGTCCGGTGACCACGTCGCCGGCCTTGCGCTCGGCGATGTACTCGTCCAGGCTGGTGGGCACCAACTGCTTCAGGCCGAGGCGCATGCGGCGCCGGGCCAGGTCGATTTCCAGCACCTTGGCGCGCACGGTTTCGCCCATTTTGAGGACTTCCTGCGGGTGATTGATGCGCTTTTCGGCGCTGATATCGCCGACGTGGATCATGCCCTCGACGCCCTCGGCGAGTTGCACGAAAGCGCCGAATTTCTGGAGGCTGACCACGGTGCCCTCCGCCACCGAACCGGCGGGCCACTTCCGTGCGGCTTCGGCCCAGGGGTCGCCGAGGGCCTGCTTGAGGCCCAGCCCGATGCGGCGCTCGGCGGGGTTCACCGAGAGGATCACGACCTCGACGGCATCGCCCGGCTGGACGACGTCGCTCGGTTTCCGCACCTTCTTCGACCAGGACATCTCGGAGAAGTGGATCAGGCCCTCGACTCCGGGTTCGAGTTCCACGAAGGCGCCGAAGTCGGCCACGCGGGTGACGGTTCCGGAGACCTTTTCGCCCACCTGGTAGCGCTCGGCAACGCCATCCCAGGGGTGCGGGGTGAGCTGCTTGAGGCCTAGGGAGACGCGGCGCTTTTTCGGATCTACCTTGAGCACCTGGACATCCACTTCCTGTCCCACGCTGAGCACGTCGGCGGGCTTGTTGACGCGGGACCAGGAGATATCGGCGACGTGCAGCAGGCCGTCGAAGCCGCCGATGTCGACGAAGGCGCCGTAGTCCATGAGGGTGCGGACGATGCCGTGCAGCACGGCGCCCTCCTGCAGCTCGGAGAAGCGCTGCTCCTTGGCGCGGGCCTCTTCCTCTTCGAGCACCGCACGGCGGTCCACCACCACGTCCTCAGAGGCGGTATCGAGCTTGATGATGCGGCACTTGATGTCCTGGCCGATGAGCTTTTCCATTTCGGCGGCATCGCGGGCACCGCTGCGGGAGGCGGGCATGAAGGCACGCACCCCCACATCCACGCTCAGCCCGCCCTTGACGACCGCGGTGACCACGCCGCCGATGGGGCTCTTGTCGGCGAAGGCCTTTTCCAGCCCCGACCAGTCCCGGGGGCGCTCCACCTTGATGAGAGAAAGCTGGTAGTAGCCCTCGCTATTGCGCCCCTTGATGGAGACCTGGAGCGTGTCGCCCGGCTTCACGTCGAGTTCGCCGGCGGCGTCGCGGGGCAGGTCGGCGATCGGGATCACACCCTCGGTCTTTTTGCCGACGTCGAGAACGGCATGGTCCGGCGTGAGGGTGACGACCGTGGCCGCGATGCCCTGGCCCTCTTCGGGGCCCTGGGCCTGCGACTGCTCGTATGCGGAGAGGATATCGCCGAAGGAGACATCCGAGTCGGGCGCGGTTTGCGATTCGGGACCGGACACCTGGTCCTGGTCCAGCATCATAGGATCGGGCATTATTGAGACTACCTACAGTTATTGTGGCATAATCCCGACTAGGATTCATGCTTGATTCCGAGGACCGTTCGCTGGATCAGATCCCACGCCGGTTTCGCGCGCAGGATGCTGTGTGGCTGCTGTTGTTCGCGGCCCTGGGGTGGTGGAGCCGCCCGCTGGATGTATCCGAAATCGCGCTGCTGAGTGCGCTGGCCGCGGCGCAGATTGTAGAGCCGAAACTGCCGTTTCTGGACCCGGCCCGGAGAAAAGTTTTTTGGATCGCGCTGAAGCTGCTGCTGGGCTACCTGCTGATCGGGTACACGGGCGGGCTGGCCAG
Organism: Bryobacteraceae bacterium; assembly: GCA_041685075.1. Taxonomy (GTDB): domain Bacteria; phylum Acidobacteriota; class Terriglobia; order Bryobacterales; family Bryobacteraceae; genus JAMCRM01. Next base: position 14,741 of record JAWLGN010000028.1, read on the forward strand.
CAGCTACTACCTGATTCTGCTGCTCCCGGTGGTATCCGCCGCCACGTCCCTGGGGGTCACCTCCACGCTGCTGTTTACCCTGCTCGCCTGCGGGGCGTATCTCTCGTTTCTGTTGTTCGTGGACTGGTCGCGTTGGCTGGTGGGGCCGACGGAGATGCGGGAGTTGGCCATCCGGGTGATCTTCATCGCCATGGCGGGGAACCTGGCGAGCGCACTGGCGGAGTTCGTGCGGGTGCAGTCGGGCAATTACAAAATGGTGGCGGAGAAACTGGCGGCGGCGAACCGGCAGTTGCGGGCCGCGGAAGAGGCGGTGCGGCGCTCCGACCGGCTGGCCGCGCTGGGCCAGCTTTCCGCGGGGCTGGCCCACGAGTTGCGCAACCCCCTGGGCACCATTCGCGCGTCGGCAGAGATGCTCTCGCGCAGCGTGAGCGGAGAAAACGAAGTGGCGCGCGAGGTGGCCGGATTCATCTCCACCGAGGTGGACCGCGCGAACTCGCTGGTGACGCGGTTTCTGGAGTTCGCGCGCCCGCTGGAACTGCGGCTGGCCTCCGCCGATTTGACGAAGACGATCGACCGCGCGGTGGCGCTGGTGGAGCGGGAGAACGGGCTGCCGCAGGTGACCATCTGGAAGAACTACTCGCCGGAAATTCCGCCGTTTCCCATCGATGCCGAGTTGATGGAGCGGGTGTTCTACAACCTGCTGCTGAACGCCTGCCAGGCCACCGCGCCGGGCGGTGCGGTGACGGTGAAGACGCGGCTGGCGGGACCGGCGGCGGAGATCTCGATTATCGACCGCGGCAGCGGCATCGATCCGGAGCTGCTGGACAGCATCTTCAACCCCTTCGTGACGAGCAAGCCGGACGGGGTCGGGCTGGGGCTGGCGATCGTTTCGAAAATCGTGGATGAGCATGGGGGTAAGATAACGGTAGAGAGCGAACCCGGCAAAGGAAGCATGTTCCGCGTGTACCTGCCTATGACACGCGGCGCCGCCGGTCCGCCTGCGCCGCTGCCATGAAGAAACGCATTCTGGTAGTTGAAGACGAAGCCAAGCTCCGCCGCGTGATCGAGCTGCACCTGTTTTCGTGCGGCTACGAGGTGGACAAAGCGGGCACCGCCGAGGAAGGGCTGAAGCTGGCCGACCGCGCCGACTTGGTGCTGACGGACCTGCGGCTGCCCGGAATGGACGGGCTGGAACTGCTGGCACGCCTGCGCGGGCAGAACACCTTGACGCCGGTGATCGTGATGACGGCGTACGGCAGCGTGGAGACCGCCGTCGAGGCCATGAAGTGCGGGGCGCTGGACTTTCTCACCAAGCCGTTCTCGCTGGACCATCTGGTGACGGTGGTGCAGAAGGCGCTGGAGTTCCGCGCGCTGCGCGACGAGAACCGGCAGTTGCGGGAGGAACTGGGGCGGCGCTACGATTTCGCCAACATCGTGGGGCGCAGCGCCCCCATGCAGGAGATCTTCGCCACGGTGATGCGGGTGGCGCCCACGCGCGCCACCGTGCTGCTGGCCGGCGAAAGCGGCGTGGGGAAGGATTTGATTGCGCGCGCCATTCACTTCCATTCGCCGCGGCGGGAACGGCCGCTGGTGAAGATCAACTGCACGGCGATTCCGGAAAACCTGATGGAGAGCGAGCTGTTCGGCTACGAGAAGGGGGCCTTCACTGGCGCCACCACGTCGAAGCCGGGCAAGTTCGAACAGGCCGACACCGGGACGGTGTTCCTGGACGAAATCGGCGACGTGCCGGCGTCGGTGCAGGTGAAGCTGCTGCGGGTGCTGCAGGAGCGCGAATTCGAGCGGCTGGGCAGCAACGTCACGCGGCACATCGACGTGCGGGTGGTGGCGGCGACCAACCAGGACCTGCGGGCGGCGCTCGAACAGGGCACCTTCCGGGAGGACCTGTACTACCGGCTGAACGTGGTGCCCATCAACCTGCCTCCGCTGCGCGAGCGGAAGGAGGATATTCCGTTTCTGGCGCGCCATTTCCTGGCCAAGCACGGACCGGAGCTGGGGAGCCGCGTGGCGGGCATCACGGACGCGGCCATGGCGGTGCTGATGGGATATCACTGGCCGGGCAACGTGCGGGAGCTGGAGAACGTGGTGGAGCGCAGCCTGGTGATGTGCACGGGCGATGCGCTGGACGCGGAAGATATCAAGCTGGAGATGGCGCCCCGGCGGCACAACCACAGCGCGCCGGCATTTCTGCCGGAGGGCATGACGCTGGACCAGTACGAGCAGGAGCTGATCCGCGAGGCGCTGCGCCGCGCCGACGGGAACAAGAGCCAGGCGGCGCGCCTGCTGGGGCTGACGCGCAACGCGCTGCGCTACCGGCTGGCGCAGATGGGGCTGGAGGCGTAGAGGCGGCGGATCTAAGACGCCTCGGAGGCTGCCCCCGCAGAGGATTCAGAGGCTGCATGATGGGGCCCGTTTCCGCCGGCCGCTTTGGCCCTGGCCCGCAACGCCCGGCACTGGGCCTTGTGGACCCTCCGGCGGGCTTCGTCCGCCTGCTCGCCTTCGGCGACTTCTCGCTTCAGCACTTCCTGCCTGAGTTCATCCCGCAATTCATGAATATCCACCCGCACATCGGGAAAGGCGCGGCGCAATTCCCTGCGAACGATATTGAGGACGGGATCGGTGAGCAGAAGCGCGGCCAGCAGGTGCCGGTTGGTGGCTTGCCTCTGGGCGTGGAAGCTATCCAGGACCGACTTGCTCTGCCCTTCTTTCGCGAACAGAAACAGGTGCTCGACCTGCGCCCTGTTCTTTGGATGGATGGAAAGCAGGTCGCATTCGTAGACCAGATCCTGGGAGATGGGCTGGGCGAAGATGACGCGGTAGATGCGCCAAACCGAACCATTGGTCAGCATCACCCATTCGACGCCCTGGTTGGCCGCGTAGTCCACCGTTTGTTTAAGATGGGCATCTTTCAACTCCAGCCCGATGGCCTTTACTTCGATAGGGATCTGGAGCTTGCCCTCCAGAGTGACGGCAAGATCGCAATACGTGCCCTTGATCATGTACTCGGAAGTAATTTCAGTGTACTTATCGTAGCCGAACACTTCGGAGAGAAGATCTTTGACGATGGTTGAGGTATCGGCCTCGCCCGCATCTCGTGCCTTGGCTGCACTCAGAATCGACTGAAATCGCTTCAAGCCATTGAGCAGGCGGTCATAAACTCTGGCCGGAATGGTAGCCATGGCTGCGGATTATATCAATCGCAGGTCTGTTTGTCTTTTTATGGTTATCGGCAGGAGGTAGGCGCGTTGATTCTTGGCCACGGCCGGCGTGTTGTGTTGATGGCCGCTGCCGGCGGCGGCCGCGCGGAGATGCTACTTCCCTGCTCCGTCGATGAAGCTGCGCTCGAAGTAGTAGAGGAAGCCGTCTTCGGCGCCGACGAGGAGGTCGGGGCGGCCGTCGCCGTTCCAGTCGGCGGCGTTGGGGGTGGGGTTGTGGCCGCGGAATTCGGTCTTCAGAATGCGGCCGCGGTGGCGCATGACGGGCTTCGCTTGCGTGCCGGTGTTTTCGTACCAGATGGGGCCGGAGTTGGAATCGGTCAGGAGGTCGAGATCGCCGTCGAGGTCCCAGTCCACCAGTTCGATCTTGCGGCGGCCGCTCGCGCCGGCACGGCCGTTAGCGAGATTGAGGAAACGGCCTCCGGGCTCGAGGAAGATGCGCTCGGGAGGCAGCAGCACCAGGGCGCCATTGCGGCGGGCGCGGCGGTACAGAGCGAGATAGCCCTGGTGATTGAGCATCACAAGATCGGGTAAGCCGTCGCGGTCCCAATCGACGGCCTTGGGGGTGGTGCGCCACTGGGTGACGAGCTGTTTGGGGCGCGGCTCCCACCAGACCCAGTCGGGCTTGGGCGGGCGGCCGGACCACTCCACCTCGAGGGGTTCGGCGGGCGCCAGTTCGGGTTTGCCCGGCGCGCCGGTGTTGCGGTACCAGACGACGGCGCCGGTGATGTCGTTCACCAGGATATCCAGGCGGCCGTCCAGGTCCCAGTCGGCCGCAGAAGGATTCGTGTAGCCCCACTTCTCCTCGGCGGGTCCCTGCACCGATCCGTTCGGCCCGGCCACGTGGCGGATCGTCTTGCCGCCGGCCCGCAGGTAGCCGCGGTCGGCAAGGGCCGGGGCGGCGGCCGTGCCGGTGTTCTCGAAGTACTGGAGGTAGCCGGCCGAGTTGCCGGAGAGGATATCGAGTTTGCCGTCGCCGTTCCAGTCCACGGCTACGGGCCGGGCCAGGGCGCCGCTTTTCACGTAGGGGTCCACCTGCTCGAAGTAGCGCGGCGGGGCGAGATCGGGCCGGCGGCCGCGCGGCGCGCGGTTTTCGAGGAGCGCCACGCGGCCGTCCTCCTCCCCGACGATGAGGGAGAGGCGGCCGTCCGGGTGCCAGGAGACCACGCGCGGCTGGATCATGCACAGGTCCATCCGGAGGGGCGCGCCGCCCGCATGCAGCCGTTCCCCGGCGGCGAGACGCGGCGCCGTGCGGGTTCCGATGTTGCGGTAGAGCGTGATGGTATCGACGAAGCTGCCGGCAAGCAGGTCGAGTTTGCCGGCGCCGAACCAGTCCACGGCCTGCGGGGTGGGGCTGCCGTACTGGTCGATGGGTTTACCCGCGGCGGTGAGCTTCACCGGCGGGGCGTAGCGTGGGGCGGCGTTGGCGCCGGTGTTGCGGTGGAACCAGACGTAGCCGTGCAGCGGGCCGCGCGTCCAGCGGCCGCGTTCGTCGAAGGCGTCGTCCCAGCCGTAGTCGCGCCAGTCGCTGGGGCCCACCAGCAGGTCGATGAGGCCGTCGCCGTCCCAGTCGGCGGGAAACCAGAAATCGTCGCGGCCTACCCAGTAGTCGCGCTCAAGCTTCACGGGCACGAAGGCGGAGAGGCGCTTGCGGCGCACGTCGCTGTAGTAGCCGCCGGAGACCACCAGGTCGAGGGCGCCGTCGCCGTTGAAATCCGCGGCGGTGAGTTCCTTGCGCCCGGGGCCGAGCCATTCGGCGCGGTCGAAGAGCGGCCGTTCGGTGGATCCGATATTGCGGAAAAGGTAGATGCCGTTGTAGGGGTTGTCGGTGCAGGAGACCAGCAGGTCGAGGGCTCCGTCGGCGTCGATATCGAGCGCCGCGGGGTAGGCCCACAGGCCCACGGAAAGGCGCCCGCGCACGCCGCGGCGGCCGTAGGTCACGCGGTCGCCGGCGCCGATCATGGCGGGCTCAAGCGGGCGTTCGGATTCGCCGGAGCCGTGGACGTCGAAGTAGACGTGGTAGATGCCAGGGCCGCGGGAGATCCAGCGCACCTGGGCGTGTGGGTTGCGCCACTCCACCTTGGAAGGGATGACGGCGGAGGCGCCCGGTCCGATCACCCGGACGGAATCGGGATTGAAGCGCGGCGGCAGTGGGGCTTCGAACAGCACGGGGCGGCCGGCGGGGGCGGCGATGGGGGCCGCCAGGCGCATGTGGTTGGCCGTGGGCCACGCCTGCCCGCCGCGATGCTCGATCTCCGCGGCCTGAGCGAGGCAAACGCAGGCGACCAGCAGCCAGCGCATCACATCAACCCAGCTTTTCCAGCACGGCTTCGGCGACCTCGGTGGTGGTGCTGGCGCCGCCGAGGTCGGGCGTGCGGACTTTCTGCTCCGCCAGCACGGCGGCCACGGCGCGGCGGACGCCGGCGGCGGCGGCGGGCAACTCCAGGTGGTCCAGCATCAGGGCCGCGCTCAGGATGGCGGCCAGAGGGTTCACCAGGCCCTTGCCGGCGATGTCGGGCGCGGAGCCGTGCACCGGCTCGAACATGGAGGGGAAGCGGCGCAGCGGGTCGAGGTTGGCGCTGGGGGCCAGCCCCATGCTGCCCACCAGGATGGCGGAGAGATCGCTCAGGATATCGCCGAAGAGGTTCGAGGCCACCACTACGTCGAAGCTCTCCGGGCGGCGGATGAAGTTCATGGCGGCGGCGTCTACCAGCAGAGACTCGGTTTCGACGTCCGGAAACTCCGCCGCCACGGCCTGGAAGGTGCGGTCCCAGAGGACCATGCCGTAGCCCTGGGCGTTGGACTTGGTGATGGAGGTGACGCGGCGCTTCTGGTTGCGCTTCACCGCCAGTTCGAAGGCGAAGCGCACGATGCGCTCGACGCCGCGGCGGGTGAAGACGGCGGTCTGGATAGCCACTTCCTCGGGCTGATGGGCGTAGAGGAAGCCGCCCACGGGAGCGTACTCGCCTTCGGTGTTCTCCCGCACCACGACCAGGTCGATATCGCCGCCGCGGGCCGAAGCCAGGGGCGAGTGCACGCCGGGGAACAGGTAGGCCGGGCGCAGGTTGGCGTACTGATCGAAGGCGCGGCGAATGGGCAGCAGGAGGCCGTTCAGGGTGGTGTGGTCCGGGATTTCGGGGTGGCCCACGGCGCCCAGCAGGATGGCGTCGCAGGGCTGCAACAATTCCAGCGCGCCGGCGGGCATCATGCGGCCCCAGCGGAAGTAGTGCTCGCTGCCCCAATCGAACTCCTGGAAGGAGAAGGTGACCTGGTGGCGGCGGCCGGCGGCTTCGAGCACGCGCAGGGCGTGGGGCACGACCTCCGGGCCCACGCCGTCTCCGGCGATGACCGCGATAGTGAACGTCTGCATGTGATCTCCCATCTTAGCGTGCCCGGAATCGGCTAGAATCGGCATTCGAGGTGACAGCAGAGATGGACAGATCCGCGGGCCGGGCGCCCGACCGCGTCTTTCACAGCGTGGCCCCCATCCGGGTGTGCGATAACGGCGGCTGGACCGATACCTGGTTTGCGCGCCACGGCAAGGTGTTCGCCATTTCGATTTCGCCTTCCGTTGAAGTGCAGATGAAGGTCTACGCCGGGGCGGCCGGCGACCGGCGGCGCATCACCATCCACGCGGAAAACTACGGGGAACGCTACACCATCGCGGAACCGAACGGCGTCTACGACAAGCACCCGCTGCTGGAGGCGGCCATGGACTACGCCTCGATTCCCAAGGACACCGCCATCGAGGTATCCATCTTCAGCGAAGCGCCGCCGGGCTGTTCGACGGGCACTTCGGCGGCAGTGAGCGTGGCGCTGCTGGGCGCGCTGGACATGCTCACGGCGGGGCGCATGACGCCTTACCAGGTGGCCATGGCGGCCTTTCACGTGGAGACGCAACTGCTCAAGCAGCAGTGTGGCATCCAGGACCAGATCGCCTCGGCGCACGGCGGCATCAACTTCATCGACATGCACCAGTACCCGCACGCCTCGGTGAGCCGCATCGAGGTGCCCGATACGGTGTGGTGGGAGCTGGAGAGCCGCCTGGTGCTGATCTACGTGGGCGGGAGCCACAGTTCGAGCCAGGTGCACCAGATGGTGATCCGCAGCCTGGAGCGCAGCGGGATGGAGTCGCCGCGGCTGGAGGCGCTGCGGCGCTGCGCGGAGGCATCCAAGGAAGCGCTCTATGCCCACGACCTGGAAGAGCTGGGGCGCATCATGACGCGCAACACGGAGGCGCAGCGGGAACTGCACGCGGAACTGGTGGGGCCGGGGCACCAGAGGGTGATCGACGTGGCGCGCGAATTTGACGCCTCGGGGTGGAAGGTCAACGGCGCCGGGGGCGACGGCGGCTCCGTGACGATTCTGAGCCATCCGGACCGCGTGCGGCGCCGCGAGATGGTGCGGGCGATCCTGGCGGCCGACGCGCGCTTCCGCCACATCCCGGCGCTGCTTTCGCACTACGGGCTGCGGGTATGGGAGGTGCCCGCCTCCCAAGCGCGGCATTACGCCGCCGGCGCTAGCGCGGGGTAGGCAGGCTGGGCATCTGGGTGCCCAGACCGGCGTAGGATTCCTTCACCCGGATGACTTTGTCGCCGTTGAAGGTGACAAAGACGATGCGGCCGGGCGGGGTGCCGTAGACCCAGTCCTCCAGTTCCATGCCGTCCTGGGTTTCGCGCGATTTGTGCTGGGGACGACCCATGGCCAGCAGCACCTGCTCGCGGTCCATGCCCTCGATGGCGCGCTTCTCCTCGACGGCCTGTTTGATCTCGGGGGGGAGCGATTCGGCGTAGAGTTCGGTGGCGCTGCGGCGGTCGAAATCGAGCACGGCGGCGAGGATCTTCTTTACCTCCGCAGAGGTGATGGGTTCGAGGGGCTTGCGAAAGAGGATCTCGACGCTGGTTCCGCCGGGCGCGTTGGAACCGCCGGTGGAGATGGGACGAGGCGTTCCGCCGCCTCCCATGCCTCCGCTCACCTGGATGCGCTCGTACCATTTGCGGCCGCCCTTGAAACCGCCGTTGATCTGGAGCCGGATCTTGTCGTCGTCGATTTCGATTTTGGTGATCTGTACCAGGTCGCCCACGCGGGCGGCGGGGCCGTACTCCTTGCCTACTTCGTCCCAGCGCTCCTTGTCGTAGGTGCCGTCGGCTTCGAAGGGCAGCGGTTTCTTGGAGCGCGGCAGGAACTGCTTGACGGTGGCGTATTCGGCGGTGAGGCCGCGGGTAAGCTCCACGCGGTCCTCGAAAGAAAGTTTGTCCGCGGCCCCGGCGGGGATCACGGAGACAGCGGCGAAGGCGGCGGCGGCGATGCAGGTTCGCATGGCGGCGTCTCCATAGGCGGGTCGAGCAAGGGGGACGGCTGCCGGCGAACGGGCGCTTTGAGGAGAAAAACCAACAGCGCCACCAGCACCCCGCTGGTCAGGATACTGCCTTCCGGGCCGTATTCGCCGCCGCTCCACAGGGAACCGGCGGCCCACTCCATGGCGTAACCCGTCACTCCTATTTTAAGCCCGCTGACCGGCACGCCAAAGAACGGTAGCGTAATGTTCCAGCCGAAGTGCAGGCCGATGGGGAGCCAAAGGTCACGGCTGCGCAGGTAGGCGATGCCGAAGAGGACGCCGAAGCCGGCGGTATTGGCGAGTCCGAGTACCGTAGCGTTGGGGTTGCCGGCGTGCAACAGGGCGAAGACGATGGCCACCGGCAGGATGGTGCCGGCGTAGCCCAGGGTGCGAAGCAGCACCTGAAAGCCGTAGCCGCGCAGGAGGATCTCTTCTCCGGCGGCGCCGAAAAAGAGCAGGATGGCGACGAAAGCGATGGAGCCGAAGTGCGCTTCGGCTCCGGGCGCGGGGCGTAGCGCGGCCACCCCCGCCAGCAGCGGCGGGGCCAGCACCAGCGACGCGGCGCCGGCGCCTCCCAGCAAACCCCAGCCGAGGTTGACTATGGAGGCGTCGTTCCAGTGCATCCCGATATCGGCCAGCGGGCGGCCTTCGTAGATCCGCATGGAAAGCCAGTTGGCGAAACAGGCGGCCAGCAGGCCGGTGGCGGTGATGCCGGCCAGGTAATCGCCCAGCCAGAAGAGCAGGGGGCCGAGCACGAAGGCTGCCGCGGCGTACAGGAAGACGTAGAGCAGCACCTGGAGGACGGTGCGGAGCGGATCGGTGCGGCCCGGCATGTCGCGCTACGTTTCTACTGTAACGCGAACGCCGCGATTGGCCACCCGGACGGGCAGCACCTGGGCGCCCTGGCGCTCGATGGCGGCCGCGACCGCGTCCTTGGCGCCGGGTTCCACCAGGAAGACCACGCAGCCTCCGCCGCCTGCGCCGCAGACCTTAGCCGCCACGGCTCCGGCGCGGCGGGTGACCGTAACGAGCCGGTCGATGAGGGGAGTGGAGATGCCGGGGGCGTTCCTGCGACGGTGGCTCCACTCCTCGCGCAGCAGCCGCGCCGCGGCGTCCCAGTCGGAACGCTCGAGCGCGCAGCGCATCTGGTGGGCGATGTGGGCGATCTGGGCGAAGTTGCGGAAGACCTTGCGGTCGCCGTCGATGTGGGCCTTGGTGACTTCCCAGTTGTTAATGCCGGAGTTGCGGGGCTCGCCGGTATAGGCGAGGACGAAGCGGCGGTTGAGTTCGGCGGCGTCAACGGGGAGGCAGCGGCGCAGGATCCCCGCTTCGGTGAGTTCCAGGGCGGCGATGCCGCCGTAGAGCGCGGGGTAGTAGTCCTGGCAGCCTGTGGGGACGTTGATGATCTGGGCCTCTACGTTCTGGGAGATTTCGCGGATGCGCTCGGGCGGATGGTTGGCTCGGGTAAGACGATTGAGCGCCGAGGAGAGCGCGATGATCAGGGTGGAGGAGCCGGCGATGCCGCCTCCGGCGGGCGTCTGGGAGTCGGTGTAGAGATCGAATCCCTGGCTCGGGGCGAAGTACCGGATTACCCGCGCAGCCAGGGGCAGGCGATAGCGCTTGCGCTCGCGGAGATCGTCGAGGGATGCGAATTCCTCGGTGGCGCGGAGATCCCGGGAGCAGACCGTAATGCGGCTGTCGGAGCGGGTTTCGAGCACGCAGCTCTGATAGCGGTCGATGGCGAAGTTTACGGTGACAGCATTGCGGTGGTAGAGGTACAGGGGCCAGATGTCGAGAGTGCCGCCGGCAAGGTCCACGCGGCAGGGCGCCTTGGCTGATATTCTCATAGGGTAATCCGGTGTGACTCGCGGTGCAGTGGGCGAGGCCGAAAAGTCTACTATACATCGAGTACAGGCTTCGGCTCTGCAACCGCTGCAGATTGTGTAGCGTCAAGTGAGTAGATGAGGCGGAGAACCCTGCTGGGGGGTGTTGGGGTAGCCGGTCTGGCCGGGCTCGGAACCATGGCATACCGCGCGGCGCCCCGATTCTGGAGACAGTTTGCGGAGGAGTGGAGCCGGCCGATTCTGGAGCCGCAGCACCGGCCGGATCTGCGCGCGTGGCCGGACCGCGGGCTCTTCGCGGCCTGGATCGGGCACGCCACGGTGCTGCTGAAGGTGGACGGTTTTACGATCCTGACCGATCCGGTTTTCAGCGACCGAGTGGGGCTGAGCCTGGGACCCCTGACCCTGGGGCTGAAGCGCCTGGTGGCGCCGCCGCTCGAGGTGCGGGAGTTGCCGAAGATCGACCTGCTGCTGGTCTCCCACGCCCACATGGATCACCTGGACATCCCTTCGCTGCGGGCGCTGGAGAGCAGCCACACTACCGTGGCGACGGCGCACGAGACCGGCGACCTTTTCCGCCCGGACCGCTACGGACGCTTTCACGAGCTGCGCTGGGGCGAGCGGCTGCGGGTTGGGCCGGCCACCGTGCGCGCTTTCGAGGTGAACCACTGGGGCGCCCGCATGCGGCGGGATACGCATCGCGGCTACAACGGCTACACTATCGAGGCGGGGCCGTGGCGCATTCTCTTCGGCGGCGATACGGCCGCCTGCCGGCTGTTCCGGAAGGTGAGGCAGGCCAAACCGTACCAGCTCGCCATTATGCCGGTGGGGGCGTACAACCCGTGGATCCGGTATCACTGCACGCCGGAACAGGCGCTCACGATGGCCAACGACGCGGGCGCCGAGTTCATCCTGCCGGTGCATCACCGAACCTTTCAACTCAGCAACGAACCCCTGACAGAACCCATTGAGCGGCTCTACCAGGCCGCTGGGAACGATGCGCACCGCGTGGCGGTGGAGCAGATCGGGCAGACGTTCCAGGTGTAGCGGGAAGGGCCGTTTATCGGCCAGCTTGTGGGTAGTCCCGCCCGCGGTGGTGCTTGCCCGTACAGGCGGGACCGTGATAATATCGGCAGAGTTTCAAAAATACTGACCGGCACAAGTTCCAACGCTGAGTTCCTCCTGTTTTATCCGCTGCGGCCGCCCACGGTCCACGTGCCCCAAAAAGGCGAAATCGATTTGACAAACCCGGATCTGATCATGCTTGCGGTTCTGCTGTTCGCGATTCTGGCCGCGCTGCTTGCGCCGCCCGGACCCGGCTCGCCGCTCCAGGAGCGCGTGCAGGACCCTCAATAACACCGTCGTGCGTCGCACCCAGCGCGCACCGGACGGAAGGCGGCGGCGACCCCGAATCCCGGTGGCGTAAACGGTTCGTGCTAAGATCGGTATTGTCCCCGTTTACATGGAGTTTCTCGAGGGTCTAAATCCCCAGCAACGCGAAGCCGTCCGCCACACCGAGGGACCGTTATTGATCCTGGCCGGCGCGGGAAGCGGCAAGACGCGCGTCATTACCCACAGGGTTGCGCACATCATCAGTGCGCGGCGGACGCCCCCGTCTGCCATTCTGGCGGTTACGTTCACCAACAAAGCCGCCGGAGAGATGCGGGAGCGCGTGGCCGCGCTGCTGGAAGGGCGGGAACTCTCTTCCCCGCCCCGCATTTCGACCTTCCACTCGTTTTGCGTGCGGCTGCTGCGCAGCGACGGCGATCCGCTGGCCGAAATCCGCCGGGGCTTCACGCGCCGCTTCAGCATCTACGACGAAGACGACCAGCTTGCCATCGTCAAGGCCACCTACCGCAACCTGGGACTGGACGAGAAGGAGTTCATGCAGTACCGGGCGGCGCTCTCGCGCATCAGCAGCGCCAAGAACCGCAACCAGGGCCCGGAGGAGTTCTACAAAGCCGCCACCGATCCGAAAACCACGCGGCTGGCCGTAGTCTACGAGCAGTACGAGAACGCGCTGCGCGCCGCCAACGCCCTGGACTTCGACGACCTGCTGCTGGAGAGCGTGCGGCTGCTGCGCCACGACCAGGCCACCCGGGAAGCCTGGAACCGCCGCCTGGCCTACGTCATGATCGACGAGTACCAGGACACCAACCGCAGCCAGTACGAGCTGATGCGGCTGCTTTCGCAGTCGCACTCGAACGTCTGCGTGGTGGGGGACGAGGACCAGTCCATCTATAGCTGGCGCGGCGCGGACATCCGCAACATTCTGGATTTCGAGCGCGATTTCCCGAACGCCAAGATCATCCGGCTGGAGCAGAATTACCGCTCGACGAAGAACATCCTGGCGGCCGCCGGCGCGGTGGTGGAGAACAACAAGGAGCGCAAGGGCAAGAAGCTCTGGACCGAGGCGGAAGCCGGGCGGCTGCCTGCCATCTACGCCGCGCACGATGCCGAGAACGAAGCGCTGTTCATCGCCGATTCCATCGAGAAGGTGTTGGCCGAGGACCCGAACGGGCGCGTGGCGGTGCTCTACCGCACCAACGCGCAGTCGCGCCAGATCGAGGAGGCGCTGCGGCGCTACGGCCGGCGCTACATGGTGGTGGGGGGCTTCAGCTTCTACCAGCGGGCGGAGATCAAGGACGTGCTGGCGTACCTGAAGCTCTCGGTGGCCAACCAGGATTCGGCCAGCCTGCTGCGGGTGATCAACACGCCGGCGCGGGGGATCGGGAAGACCACCGTCGAGCAGGTGGAACGCTTCGCGCACCAGCACGGGCTGTGCCCCTGGGACGCTATCGGACGGATGATCGACGACCAGCAGTTCGCGGCGCGGGCGCAATCGGCGCTGGTGGGTTTCCGCAACCTGGTGCAGGACATTACCCTGGCCACCATGTCGCGCAGCGTGGACCAGGCCATCCTGTTCATCCTGGAGCGCACCGGGTACAAGAAGATGCTGGAGCAGGAGAGCACGCCGGAAGCGCAGGCGCGCATCGAGAACCTGGGGGAGCTGGTGAACGCCGCCGCCGAAGCCGCCGAGCGTGGCGAAACGGCCGCGGAGTTCCTGGACCACGCCGCCCTGGTCTCCGACGCCGACGCCTACGACGAGCGCGCGCAGGTCTGCCTGCTGACCCTGCACAACGCCAAGGGGCTGGAGTTCCCCTACGTCTTCCTGGCGGGCATGGAAGAGGGGCTGTTCCCGCATAGCCGGTCGATCGGGACCTCGGAGGCGGCGCTCGAAGAGGAGCGGCGCCTGTGCTACGTGGGGATGACGCGGGCCGAGAAGCGCCTGTTCCTGAGCTGGGCGCGCTGGCGGAGGCGCTACGGCGGCGGGGAGCAGGAGCGCTCGATTCCCTCGCGGTTCCTGAGCGAAATTCCGGAGCACCTGGTGGAGCGGCTGGGCGAAGACGATTCGGTGCCGCAGGTGGAACTGTTTGCCGAGCGGTGGGAGGTGCGGCAAGCCGCGCGCCGCAATACGTTCACCGGGAAGACGTACAATTCGCTGGAAAACATCTCGCAGTTCTTCTCCGATCGGGGCATCCCGTTCGAGGGGCCTGGCGCGTCCAAGGCGGCTGCTCCGCCTCCGGTGATGCCGGCGCCCCCGGCGCGTTCCAAGCCGCTGCCCAAGGCGCCGCCGGCACAGCCGCGCAGGATCCGGGCCGGAATGATGGTGGAGCATCCCACCTATGGCACCGGAATGGTGCTGCGGCGCGAGGGGGAGGGCGATAATGCTAAGATCACGGTTAGCTTTCCTCGTCACGGGTTGAAGAAACTGGTCGAGAAATACGCCAAATTGAAACGAAGCTGATGAACACGAAGCACATCACCGACAAAGCAGAACGCAAAGAAGCCAAGCGCACGGCACGCAAGAAAGCCGCGCCCAAGGCCAAACGCCCTGCCGGCGTGGCGCGCGGATCGATGAAGCGCAAGATCCGGAAGATGGCCAAGGGCCAGCGCAAGCGGTAACCACTTTCCCGCCGCCGGGGAACGCGGCGCGGCTTCGTTCCCCAGCGGCTGACGGCCTTCCCCGTTGAGTCTCTTCCGCACAAAGAGCATCGACGCGTTGATCGCGGCCTCCGAGGCCCCCGACAAACGGCTGCGCCGAACCCTGGGGCCGTGGAGCCTGACGGCGATCGGCATCGGTGCGGTGATCGGTTCCGGCATCTTTATCCTCACCGGAACGGCGGCGGCGGGCGAGACCCTCAGCTACCACTCCATCCTGCACGCTCCGGTGCTCGACCTGCTGCGGCACGGGCCGGATGCGGTGTCCACGATCGGCCGTCCCGGCGCGGGTCCGGGGATCGCGCTATCGTTCCTGCTGACCGCGCTGGCCTGCAGTTTCGCCGCCCTGTGTTTCGCGGAACTGGCGGCCATGATTCCGGTGGCGGGCAGCGCCTACACCTATAGCTATGCCACGCTGGGCGAGATTGTGGCGTGGATCATCGGGTGGGACCTCATCCTGGAGTACGCGGTCTCGAACATGGCCGTGGCGGTGGGGTTCTCGGCGTACCTGAACGATATCCTGGAGACGCTGTTCGGGGTGCACCTGCCGGCGCAATTGGCCGGGCCGATGATCGCGGGCGGGCGGTTCACCGGCGCGTGGTTTAACCTGCCGGCGCTGGTGGTGCTGGTGGTGCTGACGTGGATCCTGGTGCGCGGCGTGCGGGAGAGCGCGCGCACGAACAACGTGATGGTGCTGATCAAGGTGGCGGCCATCCTGCTATTCATCTTCGGCGCGGCACGGGCGGTGGATCCCGCCAACTGGCGCCCGTTCCTGCCGAACGGCTTTTCGGGCGTGATGACCGGCGCGGCCATCGTCTTCTTCACCTACATCGGGTTCGATTCGGTTTCGACGGCGGCGGAGGAGTGCCGGCGCCCGCAGCGAGACCTGCCGGTGGGGATCATCGCCACGTTGGTGATGTGCGCACTGCTGTATGTGTCGGTGGCGCTGGTGCTGACGGGCGTGGCGAACTGGCGTACGCTGGACAACGCCGCGCCGGTGGTGAACGCGCTGCGCGAGCTGGGCATGGACAATATCCGCGGGCTGGTCGGGGTGGGGGCGCTGTTGGGGATGGTCTCCTCGCTGCTGGTGTTTCAGTACGGGCAGGCGCGGATCTGGTTTGCGATGTCGCGCGACGGCCTGCTGCCGGCAGCATTCAGCCGGGTCCACCCGGTGCATAAAACCCCGCATGTGAGCACGTGGGTGGCGGGCCTGGTGGTGGGGATTCCGGCGGGAGTGTGGGACATCGGCACCTTCGCGGACCTGGCGAATATCGGGACGCTGTTCGCGTTTATCGTGGTATCGGTCGGGGTGCTGGTGTTGCGCAAGACGCAACCGGACCGGCCGCGCGGTTTCCGGGTGCCGGGCGCGCCGTGGCTGCCGCTGCTCTCGATTGTCTGCTGCCTGCTGCTGATGCTGGCGCTGCCGCTGGAGACCTGGCTGCGTTTCCTGGTGTGGCTGCTGGTGGGACTCGCCATCTACTTCCCCTTCAGCCGCCGCCACAGCCTGCTGGCCGCCCGCGGGGAACGATAGGCCGCGCCTCACCGCTGAAGCCGAGGGGCCCCGGGCGGCTACCGGGGAAATGTCAGGGGCCGGACCCAGACATTCCGGAACCGCACGGGGTTG
>JAWLGN010000346.1:0-5238 GCA_041685075.1 Bryobacteraceae bacterium
CGCTCGCCGAGCGCCGCCAGGGTGGCTCGCGGCTGCAACTGGTGGGCACCGGGGGCGGCGGCGCCCGCACCCTCGCGGAGGCCGACGGGGAGATTCGCGATCCCCTGATCCGCCCGGGGCGGCAGCACCAGGTGCTCTACCGCCAAGGCGGCGATCTCTGGCTGGTGGATCCGAACGGCCGCAACCGTCGCAAGCTCGCGCTGGCCGACGGCACGGCCGGGCCCGCCTTCTGGCATCCCGGCGGAGAGTCCATCCTCTATCTCAACTTCCCCACCGACCCCCGGCAGTTGCACGCCATCCGCGAGTACTCCCCGGAGAGCGGCGAGGACAAGCTGGTGGCCCGCACCAGCCAGTTCGTCAGCTTCGCAAGCAACCGGAACACCTCCGTCTTCCTGGGGGCCAGCCGCAACGCGGCGTCGCCCGCCATCCTGCTGTTGCTGCGCGTCACCCGCCGTGAGTTTACCGTCTGCGAGCACCGCGCCAGCGACCCGGCGGCCGTGGTGCTGGCTTTCTCGCCGGACAGCCAGGCGATCTTTTTCCAGAGCGACCGCCACGGCAAGCCCGCCATCTACAGCGTGCGGGTGGACAAGATCGTGGAGGAGACCTGAGGCGCGTGGCGCGCTATAATATTACGTTCCAAACCCCTAACCAACCGAAGGCATACAGGAGAAAAAGCATTCATGGCTAAGCGTATAGGCATTCTGACCGGCGGCGGGGACGTGCCCGGTCTGAACTCTGTCATCAAGACCGTGGTTTACAGGGGCAGCGAGATGGACGCCGAGGTGGTAGGTATCCGCCGCGGGTGGGAGGGCCTCACCCACGTGAACCTGGACGATCCGGCCAGCCGGTCGCGGTATATCATGCCGCTCAACCGGGAGAATACCCGCACCATCGACCGCACCGGCGGTACCTTCCTGCACAGCTCCCGCACCAATCCCGCGAAGATGAAGAAGCTCCCGCCGGTTGTGGCGGGCCAGAGCTTCCCG
The DNA here is from genome assembly GCA_041685075.1 of Bryobacteraceae bacterium. Taxonomy (GTDB): domain Bacteria; phylum Acidobacteriota; class Terriglobia; order Bryobacterales; family Bryobacteraceae; genus JAMCRM01. Next base: position 987 of record JAWLGN010000346.1, read on the forward strand.
CAGTCGGAATTCACCAAGAAGGGCATCACCAGCACGGTCTTCGACATGACCAGCCGGGTGATGAAGAACATCGAGACCCTCGGGTTGGATTACCTGATCGCCATTGGCGGGGACGACACCCTGAGCTATGCCGCGCGGCTGGACAACGAAGGACTGCCCGTCATCGCCATCCCCAAGACGATGGACAACGACGTGCGCAACACCGAGTACTGCATCGGCTTTTCGACGGCCATCACGCGCGCGACGGAAGCCATCGAGCGGCAGCGCACCACCGTGGGTTCGCACGAGCGCATCGGTATCTTCCGGGTATTCGGCCGCGACGCCGGCTACACCGCGCTCTACACCGCCTACGTCACCTCCATCCGCTGCTGCATCCCGGAATACAAGGTGGATCTGCAGAAGCTCATCGACCTGCTGGTGACCGACAAGCGCAACAACCCCTCCAGCTACTCCCTGGTGATCCTCTCCGAAGGCGCCGAGTGGGAAGGCTACCAGGTGCGCGAGTACGGCGAGGCGGACGCCTTCGGCCATCGCAAGAAGGCCAACGTGGGCGAGGACCTCAGCGAAGAGATCAAGAAGTGCACCAATGAGGAAACCATCATCAGCGACCTGACCTACGATTTGCGGTCGGGCAGTCCCGATTTCGTGGACCGCATGGTGGCGGCGACCTTCGCGGGCATGGCCATGGACTGCATCGCCGAGAACAAACACGGCGTCATGATGGCAATCTCCGAGGGACGCTACGAGGCGGTGCCGATTCCCGATCCCGCGCTGGGACCGCGGCGCGTCGACGTGGCCAACATGTACAACACCGAGCGCTACCGGCCCAGCTACGCCAATAAGCTGGGACTGCCGATTTTTCTCACCCGGGCATAGCCGGTGAACTGGCGGAGGCTCTTCGGCCGCCCTGCCGCGCGGCTCCGGCTCAGCCCGGAACTGCGGCAGCGTATCCGCTCCTCGTTCGACGAAGCCTCCCGCGACGAGGAGCATTTCCCTTCCACCATCGACCCGCGCATTGTGCACGTGCGGCTGGTCCTGGAGCACCTGGGCGAGCTGCGCAACGGGCGTGCTCTCGATGCGGGCTGCGGCAAGGGCCGCTTCGCGCGCATCCTGCGGGAGCGCCGGCCGGAAGCGGAGATCTGGGGGCTGGACATCTCCACCGCCATGCTCCGCCACTTGCCGCCGGGCATTCATGCCTGCGCCGGGTCGCTCACCTCCCTGCCCTTCCGCGATGCCTCCTTCGACGGCGCCTACGCGGTGGAGTCGCTCGAGCACGCCGTCGAGATCGAAACCGCGGTGGCGGAACTCTGCCGCGTGGTGAAGCCCGGCGGCCGCATCGTGGTGATCGATAAGAACGCGGCGCATTTCGGCCGGCTGCGCACGCCGGAGTGGGAGCGCTGGTTCACGCGCCGCGAACTCGAAAAGCGGCTCGGCCGGCATTGCCGCAAGGTCGAGAGCCGCTTCATCTCCTACTGGGACGACGTGGAGCCCGACGGCCTGTTCATCGCCTGGACGGCGGTGAAGTAAGCCACGTTAGAATAGAAGTACATGTCATTACAGGAAGTCGTGGAAGCCGAGGGCCACCTCATCGACTCCCACGTGATGGAGTCCATCTTCGACAAGGTGGTGGAACACAACGGCCGCTTCGAGGTGGAGCAGTTCCGTATCGGGCGCACCAATAGCGACCCGTCCTATTTGCGGCTGAAGGTGGAAGCGCCGTCGCAGGAGGAACTGGACCGGCTGCTCGAGCAGCTCGTGCGGCTGGGGTGCACGTCCGTGGCGGCGGGCGAAGCGGTGCTGCGCGAAGTGGAGCGCGACCGCTGCGCCCCGGAGGATTTCTATTCCACGACCAACCATCGCACGCTGGTGCGCTGCCAGGGCGAGTGGCTGGAGGTGGAGAACCAGCGCATGGACGCGCTGATCGTGGTGGAGAACGGGCGCGCCTTCTGCCGGCGGCTGCGCGACATCAGCCGCGGCGACCGCGTGGTCTGCGGGCTGCGCGGCATCCGGGTGCTGCCGGAATCGAAGGAGCGCGACCGGCTGGCATTCGCCTTCATGACCAACGGCATCTCCTCGGAGCGCCAGGTGCAGACCGCCGTGCGCCAGACCGCCGCGCTCATCCGCCAGACCATCGCGCAGAAGCGCAAGGTGGTGGTGGTGGCGGGACCCGTGGTGGTGCACACCGGCGGCGTGGCCGGTCTTTCGCGGCTGATTCAGAGTGGCGCGGTGCACGCGGTGCTGAGCGGCAATGCGCTGGGGGTTCACGACGTGGAGGCGGCCCTGTTCGGCACTTCGCTGGGCGTGCGGCTGGCCGACGGCCGCCCCGAAGAGCACGGCCATCGCAACCACATGCGCGCCATCAACGCCATCTACCACGCCGGCAGCGTGCGCGCCGCCGTGGAGTGCGGCCGGCTTACCTCCGGCGTGCTGTACGAGTGCGTGAAGCACAACGTCCCCTTCGTGCTGGCCGGCAGCCTGCGGGACGACGGCCCCCTGCCCGATACCATCACCGATATGAACGCCGCCCAGGACGCCTATGCCGCGGAGCTGAAAAACGCCGGGCTGGTGCTCTGCCTGGGATCCATGCTGCACTCCATCGCCACCGGGAACATGCTCCCGAGCTGGGTCAAGATCATTTGCGTGGACATCAACCCGGCGGTGGCCACCAAGGTGAGTGACCGCGGCACCGGACAGGCCATCGGGGTGGTGACCGACGTGGGGATGTTTCTGGACCTGCTCGCCAAAACCATGGAGGCCTGATGCTGCGCACCTACACGGACGAACACGCGGCAGCCGGCATCAACGACCCGCTGCCCGATATCGAGACCTGGCAGAACCAGTATCCTGGCTACGAGATCGAGATCACCATCCCGGAGTTCACCTGCGTGTGTCCCAAAACGGGGCTGCCGGATTTCGGCACCCTGGTGCTGCGCTACACGCCGGACAAACACTGCCTGGAGCTGAAATCGCTCAAAATGTACGCGCTGGCCTACCGCAACCTGGGGATCTTCAACGAGAACGTGGTGAACCGGTTCCTTCGCGACGTAGTGAAGGCGGCGCGGCCGGTGAGCGCCACGGTGATCGGGAGGTTTACCCCGCGTGGAGGCATCCAAACCACCGTGACCGCCACCTGGAGCAAATCGCGTGGGTCCCGCCGCTGAGAACCCGGACGCGGCAAGGGCCGAGGAACTCGCGGCGGTAGTACGGGAGGTGCGGGAACGCGTGCGGGCGCGCCATCCCCAGGGCAGCGGCGCCGGGGTGGCGCTCCCCGACCTGATGCCGCTGGTGCACGCGAGGGACGCCGCCGAGGGCAAGGTGGCGGCCATAGGGAGCGTCAACCCGCGGCCCGGCGGGCCGCTCAATTCCCTGATCCAGGCGGTGAAGCGCCTCATCGCGCGCGCGCTCGACTGGCACGTGCGCGAGCAGGTGGAGTTCAACCGCGGCGCCATGGCATGCGTCGAAGCCACCCTGGAGGCGATGAATGAAACCAACCGGGCGCTGGCCGAACTCGGCGTGCAGATTGCCGAGTTGCGCCGCAGCCAGGCCGAGGCGCTCGGCGGCACCGAGCGCCGCCTGGACGGGGTCATCGCGCGGAGCGCCGATATCGAGCGGCAATTCGACGACATCCGGCGCCACTGGGTGGAGTGGCGCGGCGGATGGGAGCACAAGCTGGCGGACAATGAAATCCGGCTGCTGCGCAGCGTAGCCGAGTTGCAGGCCGCCTTCCAGCACCGCGCGGCGTTGACGGAATCCAATTTCCGCGACACCGTGCGGACCCAGCACGCCGAGTTCACCGCCGCCCTGGAGAACACCGGGAAGGCCGTCGAGCAGCGCTTCTGGTCGGAGATGGAAAAGCTCCGGCTGGAGTACGAGCGGATGATTCACCAGGAGCTGCGGCTGGTGCGGCAGCGCGCCAGGGCGCTGCCGGCCGCCCCTGCGCAGCCCGCCGCGGTGGAGCCGCCCGCGGCCGACCTCCTCGCCTTCGGCCTGCGCTTCCGCGGCACCGAAGATTATGTGCAGGAAAAGCAGCGCTTCTACCTGCCGTACTTTGCCGGACGTAAGGACGTACTCGACGTGGGCTGCGGGCGCGGCGAGTTTCTCGAGCTGATGCGCGAAGCGGGCGTGGCGGCGCGCGGCATCGACCTCGACGAAGAAGCCGTCTCGCTGTGCCGCTCCCAAGGGCTCGAAGCCGAACAGGCGGACCTGTTCGCGTACCTGGACGCCGCGCCGGAGTCGGCATTCGACGGCATTT
>JAWLGN010000347.1:0-5224 GCA_041685075.1 Bryobacteraceae bacterium
GCCAGGGCCAGTATCTCGTCGGTCATATCCAGCCCGTAGGCCTTGCCGGTAGGACCCACGCGGCGGGCGGAGAGCAGCACGTCGATGCCGCCGCCGGAGCCCAGATCCAGCACCGTTTCGCCGGGCCGCAGTTCGGCCAGCGCCGTCGGGTTGCCGCAGCCGAACGAGGCCGCTATGGCGGTTTCCGGCACCTGTGCCGCCTCGTCGCTGGTGTAGAGGTTGGAAGTGATCGGGTCGCAGCCGGAGGAGGCGCTCGAACAGCAGCTCGTCCGCTCCCCCTGGACCACCCGCAGGGCGGCTTGCCCGTACTTCTCCCTGACGATATCTTTCACGTTGGATTCGCTCATCGGTTGCCTGCCTTTTCCAATTTCACGACCTTGCTCCTGGAGCAGCACTCTTCGTAGAGGAAGTCCAGGATCTGTTGCAGCGACTCCGAGTCCGCCGCGTACCAAAGGAACTGGCGCTCGCGCCGCACGTTGACCAGCCCGGCCACCTTGAGTTTCTCCAGGTGATGGCTGAGGGTGGAGCCGGGTATGCCGAGTTCGGCCTGAATGTCCGCCACCACCAGGCCTTCCGGATGCGCCGAGAGCAGCAGGCGCATGATGCGCAGGCGCGGCTCGGCTCCCATGGCGGCCAGCATGGCGGCGTAGCGGGCGACGTCGGGGGCGGCGCGCTTCATTTTCATATTTCTACAATACTAGAAATACCGTTTTGGCCGCAAGTGCAATGTTATGATGAAAACCGATGACCCAAGAACTCCCCACCGTGGTGATCGTGGGCCGGCCCAACGTGGGTAAATCCAGCCTGTTCAACCGCATCACGGGGCAGCGGCGGGCTATTGTGGGCGACGAGCCCGGCATCACCCGCGACCGCATCCACGGTGAAGCCGAGTACGACGGCCGGCGTTTCGAGTTGATCGATACGGGTGGCATCGTACCCGGCGAGGAAGCCCATATCCCGGCGCAGGTTTTCCGCCAGGCGCGGGTGGCGCTCGAGCGGGCCTCCCACATCATCTTCCTGGTGGACGGCCGCAGCGAGATCACCGCCACGGACCGCGACCTGGCCCGCATGCTGCTGCGCCTGGGCAAGCCCGTCTCCCTGGCGGTGAACAAGATCGACAGCATGGCGCGCGAAACGCTGGCCCACGAGTTCTACTCGCTGGGGATTGGGGATGTCTTCCCGGTTTCGGCCGAGCACGGCCTGGGGGTGGACGCGCTGCTCGAGCGCGTGGTCGAGGACCTCCCCGCTGTCGAGGCGCCCGAGGCGCCGCGCGACATCCGGGTGGCCATCATCGGGCGCCCCAACGTAGGCAAATCCACGCTGTTGAACACGCTCACCGGGCAGGAGCGCGCCATCGTCTCTCCGGTGGCCGGCACCACCCGCGACGCCGTCGATGAGCGCGTGGTGCATGAAGGCACCGGCTACCAGTTGATCGACACCGCCGGCATCCGCCGCAAGGGCAAGACGGAACTGATGGCGGAGAAGCTCAGCGTGGTGATGGCGAGACGGCATATCCGCCTGGCCGACGTGGTGGTGGTGCTGCTCGATGCCACCGAGGGCGTGCTGGCGCTCGACGCCACCATCGCGGGCTATGCGCACGAGGGCGGGCGCGGCATCGTCCTGGCGGTGAACAAGTGGGATGCCGCGAGGGAGATGAAACGCCGGGAATTCGAGCAGCAGGTGCGCAATCAGTTGAAGTTCCTGGACTACGCTCCCCTGGTATTCCTTTCGGCGCTCACCGGCGAAGGCCTCTCGCGCCTGTTCCCCGCGGTGCGGGAGGTCTACGCGTCGATGATGCAGCGCATTCCCACCGGCGAGCTGAACCGCTTCGCCGCGGAACTGCGGTTTGAAGAGCGCAAGATTCTCTACATCACGCAGCCCGCTGTGCGGCCCCCCACCTTCGTGCTGTTCACCGACCGCGGCGGCCCGCTGCACTTTTCCCACGAGCGCTACCTGGTGAACCAGATCCGCCGCCGCTTCGGCTTCCGCGGCGCGCCCGTGGTGGTCAAGGTGCGCGGCCGCGAGCCCAGGCGGGCGCGGTAGGCGCGCCGGCGCCCCCCATCGCGCGGCCGTTTGATATAAGCTTACCGGTTATGGAAAGGAGAGATCGCCGTGCGTGAAAACCAGCCGGGCGCGCCCTCGCGCCGGGAGTTTCTGAGCGGCGCCGGACGCGCCGCCGGCGTTTCCGCCCTTGCGGGAGTGGCCTTGCCCCACGTCCATGCGGCGGAGAACAATACCGTCCAACTGGCGCTGGTGGGCTGCGGCGGCCGGGGCACCGGAGCCGCCATCAATGCCCTGTCGGTAACCAACGGTCCCACCAAGCTGGTGGCCATGGCGGATGTGTTTCCCAAGAAGCTCACCGCCAGCTACGACAGGCTGAAGACGCAGTTCGCCGCGCAGGTGGACGTGCCCAGTGAGCGCAGGCTGCTGGGCTTCGATGCTTACCGGCAGGCCATGGACGCCCTCAAGCCAGGCGACGTGGTGATCCTGGGGACGCCGCCCGCCTTCCGCTGGGCGCAGTTCGCCTACGCCATCGAAAAGAACCTGAACGTCTTCATGGAGAAGCCCATCTCGGTGGACGGCCCCACCTCGCGCCGCATGTTCGAACTGGGAGACCTGTCGGTGAAAAAGAACCTGAAGGTCGGGGTAGGGCTGATGGTGCGGCATTGCCGGGCGCGGCAGGAACTCTACGACCGCATCCGCTCGGGCCAGATCGGCGAGATCGTCTCCATGCGCGGCTATCGCATGGGGCAGGGAGGCGGAACCGCGCCGCCCCGGCCGGAAGGCATCAGCGAGCTGATGTACCAGGTGCAGCGCTTCCACGCCTTTCTGTGGGCCAGCGGCGGCGTCTTCAGCGACTACTACATCCACCAGATCGACGAGTGCAGTTGGATGAAGGGCGCCTGGCCCGTGGAGGCTCACGCGGTCGGCGGGCGCCACTACCGCGGCGATTCGCTGGACCAGAACTTCGACGTGTACTCGTTCGAGTACGTCTATCCCGACGGCACGCGGCTGCACTTCGACGGCCGCAACATGCGGGGCTGCCGCGACGAATTCGCCAGCTACGCGCACGGCACCAGGGGCTCGGCGGTGATCTCCACCTGGTCCCATACCCCCGGGCTGACCCGCATCTACAAGGGCTATAACGTCCCGCGGGTGAGCAGCCGGAAGGAACTGCCGCTCCCCGAGGATGCCAACGTGGTATGGGCTTTCCCGCAGCCGGAAAAAACCCCCTACCAGTGGGAGTGGGACGACCTGATGGAGGCCATCCGGGAGAACCGGCCCTTCAACGAAGTGCGGCGCGGCACGGAGGCGAGCCTGGTGACGGCCATGGGCCGCATGGCCGCCCACACCGGCCGCATTGTGACCTACGACGAGATGCTGAACTGCCCGCACGAGTTCGCCCCGGACGTGGACAAGCTCACGATGGACGGCCCGGCGCCGCTCCAGGCGGGTCCCGACGGCAAGTACCCGGTTCCGGAGCCGGGCATCAAGACCGACCGCGAGTATTGATCGGGTGAGGGGCCGCGCCCGCCGGGTGCGCGGCCGTCACGGCGCGGAGGCCGCCCGCTCCTTCCACGCCAGGCGCCTGCGGACGACCCGGTTCCACCACATGATGAGGCCGGTGGCGGCCATCACGGCCATCAGCAGGCCGGCTGCGCACCAGACGATCTTGCTCCACATTCCCGCGAAGTGGCCCGCGTGGATCGGTCCCAGCCAGCGCAGCAGCCGGTCGCCGGCCGTGCGGTCGGCATAACGCTCGGTGCGTACCACCTGGGCTGTCACAGGGTGCAGCAGGAGCCTGTCGGCCCGCGTCGCGGTGGAATCGCCTTCCGGCACCATCACGGCCTCCACGGGCGCAACCGGCGAGCGCGAAAACAGGATGGCATGCACCCGCCTCCCCGGAACCGCCGCCTGGGCCGAAGCGATGAGGCGCGTGGCGCTGGCGGGTGTGGCGCCCTTTGCCTCCGGAAACGACGGCCGCGGCTGGGGCCGGGGCATCGGTGCGAACCGGCCTACCGTCGAGCGGAACCACTGCGGCCAGACGTGATACAGCCCGGTGAAGGAGATCAGAGCGATCAACGCCAGGGTCCAGATGCCCACGGCGCCGTGCAGGCTCCAGATCATGCGCGGCCACCGCGCCCGCCACTCCACGCGAAACCCCCGCTTCCAAGCCGGGCGGCCGGGCCACCAGATGAACAGACCGGTGAGGCACAGCACCAGGACGGCCAATCCGCCGACTCCATTCACGACCCGTCCGGTGCGCCCGGAGAGGAGATTGTTGTGCAGGTCCGCAAGCACGCGCCAGCGGCTGTTTTCGCGCGTCACCACCCGGTAGACCTCACCGGTCTGCGGGTGCACCTGGGCGAAGACATACTGGCCCTGCCCCAGCAGGCCTCCGCCGTAGGGTCCGCCGGGGTGTTGCGGCAGCGAGAACCAACCATCTTCACACTACACCTCTTTCAGTTCCAGCCCGGCATTTTGAAGGCCTACCGGCAAACCTGCCGCTCGATCCACCAGGCGATCCCATCGGCTGCAATGTTTCGCCGGCGTGTTCGGCCCCGGAGGTTCGTAGAGCTGCCATCCGTGGTCATTATAGAAATGCGCTTTGATGAGCCCATGTTCCGCCCACCGATCGACCGTCTGCTCATGAACACCGAGGCGATCTGCCATTTCTTTCTTGTTCAGCATTCCGCGCTGACGAAGCCGATCATAGCGCGAACGAAGGCCGTAGGCGTGCATGAGATAGGCTACGTGTTTGGTCGAAAAGCGGTCATTCGCTCGGCCCGGTCGCGCGGATGCGCCCGGACGAAACCCTCGCTCGTTGAGTATGGCGGCTATCTCGGAGTAAACGTGGTGGTCGAGTAGTTGGTCGACCAGATGCACGACTTCTGGCCGCGTCTTAATCTGCTGCGCAGATGATTTGGGGTTTCGCGTGGTAAGCGTCTCGGTCCTGCCACCCTTAAACCGGACGTGGATCTTCGTAATTCCTTCGGCCGGGATTTTGAGCAGCGTTGCGTCTTCGATGACGTAAGCGAGGAGTCGTTTGCGTTCGCGATTTGCCGTGACCGGATCATCCCAGAGCGTGCGAAAGTCCGTCGTCATGGCGACCAACCTCTGGCGGACCGCCTCGTCGAGGACGAGATGATCCTGCTGTCGCGCCCGCTCTCGTTCGTCTCGCGTCTCAGCCAGTGCCCGTAGCTTCTCGTTCCATTCCCGCTCC
>JAWLGN010000348.1:0-5186 GCA_041685075.1 Bryobacteraceae bacterium
CGCTCGAGCAAGGTCTGCTCCAGGTGGAACTCAACCGCATCGATTCTGACAGGGTGCTGTTCGAAAGCCAGGTGGAGCGCGCCGTCATCGAACTGAAACTGCTCGCCGGCACGGACGAGGGCGGGATGTTGCGGGTGGCCGAGCCCCTGGTTCCGCCGGCCCTGGAGGTCGATGCCGCCCAATTCACGAAACGGGCCATCGAAGAACGGCCCGACATCCGGGCCGCGCGGCTCCAGGAGCAACTGGCCGATGCGGAACTGCGGCTGGCGCGCGCCGGAGCGGTGCCCGACCTGGTGGCTACGGGCAGCTACGCCCACCTGCAGTCCCGTTTCGACCAGTTCGGTTTCGCGGAGCCGGGCGGGCCGCTGGTGCCGCTGCGCGCCAAGGACAACATCCTTGCCGCGGGAATCTCGATTTCGCTTCCCATCCGCAACCGCAACCAGGGGAACATCGAGGCCGCCATTACGCGCAGCCGCGCCGCCCGCCTGCGCCGCGAAGCTCTGGAACGCAACGCGCGCCAGGAAGTGCTGGCGCTGGTGAACCGCTACCAGGCCGGGCAGCAGGCGCTGGCGATCTTCGGCCAGGGGTTGAAACAGTCGCAGGAGAATCTGCAAATCGTCCGGGCGGCCTTCGAGTTGGGCGACCTGCGCATGTTCGACGTCATCCAGGAGCAGCGCCGCTTGCTCGACGCACAGCGCGCCTACACAGACCTGCTGCGGGATACCAACATCGCGGTTGCCGAACTGGAGCGCGCCGTGGGCGTGCCCATCGAGTGAGGTACGCACGTGAAAGCCAGGAGTTTATTTCCCGCCGTTCTACTGATCGCCGCCGTCGTGATCGCCTTCTATGCCGGCCGCCGGAGCGCCGCGCCGGCAGCGCCCGAGAAAGATGCCCATGCCGATGAGGACCTCGCCGCGCCGGGCCGGCTGGCGCTCACCGGGGAGATGCAGCAGAGGTTCGGCGTGCGTTTCGCCGCCGCCGAAGTGCGCGCGCTCGGCCGCACCATCCAGGCCACCGGCAGCGTGCAGGCCAACGCCTCGCGCCTGGCCAAGATCCGGGCGCTGGCGCGGGGCCGCATCGATAACGTCTACGTGAGGCTGGGAGACCGCGTGCAGGCGGGCCAGCACCTGCTGACCTACGACAACGCCGAGCTCGGCGACTGGATCGGGGAGTATCTTTCGGCGCTGGCCGAGTTGCAGAAGGCCGCCGCCGAGGCCGAAGTGTCGCGCCGCGCCCTGGAACGCGCGCGCAACCTGGTGGAACTCGGGGCCATCGCCCGCGCGGAGTTCCAGCGCCGCGAAGCGGAACACAAGAACGCCCTGGCCACCGTCGAGAGCAGCAAGGCCGGGGCCGCACGCATCGAAGAGAAGCTCCACCGCTTCGGCATGACAGACGCCGAAATCGCAAAGCTCGACCCGGCAAAGGACCTGGTCTATCACCGGGAACGTTCCCACAGCTCCCTCACCGCGCCCTTTGCCGGCGTGATCACGCGCTTCAACGCCGCGCCCGGCGAAACCATAGGTCCCGAAGACGAGGTCATGACGGTGGCGGATCTTTCCACCGTCTGGGTACAGGCGGATATCTACGAGAAGGACATCCACTCGGTTCGGGAAGGGCAGCAGGCACAGGTGACGGTGGCTTCCTATCCGGACGAGCTGTTCACCGGCACCATCACCTATATCAGCGACGTGCTCGACCCCCAGACCCGCACGGCCAAGGTGCGGATCGAAGTGCCGAATCCCCGTGGGTTGCTGAAGCTGGAGATGTTCGCCACGGTCCGGATCCCCACCGCGGGCGCCCGCCGGGCCCTGGTGGTGCCGGCTGAGGCGGTGCAGACGGTGGGCGGCCAGGAGGTGGCGTTCGTGCCCGCCGGCGGCGGTTTCGAGAAGCGTGTCCTGACGCTGGGCGAGCGCGTGGGCGACTGGGTGGAGGTGGCGGCAGGCCTGGAGGCCGGAGAGAAGGTGGTCACCGAGGGGTCGTTCCTGCTGAAATCCGAGGCCCGCAAGGGCGAACTGGGGCACCAGCACTAGGAGCAGCGCCCTATGATGGAACGAATCATCCGGTTCAGCATCGAATGGCGCGCCCTGGTGGTGCTGCTGGCGGCGGCGCTGGTGGGGGTCGGCATCTACTCGGCGGCAAGCCTGCCGGTGGACGCGGTGCCGGACATCACCACCAACCAGGTGCAGATCAATGCCGTGGCGCCGTCGTTCACCCCGCTCGAAATGGAGCAGTACGTCACCTTCCCCATCGAGCTGGCCATGGCGGGGCTGCCCGGGATGGAGGGCGTCCGCTCGCTCTCGAAGTTCGGACTCTCGCAGGTGACCGTCACGTTCCACGAGGACGTGGACATCTACTTCGCGCGGCAGCTCGTGCTGGAGCGCCTCATCGCTGCGGAAAAGGAACTGCCGGCCGGCATCACACCGGAGATTGCACCGGTGAGCACAGGGCTGGGCGAGGTCTACCAGTTCACCGTGGAGAATGCGCCGGGCGCCGCCGAGAAACGCTCCCTGATGGAGCTGCGCACCATCCTCGACTGGTTTATCAAGCCGCAGCTTCGATCCGTGCCGGGGGTCATCGAGGTGAACTCCTTCGGCGGCGAGGAGAAGCAGTACCAGGTGCTGGTCGATCCGGACAAACTGGTGAGCCTGGGGCTGAGTCTCTCACAAGTGATCGAGGCGCTGGAGCGGAACAACGCCAATGCCGGGGGCGCTTACATCGAGCACGCCGGCGAGCAGCAGTTGCTGCGCGGCGTGGGGCTGATCCGCAACGAGCGCGACATCGGCAACATCGTGGTGGCTTCCGAGGGCGGCACCCCCATCTTCGTGCGGGACATCGGGGAGGTGGGGCTGGGAGCGCAGGTGCGGCAGGGCGCGGCCACGCGCGACGGCCAGGGCGAAACCGTCATGGGAATCGCCATGATGCTGAAGGGCGAAAACAGCCGCGCGGTGGCCCGGCGGGTGGAGGCGAAGCTTCAGGAGACCGCCGCGGCGCTGCCCTCCGGCGTAGTAGTCCGCCCCTTCTACAGCCGCAGCGACCTCGTGGGGCGCACCATCCGGACCGCGGTGAAGAACCTGGTGGAGGGCGGCGTCGTGGTGATGGGGGTGCTGTTCCTCTTCCTGCTGCAATGGCGCGCGGGGCTGATCGTCTCCTCGGCGATCCCGCTTTCCATGCTGGCGGCGATTGTCGCCATGAAGCACTTCGGTGTCTCGGCGAACCTGATGAGCCTGGGGGCCATCGACTTCGGCCTGATCGTGGACGCCGCGGTCATCATCGTCGAAAACTGCGCCCGGCAGCTCGCCGCGCGGCGGCGCGAACTCGGCCGGGCGCTGAAGAAAGGGGAGCGGATCGAGACCATCCGTTCCGCCACGTTCGAAGTGCGCCACGCCAGCCAGTTCGGCGAGATCATCATCATCGCCGCCTACCTGCCCATCCTGGCGCTGGCAGGCACCGAGGGCAAGATGTTCCGGCCCATGGCCCTGACCGTGATCTTCGCGCTCTCGGGCGCCCTGGTTCTCAGCATGACCGTGATCCCCGCCCTGGCGGCGCTGTTCCTGCGGGAGCCGCGCAAAGCGCCGAAGCCCCACGCCGGCCACGACGAGGACAACCCGGCGTTGCGGCCTGTGGTGCGCTACTACGGCCGCGTGCTGGAGGGCGCCATGCGCCGTCCCGCGCGCGTCTTTGCCTTGGCCGGCCTGTTTTTGGCGGCCAGTTCCCTGCTCTTCTTCGGGCTGGGCAGCGAGTTTCTTCCCGACCTCGACGAGGGCGCCATCGCCATCAACACGGGGCGGCTGTCCAGCGTCTCCCTGCCGCAGGCGGTGAAGATGCTGACCGTCATGGAGCAGAGCATCAAGGAACTGCCGGAAGTGGAAACGGTGGCCAGCCGCATCGGCCGGCCCGAGATCGCCACCGATCCCATGGGGCCCGAGCACGCCGACACCTATGTCTTCCTGAAGCCCCGGCACCAGTGGCGCTCGGCCCGCACCCAGGAGGAGATCGTCGCGCGGCTCTCGCAGAAGCTGCAATCCATCCCCGGGATGAGCTTTACCTTTTCGCAGCCCATCAAGTTCCGCATGGCGGAGTTGATCGAGGGCGTGGGCGCGCGGTCCGACGTGGTAGTAAAGATATTCGGCGACGACGTGGAGGTGCTGCGGCAGAAAGCCGGGCAGGTGGCGCGCATTCTGGCCGGCGTGCCGGGCGCCGCCGACACCCGCGTGCAGCAGGTTTCCGGCCTGCCGGTCTTGCAGATCCGGGCCGACCGCGACCGCATCGCACGCTACGGCATCAACGTCTCCGATATTCAGGAACTGATCCAGAGCGCCATCGCGGGGTCGAAGGCCACCACGGTGCTGGAGGGCTTCATGCGCTTCGACCTGGTGGTGCGGCTGCCGGAGGAGGACCGCAGGGACGCCGCGGCGATTGGCAACCTGCTAGTGAGCGCGCCCGGCGGGCAGAAGATCCCGCTCAGCGAACTGACCGAGATTGTCAGCGAGGAAGGTCCGGCCGAGATCTCCCGCGAGGACGGGCGGCGCCGCATTTCCGTGGAGGTCAACGTGCGCGGCAGGGACCTGGGCGGCTTCGTCGAGGAGGCCCGCCGGCGCGTGGCGGAAGAGGTGGAACTGCCCCCGGGCTACCTGGCGCACTGGGGAGGGGCGTACGAGAACCTGGAGAGCGGCAGGCTGCGCCTGATGGCGGCGGTGCCGGCGACGTTCTTCCTGGTCTTTCTACTGCTCTTCGTGACCTTCCGCTCCATGGGGCAGGCCGCGTTGATCTTCACCGGCATCCCGTTCGCCGTAACGGGAGGCATCCTCGCGCTCTGGCTGCGCGGCATGCACTTTTCGATGAGCGCCGGCGTTGGATTCATCGCGGTATCGGGGGTGGCGGTGCTGAATGGGGTAGTGATGGTGGCGTTCATCAACCAGTTACGCGAGCGCGGCGCGCCGCTCGAGCAGGCGATCAAAGAAGGCGCCCTCACGCGCCTGCGCCCGGTATTGATGACCGCGCTGGTAGCGAGCCTCGGGTTCGTGCCCATGGCGATATCGACCAGCGCCGGAGCCGAAGTGCAGAAGCCCCTGGCCACGGTGGTCATCGGAGGCCTCGCGACGTCCACGATTCTGACCCTGATTCTGCTGCCGGTAACCTATCGCGCCCTGGAGAGCCGCGGCCGGGCGCACTCCGGCGAACTCAAG
>JAWLGN010000349.1:0-3807 GCA_041685075.1 Bryobacteraceae bacterium
CTGGAACGGTGGAACCCGGAGTACTGGGCGCGCTTCGAGCGTTTCCTGCGGTGGACCGCGGAGCGGGACATCATCGTGCAGATCGAGGTGTGGGACCGCTTCGACTACAGCAGAGACAACTGGAAGCCGCATCCCTACAATCCGGCCAACAACGTAAACTACACCTTCGAGGCTTCCGGATTCGCGCCGGAGTATCCCGATCATCCGGGCAGGAACCGCCAGCCGTTCTTCTTCGCCACGCCGGAGCAGCAGAACAATGCGCTGGTCTACAAGTATCAGCGGGCGTTTGTGGAGAAGATGCTCTCCTATTCCCTGAAGTACGGGCACGTGCTGTACTGCATGGATAACGAGACCAGCGGGGAGGCGGCCTGGGGCAGGCACTGGGCCGGGGTGATTCGGGCCGCGGCGAAAAAGGCCGGGGTGACCGTGGCGGTGACGGAGATGTGGGACGCCTGGGACTTGAAAGCCGAGCAGCACCGCCGCACCTTCGACCACCCCGAGATCTACGATTTCGTGGACATCTCGCAAAACAACCACAACGACGGGGATCAGCACTGGGGCAACGCGCTGTGGGTGCGGGAGTACCTGGCGGCGCGCCCGCGGCCCATGAACACGGTCAAAACGTACGGGGCCGACGGAAGCCGGTACGGCAAGACCGACGATCACGGGCTGAGCCGCGTCTTCCGGCACGTGCTGGCGGGCCTGGCATCGGCGCGTTTCCACCGGCCGGAGTCGGGGCTGGGGCTGAACGCCAAATCCGAGGCGGCCATTCGCGCGGTGCGAAAGATGGAGACCCTGGTGAGGGCCTGGGAGCGGTCGCCGCGCATGGAATTGCTGGAGGAGCGCGAGCCGGATGAAGCCTACGCCGCGGCGGG
The DNA here is from genome assembly GCA_041685075.1 of Bryobacteraceae bacterium. Classification (GTDB taxonomy): domain Bacteria; phylum Acidobacteriota; class Terriglobia; order Bryobacterales; family Bryobacteraceae; genus JAMCRM01. Next base: position 876 of record JAWLGN010000349.1, read on the forward strand.
GGAGAAGGGGTACGTGGTGTACTTCCCCAACGGCGGGGCGGTGCGCTTGAAAGCCCCGGCGGGCCGCTACACGGTGAAGTGGATCGACGGCGGCACGGGCGAATGGGGACCGGAGGCGCGCGCTTCGGGCGAAGGCGGCATCCGGCTGGCGGCTCCGGGGCAAGGGCACTGGCTGGCGGTGGTCGTGCGCTGAGATGGCAGCGGTATCGTACCGGCAACAGGCGCTGGAGGAGTCCTGGGACGCGATTGTGATCGGGTCCGGGATGGGCGGCCTGACGGCGGCGGCGCTGCTGGCGCGGCACGGCGGCAAGCGCGTGCTGGTGCTCGAGCGGCACTATGCGGCCGGCGGGTATACCCACACGTTCCGGCGGCCCGGCTACGAGTGGGACGTGGGGGTGCACTACATCGGGCAGGTGGCGGATCCGCGCTCTCCCGTGCGCGCGGCCTTCGATCACCTCACCGGCGGGCGGCTGCAGTGGAGTCCCATGCCGGAGGTCTACGACCGCGTGCTGCTGGGCGCCAACAGCTACGATTTCGTGCGCGGCACGGCGCGGTTCAAGGAGAGGCTGCGGAAGTACTTCCCGCGCGAGGAGCGCGCCATCGACGCGTATTTCCGGGCGGTGCGGAGCGCGGTGCGATGGTCGGCGCCGTACTTTGCCGAGAAGGCCATCCCGGCGCGGGCGGCGCAGGTGCTGGGAGGGCTGCTGCGGGCGCCCTACCTGCGCTGGGCGGGACGGACCACGGGCGAGGTGCTGCGCGGGCTGACGCGCGACGAAGAATTGATCGGGGTGCTGACGGGCCAGTGGGGCGATTACGGGCTGCCGCCGGGCGAGAGCAGCTTCACCGCCCACGCCAACATCGCGGAGCATTACTTCGAGGGCGGCTTCTACCCGGTGGGCGGGGCGGGACGCATTGCGCCATCGATCGCGCCGGCCATTGAAGAGCGCGGCGGGCGCATCGTGGTTGGGGCGGAGGTGGCGGCTATCCGGATCGCAGGCGGGCGGGCCACCGGGGTGCGGATGGTCGACGGGCGCGAGTTCACGGCGCCGGTGGTCGTCAGCAATGCCGGGGCGGCGGCCACCTTCGAGCGGCTGCTGCCGCCGGAGACGCCGGGAATCGGAGGAATGCTGGCGGCGCTACGGCGGCTGCCGGCGTCGATGGCCTACCTGACCCTCTACATCGGAGCGCGCGGCGCCGCCCGCGAGCTGGGCTTGAGCGGCACCAACCTGTGGATCCACCCCAGCCGGGACCACGACGCCAACGTGGCACGCTTCGCGCGGGATCCCGAGGCGCCCTTTCCGCTGGTGTTCCTCTCCTTCCCCTCGGCCAAGGATCCGGAGTTCGAAACCAGGTATCCCGGACGCTCGACGGTGGAGGCGGTGGCGCCGGTGCCGTATGACTGGTTCCAGCGTTGGGAGGAGACCCGCTGGAAACGGCGCGGGGCGGATTACGAGAGCTTCAAAGAGCGGCTGGCGGAGCGCTTGCGCGCCGAGGCCGAACGCTACGCGCCGGGTCTGCGGGGGCGCATCGAGCATGCCGAGCTTTCGACGCCGCTTTCGGCGCGGCATTTCATGAATTACTCGCGCGGCGAGGCCTACGGGCTGGCGGCCACTCCGGCGCGCTTTCGCGAGCGCCTGCTGCGGGCCCAGACGCCGGTGCCGGGGCTCTACCTGGCCGGGCAGGATGTGGCCTTGGCCGGCGTGACGGGGGCGCTTTTCGGCGGCGCGGTGGCGGCTTCGGCGGTGCTGGGGCGCAATCTCATGTCCGTGCTGACGCGGCCGGCCAAGCCGTGAATTCGTGGCGGGCGCGGAGGTAGAGCACCACCAGCGCGATCCAGAGAAGATCCGCCAGGAACAGGTGGACGATCTGCATCCAGACGGGCGCTTTGAGCCCCACGTTGACGAGGCCGGCGACCATCTGGATGCCCAGAAGGGCGGCCACCATCCCTCCAACGCGCGCGAGCCGCGGGCTTCGCAGGGCATCCAGAGCGGCCCAGAGCAGGAAGGCGCCGGCCAGAATGGCGGTGAGGGGATGCAGCAGCCGCAGGCGCAGCAGCGCGGGGGTGGGGCCTTCGAGCTCGGCGGAGGCCGGGTAAAGGGTGTCGCCGAGGGCGGCGATGGCTCCGGTGGCGCTCAGCAGCAGCGCCACCGGCAGCGCCGCGCGGACCAGGCGGCCGGCGGGAATCGGCTTGACGGCCGGCGCGGAGCCGAACCAGGCGGCGGCGGTGAGAACCCCTAGCAGCAGCATGGTGTTGACCAGGTGGGCCGAGAGATACACCGCGCGCCAGGGCGAAGTGTTGTCGCCTACCAGGCCGAAGACCACCAGGCCGGCACCGAGCAGGGCCTCCACCAGGATGAAAACGGTCGAAAGCACCGCGGCGCGGCGAGCCGGGTGCCTCGGCGGAAACAGGCGCAGGCTCCATACCAGCAGGACGGCCACTCCGGCCAGCGCCAGACCGCTGGTCATCCGGTGGGTGAACTCGATGAGGGTGGCGGCGGCGGGCTCGGGGGGCAGCACCTCGCCGTTGCACAGCGGCCAACTGCCGCCGCAGCCCGCTCCGGAGCCTGTGGAGCGCACTACGCCTCCCCACAACACCACCAGGACGTTCCAGGCGAGCACACCCCAGGCGAATCGGGCGAAGCGGCGTCGGCGAGCATCCATTGTTAACAGCTTACCGCGGCCGGGGGTGAAAACGCGCACTCGCGGCGGCGTGTCCGGACGGCAGCCGTGCCCGCGGTCACAACGTCGCGGCTTGTGACGAGGCGCGCGGTGGGGAGCGGCCAGGGCTACCGTGACGGCGCGCCCGGAGCGCAGAGGCGCTGGTGGCCGCAGCTCCGCGCCGGCGACAACGTGCGCGGTTGGGGGCGGCGTGGGCTACCGTGGCGGGGTGCCCGGACCGCAGGGGGGTGCTGGTGGCCGCAGCTCCGCGCCG
>JAWLGN010000349.1:3907-5158 GCA_041685075.1 Bryobacteraceae bacterium
GACAACGTGCGCGGTTGGGGGCGGCGTGGGCTACCGTAGCGGGGTGCCCGGACCGCAGGGGGGGTGCTGGTGGCCGCAGCTCCGCGCCGGCGACAACGTGCGCGGTTGGGGCGGCGTGCCTGGGCAGCGGCAGCGCCCGTGACCGCAACTCCGCAGCCTGTGGGCAACGCGCGCGGTTGGGGCGGCGCCTAGGCGGCAGCCGTGCCCGCGGTCACAACGTCGCGGCCTGTGACGAAGCGCGCAGTTGAGGGCGGCGTGCTTGGTAGGAAGGGGAGAGTCTCATGCCGTTTTCGACTACCATTGCCGCCAGCGTGACAGACCGGCTGCCGAAAGCGCTCAGCCCGCACGGCCATGCTCTGGCGGATTACCTCATTCTGGGCGGCACCCTGGCCGGCGCCGCCGCCCTGTTCCGGCGCAACCGGACCGCCGGGGCGTGCGCCGTCATTACGGCCGTTTCCAAAGGCGCCAGCATGCTCCTCACAGACTACCCGGGCGGGGTCTTTCGTGCCATCAGCTTCCCCATGCACGGACGCCTGGGGCTGGGGCTGGCCGCCATGACCGCCTCCATGCCCAAGCTCATGAAGTTCCATAAAAGCCCGGCGGCGCGGTTCTTCGTGCTGCATTCGCTGATCTCCGTGGCGGCGATCGGGCTGACGGATTTCACCGGCACGGGAAAGACCAAGCAGGTGCGGGAGTTGGAACACGTGGAGGTGTAGCCGCGCTCGCGCCGCGGGGCGGGGCTTCCGCTATAGTCGGGTAGAGGAGGCCCCAGATGTTCCGCGGCGTGGACTACATGCACATCGACAGCCTGTTCGGCGAAGAAGAGCGGATGGTGCGCCGGACGGCGCGGCAGTTTGTGGAGGAGCGCATCCTGCCGGTGATTCGGGAGTGCTATCGCGAGGCCCGCTTTCCTTTGGAACTGGCGCGCGAGATGGGAGAGATGGGGTTCCTGGGGGCGAACCTCGAAGGCTACGGCTGCGCGGGGATGGGCAACGTGGCCTACGGGCTCATCATGCAGGAGCTGGAGCGCGGCGATTCGGGTATGCGCAGCTTCGCCTCCGTGCAGGGCGCGCTGGTGATGTATCCCATCCTGACCTTCGGGAGCGAGGAGCAGAAGCAGCGCTGGCTGCCGCGCCTGGCGGCGGGGGAGGCGGTGGGATGCTTCGGCCTCACCGAGCCGGATTTCGGGTCGAATCCCGGGGGCATGCGCGCCACCGCGCGGCACGATGGCGGCGGCTGGGTGCTCAACGG
>JAWLGN010000350.1:0-5148 GCA_041685075.1 Bryobacteraceae bacterium
TCAGGAACGTAGGGGCGGTAGCCCTTGGGCATAGAACATTATATATCGATTATGTTCTATTTGTGCCCACGAGTTGAATACTCAGACAGGCTCCTAGGATCCAAGACTCGACCTCGTGAACGGCGACCCGAAACAGAAGGTTTGGATGCTTTCCTCTCGGGAGCCAATCTGCTATCATTTGAGCAGGACATTCACAGCTATCAAGATCCGTAAGTACGATAAAGGGTGTTCCTTTTGACGCACTATTCCACCCATGGACAGTTCTGCGAAGATAACCAGATCCCCCGCGACGATACGCCATGCCAACACAGTAGCGCTTCGTCTCGGCAAGTATCCTGATGAGCGTGATCTCGCTGAGTTCATCCTCAGTTGCCAAATTAACGGGTATCAGAGTCATTCAAACAGGTCGAGTTGTCCCAAATTCGACGGTGTTGTCCGCGGCAAAACCACGTCCGCAACACTCAATCCTGCTTCTAGCAAGCTACGAACTTCATCAATAGACGAGGCACGTTCGACTATGGTGCCCTCCTTCTCTGGTCGTAGAATAATGACTTCCTCCCCGCTGATACTCTTTTCCGAAAGAAGATCGCCACTATGTGTGCTAACAAAGATCTGACGCTTGCGTTTTCTCTGCACTCGATAGAATAAAGCGGGCAACTTGGCAACAATGCCCGAATGCAGAGAAAGTTCGGGCTCTTCGAGAAGTAGGGGAGCGTCGCCTTCCAGCAAAGACCAGAATAGACCAATAAGACGCAATGTGCCATCTGAGAACTGATCCTCGCGTTGTCTGCCGGCGTTCGGTCGCCAGTGCTCATAGGTTGCTTCCAGATGCGGGATTCCGGTCTCGTCTCTAGTATCAGTGAGACCTCTTAGCTGGGGCACGGCTTCGCTGAGTGCCGCTTCGATTCTTTTGAGTCGTGATCTGCGAGTCTTTTCCGGCGTCTTTACTACGAGTTCCAAAAAATTCCTGCCATAAGGGTCTTCGGGAATGTTCGGGCCCTGAAAAGCTTCCGGATGCCTCAGTAGCTGAGGAACCAAATGTAAGTAACGGACGGACTCAAAAAACTTGGCTACATCGCGAAAATCAGCGTTCGAGTTAATCTGCTCCAAATGTGTTTGGGTCAACCGCTCTTCATCGATCTCATCGTCAGCATCCGGGCGCTCGCGGATAAGCGTACTGCCCTTCCATATCTTCTCGAATCGAAGAATTGGTTGGCGGTACCCACGGACCTGCTGAGTAATACCGATGCTGTAGCGCCATGATGGTGTGAAGCCATCTTCTGAAAGTACGACCTCTATCTCAACATCAGGCTCTTTCCTGGCCGCTAGGCAACGAACCTTCGACAGACCGCCGCGCTGAACCATGGCCCGCTGAAGGCCACCGCCGGGCTTTGCTATGTCTCGAAGAAATCGGAACACGTCAAGGAGATTCGACTTCCCTGAAGCGTTGGGGCCAATGACGAAAACCCGCTCGGTGAACTGAACATCAACGGAGCGGAAGTTTCGCCAATTCTTCAGTTTCAGCCCAGAAATAATCATTTATCACCTATTCTAGCGCCTGCGCTTAATTGTACAAAAGCGCGACGGCAGCGAATAAACCCTCTGCAGTCGGGCGCCTTCCTAACCTGTCGTGATCATTGTCGCTCTGTATCCTGGTCTTCCAGCGCCTCGCGCAGCCGCGCCGCCACCGCCTCCATCTCCGCCTTGCTCCCGTACTTCGTCCGCGGCCAGAAGAAGCCCCGCAACCCGTCCTTCTTCTTCCGCGGCACCACGTGCACATGCAGGTGCGGCACCGACTGGCTCACCCGGTTATTGATCGCCACGAACGATCCCTCCGCTCCCAGCGCCGTCTCCATCGCCCGCGCCAGCCGCTGCGCCGTGCCGAACAGCGGCTCCAGCATCTCCCGCGGCAGATCCATCAGGGTCTCGTAGTGGGCCCGCGGCACCAGCAGCGTGTGCCCCGGAAACAGCGGGCGCGCATCCAGGAACGCCACGCAGCGCTCGTCCTCCCATACCACGGCGCCGTGGTCTTCGCCCGCCGCAATCCGGCAGAAGGCGCACGTCATGCCGGGTCTCTCCACGCCGCGTCGCGCCGCCAGCGGCCCAGCGCCTCCGTCCACGCGCGCCGGCGTTCCCTGAGCGCCGCCACCTGCCCCGCCATCTGCGCCTCGCCCGCCAGGTTGCGCTCCTCCAGCGGATCGCTCCGCAGGTCGTAGACCTCCTCCCGCACCGGCTGGGCATCGATGTACCGGATATACTTCCACCGCTCCGTGCGAATGCCCTCCGAGCGCGGGATCCGCCCCTTGTACTCGAAGTGGTGCTCGTAGAACCACTCCCGCCGCCACGCCGGACTGCCCGCGCCCAGCAGCGGTATCAGGCTCCGCCCCTGCATCCCCGCCGGCGCCCGCAGCCCCGCCAGCTCCAGCATCGTCGGGGCCAGGTCGATGTTCAGGCTCATCTCGCGTCGCCGCCTTCCGCCCCCGGGCCGCCGCGGATCGTACACCACCAGCGGCGTGCGGATGGATTCCTCGTACGCCAGCCACTTGTCCGCCATCCCGCGCTCCCCCAGAAAGTAGCCGTTGTCGGACGTAAAGATGATGACCGTGTTCTCCGCGCAACCCGCCTCCGCCAGCGCTTCGAGGATCCGTCCCACCGCCATGTCCACCCCGGTGATCAGCCGGTAGTAGCCCTTCACCATCTCCTGGTAGCGTTCCGGCGAATCGAACCGCCATCCCCACCGGTTGCGCCCCTCGCTCGCCCGGAGAAACTCCGGCTGCCGCTCGAAGTACTCCGGCGCTGCCGTCTTCGGCACCGGCACTTTCACATCGCTGTACAGCGTCTCGAGCGCCGGATCGTACAGGTACTGCCGCGGGTCGGGGTCTTGCGCGTGCGGAGCCTTGAAGCTTACCGAGAGGCAAAACGGCCGCTCCGGCCGGCTCCCGCGGATGAACTCCACCGCCTGCCGCCCTATCGTCGAGGTCAGGTGCTCGCCCCCCTCGCGCTCGAAATACCGCCCCTGTCCCGGAAATCCCCGCCAGTAGTCGAAACGGTCCGCCGGCATCGCATTTCCGACCCCGTACTTCCCGATGAAGCCCGTGCGGTAGCCCGCCTCGCGGAGCAGCGCCGGGTAGCTGCGCTCGAAATCCACCGGCTTCAGCGGCGTCGCGAAATCGTGAATCCCGTGGCAGCGCGCATACAGCCCCGTGAAGATGCTCGCCCGGCTGGTCATGCAAATCGACGTGGTCACGAAATTCCGCTCGAACACCACGCCCTGCGCCGCCAGCCGGTCCACGTTGGGCGTGCGGATCACCGGGTTCCCCATGCACCCCAGCGCGTCCCACCGCTGATCGTCGGTCAGGAGGAAGACGATATTCGGCCTCGCGGCCTTACCTGCTGCCGCCCGCAACACCGCCGGCGCGCCCGCCGCGCCCAGCAGAAACCGCCGCCGGCTGCCTCGTCCGTTCGAATCCATGCAGCTATCTTAGGACAACCCGCGCTCCAATCCGACATAATGAAAGTTCGTGGCCACCATCTGCTACCTCGACGCATTCTCAGGCATCGCCGGCGATATGCTGGTTGCCGCCCTTGCCGACGCCGGAGCCGACCCCGCGCGCATCACCGCCGCGCTGGACGGCCTGGGCACCGGCGCCACCGTCTCCTTTGAGAAGGTTAAGCGCGCCGGCATCGCCGCCACCGCCTTCCGCGTCCACTGCGGCCACCAGCACGGCCACCGCCACCTGCCCCACATTCTCGAGATCATCGAGCGCGCCGATCTCACCCCGCGCGCCCGGCGCGATGCCGCGGCCGTCTTCCGCCGCCTCGCCGAGGCCGAAGCCGCCGTCCACGGTGTCCCCGTCGAAAAGGTGCACTTCCACGAAGTCGGCGCCGCCGATTCCATCGCCGATATCGTGGGCGCCTGCGTCGCCTTCGACCTGCTGGGCATCGACGCCATCGTCAGCTCGCCCCTCAACGTCGGCTCCGGCACCGCCCACACCGAGCACGGCCTGCTGCCGGTCCCCGCGCCCGCCACCGCCGCGCTGCTCACCGGCAAGCCGGTCTACTCCCGGGGGCCCGCCGTCGAACTCACCACCCCCACCGGCGCCGCACTCGCCGTCACCCTGGCCTCGGAATTCGGCCCCCTCCCCCCCATGGAGATCGCCCGCTCCGGCTACGGCGCCGGCACCTACGACTTCCCCGAACACGCCAACCTCCTGCGCGTCATCATCGGGAAGACCACCGCCGCGCCGGAGGCCGTCACCGTCACGGTCATCGAGGCCAACATCGACGATCTCAGTCCCGAAGTGGCCGCCTACGCCGTCGAGCGCCTCTTCGACGCCGGCGCGCTCGACGTCACGCTCCAGCCCGTGCAGATGAAAAAGGGCCGCCCCGGCCTGCTGCTCAGCGTCATCGCCCGCCCGGAAACGCGCGAGGAGCTGGCCGCCCTCGTCTTTGCCGAAACCTCCACCTTCGGGCTGCGCATGTATGCCGCCGAACGCCGCGTGCAGCAGCGCCGCTGGGTGGATGTCCGCACCCCTCACGGCAACGTGCGGATGAAAATCTCCGGGGAAGGCTGGTACGCCCCCGAGTACGAGGATTGCCGCCGCCTGGCCCACGAAACTGGCGTCCCACTCAAGGAAATTCTTGCGGAAGCTGTCCGCGCCTATCTTAGTAACGCAAAATGAAATACTATCTCACCACTCCGCTCTATTACGTGAATGCCGCCCCGCACATAGGGCACGCTTACACCACCATCGTGGCGGATGTTATTCGCCGCTTCCAGCACATGCAGGGCCGCCGGGCCGTGATGTTCACCGGCACCGACGAGCACGGCCAGAAGGTCGAGCGCGCCGCCCGGCAGGCGGGCCTCACCCCCGAGGAGTACACCACCCGCATCGCCGGCGAGTTCTCCCGCCAGTGGAAGGAGTTCGGCCTCCAGGTGGACCGCACCATCCGCACCACCGACCCCCGCCACCACCGCACCGTCCAGCGCCTCTTCCAGCTCTGCAAGCAGAACGGCTACATCTACAAGGGTTCCTATACCGGCCAATACTGCACCTACGACGAACTCTACGTCACCGATGCCAAGCCCGGCGACCCCTGTCCCGATTGCGGCCGCCCCACCGAAACCGTCACCGAGGAGAACTACTT
>JAWLGN010000351.1:0-5094 GCA_041685075.1 Bryobacteraceae bacterium
AGTACGCGGCCGGCACATTGAATCCCGATTCGGAGGTCTTGAACTGAAATGCAGATCCGATTGATCGTCCCCGTTGCCGCCGCGGCGCTGCTGGCCGCCTGTGGTGGAGAGTCCCCCAGCAAGACCGTGGCGGCCCAGCCGTCCGCCGTCCCGGTGCAGGTCGTGACCGCCGCCTCCGGAGACTGGGCCGATGTTTACGAAGCCACCGGAACCGTACGCGCCCGTACCGCCGCCGTCATCTCGGCCAAGGTGATGGGTTACGTCCGGGAGGTGCGGGTGAACGCGGGCGACCGCGTGCGCGCCGGCCAGTTGCTCATCACGGTGGACGCGCGCGACCTGGACGCAAACTACCTGCGCGCCGAGGCGGGGCTGGAGGAAGCCCGCGCCGCCGTCCTCGAAGTCGAAAACGCCATTGCCGCCGCCAAGGCGCAACTGGAACTCGCCCAGGTGACGCATCGCCGCATGGCGGATCTGTTCGAGAAGAGTTCCATCTCCAACCAGGAGTACGATGAAAGCTCCGCGCGGCTGAAATCCGCGCAGGCCAACTACGAGATGGCGCTCTCGAAGGGCCGGCAGGTGAAGGCGCGGATCGCGCAGGCCGAGCAGGCGCGCAGCGCCGCCGGCGTGGCTCGCGGCTACTCCCAGATCACCGCGCCCTTCGACGGCGTGGTGACGGAAAAGTCCGTGGACCCCGGCTCGCTCGCCACGCCCGGCGCCCCGCTGCTCACAGTCGAGCGCCAGGGCGCCTTCCGGCTGGAGGCGCAGGTGGAGGAGTCGCTGCTCGGCTCCATCCGGCCGGGCCACCCCGTTACCGTCACGCTCGACACCCTGGAGGCGCCCGTGACCGCGCGCGTCTCGGAAGTGGTGCCGGCGGTGGACCCAACCTCCCGCGCCTATACGGTGAAGATCGACCTGCCCTCCTCGCCGCTGCTGCGCTCGGGTGTGTTCGGCCGCGCCGCCTTCCCGCGCGGATCGCGCCAGGCGCTTACGGTACCGGCCGCAGCGGTGATGGAGCGCGGCCAGCTTCAGTCCGTCCTGGTGGCGGATAACGGCGTGGCGCGCATGCGCCTGGTCACCACCGGTGCGCGCCGCGACGGCCGCGTCGAGATCCTCTCCGGGCTCGCCGAGGGCGAGTCCGTCATCTACCCGGTGCCCGCCGGCCTGGCCGACGGCGCTCCGGTGGAGGTGCGGCAGTGAACGGCCACCTCGGTCTCGCAGGCAGATTCGCCCGCGGGTGGATCTCCTCCAAGCTCACGCCCCTCATGATTATCGGCTCGGTGTTGATCGGGGCCTTCGCGGTGTGGAAACTGCCGCGCGAGGAGGAGCCCCAAATCATCGTCCCCATGATCGACGTCTTCGTCCAGTTGCCCGGCGCCTCGGCGCGGGAAGTGGCCGAGCGTGTCACCAAGCCCATGGAGAAGCTGCTGTGGGAGATCCCGGGGGTCGAGTATATCTACTCCACTTCCAGCCCCGGGATGTCCATGACGATCGTGCGCTTCGAGGTGGGGCAGGACGAGGAAGACAGCATCGTGCGGCTCAACCAGAAGCTCTACGCCAACATGGACCTGGCCCCTCCGGGCGCCATCGGACCGCTGGTGAAGCCGCGCTCCATCGACGACGTGCCCATCCTGGCCCTGACGCTCACCAGCAAGCGCTACGGCGATTTCGAGCTGCGTTCGGTGGCTGCCCAGGCGCACGAGGCCATCAAGCAGGTGCCGGATGTCTCCGCCGTGTCGATCATCGGCGGGCAGCGCCGCGAAGTGCGGGTCACGCTCGACCAGGCGCGCCTGGCATCCTACAACCTCACGCCGCTCCAGGTGGCCGGCGCCATAGGGGTATCCAACCAGCGCCTGGCCTCCGGCCAGTTCGCCCGCGGCAACCGCCAGTTCCTGCTTGAAACCGGCGAATTTCTGCGCACCGCCGAGGACGTGCGCAACGTGGTGGTAGGGGTGGCGGGCGGCCGGCCTATCTTTCTGCGGCAGGTGGCCGACGTCGCCGACGGAGGCGAGGAACCCTCGCAGTATGTGCGGTTCTCCGCTGGCGCCGGATTCGACCCGGCCGTCACCATCGCGGTCTCCAAGCGCAAGGGCACCAACGCGGTCACCGTGGCGGAGAACGTGCTGCGCCGCCTGGAGCCGCTCAAGGGGACCGTCATCCCGTCCGACGTGGACGTGGCCATCACGCGCCACTACGGCGAGACCGCTTCGGAAAAATCCAACGAGCTGCTCTTCCACATGATGATTGCGGTGGTCTCGGTCACCATCCTGATCGGCATCACCCTGGGGCTGCGGGAATCGGCCATTGTCTTCATCGCCATCCCGGTGACCCTGGCCCTGACACTGGCGGTCTCCTATCTCTACGGCTACACGCTGAACCGCATCACCCTGTTCGCCCTGATCTTCTCGATCGGCATCCTGGTGGACGACGCCATCGTGGTGGTAGAGAACATCGTGCGGCACTGGCGCATGCCCCGCAACCAGGGACGCCCGCCGCACGAAGTGGCCATCGAAGCGGTGGACGAGGTGGGGAACCCCACCATTCTCGCCACCCTCGCGGTGGTGGCCGCCATCCTGCCGATGGCCTTCGTAGGGGGGCTGATGGGACCCTACATGCGGCCCATCCCCGTCGGCGCCACGGCAGCCATGCTGTTCTCCCTGATCGTGGCCTTCATGGTGACCCCCTGGGCCGCCGTCCGCATTCTCAAACCCGGCGGAAGCCACCACGCCGGCGAGCAGGAGGACCGCCTCACGCGCCTTTACCGCCGCATGATGGGACCGCTGTTGCACCGGACCCCGCTGCGCTGGGCATTTCTCGCCAGCGTGCTCTTCCTGCTGGTGGGGTCGATGTCGCTGGTCTACATCGGCTTCGTCAAGGTGAAAATGCTGCCCTTCGACAACAAGAGCGAGTTCCAGGTGATCGTGGATATGCCCAACGGCACCACGCTCGAGGAGACCGCGCGCGTGGTCCAGGCACTGGCCGTCGAAACCCTGAAGCAGCCGGAGGTGACCGATGTCCAGACCTACGCCGGCACCGCCTCCCCGTACAACTTCAACGGGCTGGTGCGGCACTACTACCTGCGCAGCGGCGCGCACGTGGGCGATATCCAGGTGAACCTCAAGCCCAAGCACGACCGCAAGGCGCAGAGCCACGATATCGCCAAAGCCGTGCGCAACCGGCTGCAACCCGTGGCCGAGCGTTACGGCGCGCGCATCAAGGTGGCGGAGGTGCCCCCCGGTCCGCCCGTGCTCCAGACCCTGGTGGCCGAGGTCTACGGCCCCGACCAGGAGGGCCAGATCGCGCTGGCCAGCCGGATTCGCGACATCTTCAAAAACACCGGCGGCATCGTGGACGTGGATTGGTACGTCGAGGACGCCCAGCCCAAGCACCGCCTGCTGGTCGATAAAGAAAAGGCCGCGCTGCACGGCATCTCCGAGGAGGAGATCGCCCGCACCATGGCGCTGGCCTCCGGCGGCTACAGCGCCGGCCTGCTGCACGCCGAACAGGCGCGCGAAGACGTGCCCATCACGTTGCGGCTCGACCGCGCCTCGCGCAGCGACCTGGAGCGCATCCGCGCCCTCAAGGTGCAGGGCCACCACTCGGGGCGTTCGGTGGCGCTCGGCGAGCTGGTGCGCTTCGAAGAAACCGTGATGGAGAAGAGCATCTACCACAAGAACCTGATGCCGGTCACCTACGTCACCGCGGACGTCGCCGGGGCCATGGAAAGCCCCGTCTACGCCATCCTGAACGTGGGACCGAAGATCGGCTCCATCAAAATGCCGGAGGGCTACGCCATCGAGCAGTACACCGCGCGGCAGCCGCTCGACACCGGCCGGTACGCCATCAAGTGGGACGGCGAGTGGCACATCACCTACGAGGTCTTCCGCGACCTCGGCCTGGCATTCGCCGCGGTGCTGGTGCTGATCTATGGGCTGGTGGTGGGCTGGTTCCAGTCCTTCATCACCCCGCTGGTGATCATGGTGGCGATTCCGTTCTCGCTGGTGGGCATTCTGCCGGCGCATGGGACGATGGGGGCCTTCTTCAGCGCCACCTCCATGATCGGGTTTATCGCCGGCGCCGGCATCGTGGTGCGGAATTCCATCATCCTGGTGGACTTCATCGAGCTGCGCCTGAAGGAAGGGATGCCGCTCGATGAGGCCGTGATCGACGCCGGAGCGGTGCGCTTCCGGCCCATGGTTCTGACCGCCGCCGCGGTGGTGGTGGGGGCCGCGGTGATTCTGTTCGACCCCATCTTCCAGGGACTGGCCATTGCCCTTATGGCCGGCGAGATCGCCTCGCTGCTGCTGTCGCGCATGACCGTCCCGATCGTTTACTTCATGGTCAATCGCAGGAGGGAAAAAGCATGTCCATCGAACGCAGCCTCCGCCTGATTGCGGGTACGTTCGTCATCGGCACGGTGGCGCTGGGCTACTACGTGCACCCGGGCTGGTTTCTGTTCACCGCCTTCGTGGGGGCGAACCTGCTCCAGTCGGCCTTTACCAACTGGTGCCCCATGATGACGCTGTTGCGCAAGCTGGGGGTGCCGGAACATGGCGCCGCCCGGACCAATGCAGCGGTGCGGTAGCGGCTATTGCAGACTGTCGGAACGGAGAGGCCGGGACCCTGCGCGCCGCACGGGACCCGGCCGCCCGGCCCGCCAGTTTGCGATCGCAATACCAGTCGATGATGGAGGGAAACAACGCGTTGAGCGCGGCGAAGACATAACCCGGCCAGGGCAGCAGCACTCTTCGCCGCTTGCGCTCGATACCCGAGACCACCGCCGCGGCCAGGGCCTCCGGGGAGATCATGTGGCGGATCCGCATCACGCCCTCGGGCGCCTCGCCCGCCAGCACGTGCCGCCGGAAGGGCGTCCGCACGATGCCGGGCACCACCAGCATCACGTGAATGCCCTCCCCCCCGCAGTTCCCTGTACAGCCCTTCGCTCAGAGCGTTCACCGCGGACTTCGATGCGCAGTACATGGTGGACCACGGCAGCGCAACCATGCCGCCGATGGAGCTGAGGTTGACAATCGTGCCGCCGCCGGAGCGCCGCATCGGCTCTCTCGCAAGCATCGCCATTTCCATGGCGGCGATGAC
>JAWLGN010000352.1:0-5093 GCA_041685075.1 Bryobacteraceae bacterium
TGGAGCTCTACTGGCTGGAACAGGCGGAGTGCGACGTGCCCGATGGCGACGGCTGGTTGTGCGCCGACGAGATCGCCGTCCTGGAGCGCATGCCGGTCCCGCGGCGCCGCGCCGACTGGCGGCTGGGACGCTGGTCCGCCAAGCGGGCCCTGGCCGCCTACTTCAAGCTGTTCTCGGATTTCCACGCCTTCCGGGAACTCTGCCTGCTGCCGGAGCCCGGCGGTGCCCCCGAGGCGTTCGTGGGCAACCGGCCCGCGGGGGTTTCAGTCTCCATCAGCCATCGCGGCGGGCTCGCGCTCTGTACCGTCATGCCGTGCAAAGCGGCGTTGGGCTGCGATTTGGAACTGGTTGAACCGCACAGCGCGGCGTTTCTGGCGGATTTCTTCACTCGCGAGGAGCAGGCGCTGGTCGCACGGGCGCCCGCGGCCGACCGGGCGCGGCTGGTGGCCCTGCTCTGGAGCGGCAAGGAGAGCGCCCTGAAGGCGCTGCGCGCGGGGCTCCGGCTCGACACGCGCTGCGTGAACGTTTCGCCCGTCGGCGCGCTGCCCGGCGCCCAGCCGGAGGCACCGGGTTCCGCCGGGTGGCTGCCGTTGCACGTCCGCTACACACCCGGCCGCAGCTTCTACGGCTGGTGGCAGCACGAACGAGGGGTGTTGCGGACGGTGGTGGCGGATCCACCGCCTCTCCCGCCGCGCCACATTGAACTCTCGCCCGTATTCGTCCCGGACCGATAGGCACGCTGCGCTGCTCTGTCCCCCGACTCTCGCCAAATCGACTCTATACTTTTATGGATGGGGTCGGAGGCACAATGACGCGGGCGGACGTGTGCAGGCTGATCGACGGCCTGCACCAGTCCTGGTACGCGGGCCTGGTGCGGTACGCCGCCCGCATCACCGGCAACCTTGACCTGGCCCAGGATCTCGTCCAGCAGTCGTTCTGTGATCTGTGCTCGGAGCTGCTGCGCGGGATCCGTATTGACAGCCCGCAGGCCTGGACCCTGGTGGTCGTGAAGCGCGCCATCAACAAGGCGCTCTATCGCGATCGGGACCGGGGCATCAGCTTCGAGTCGATCGATGCGATGGACAGCGAGGCTGCCGCGGCTCTCTTCCCGGTCTTGCGGGTCGAGGCCAACGGGGACCTGGACGACATCGCGCGATTCCTCGCCTGCCTCAGCCCGCGCGAGGAGGAGGTGGTTCTGCTGCGCCTCGAAGGCTGCCGTTACGAGGAGATCGCCCGCACATTGGGCATTTCCAGGGAAACGGTCAAGACGCTGCTTGCCCGCGCGATGAAGAAGATGCAGGCGGTCTGCCGCGCGCCCGAAACAACGCCCGGTGCGAGTCCGGGGAAGACAGATGGAAGAGCGCTCTACACACGCCAGTGACGAGCAGTTGATCGCCCATCTGGATGGCGAACTCACGGCGGCCGAGCACGCCGAGGTCGAGTGCCACCTCAAGCGTTGCTGGCAATGCCGGGCGCGCGCCATGCAGCTTCAGGACCAGGTGCGGCGGTTGAGCGAGGCGTGGGCTAACCAGGCCTACCTGCCACCAGCCGACATCGAGCGTTCCCGTCAGCGCTGCCGGCGGTTCGTCCACGGCCCTGCCGGGCGCGGCGGCCGCGGTTCCGAGCCGAGGTTTTACCTGCTGGCAGCTTCCTTGCGCTGGCGGTTCGCGGCCGCCGGCCTGCTGCTGACGGCGGCGCTGGCCGGCTGGCGGCTCTGGACCGCCACGCCCGCGGAAACACCACCCAATCCCGCCGCGCAACTCACCCGGGCCGCGCTCGATTCGGACGCCCACCTGCACCAGGTCGCTGGCGCGGTGCACCAGGTGATCCGGGTCGAGGTAGCCGAACTGCGGCCCCGTAACCGCCGGCGCATCAGCCGCCTCGAGGTTTGGTCCCATCCGCCCCAACAGCGCGCCGCACTGCGGTGGAGCTATCCCAGCTCCGGTCTTCGCTACGCGCACTGGCGGTCCGCTCAGGGCAGCCATTTCTACGATCCGGCGGTGGAGCCGCGCCCCCTGGCCGGCCGGCCGCAATCCGGCACCGTCGTCTTCCTCTCCGAATTGCCGCGCCACGGCATGGATATCTACCGGTTGGAGGCCGCTTTTCTCCAGTGGCTCCAGAACAAGGACTGGCGCGCTGTCGCATTCAGCAGGGAGTTCGCCGAGTTCGCCGGCCGTGACGGTGTCCGGCTCCAGCTCCGGCAGACGGCAGAGACCGCCCGGCTGATTGCCGAACGGGGCGGTCGCAACGGCATCGCCACCGCCATTCTCGAACTCGACCGCCGCACGAATCGCCCGCGCTTTGCCGCGCTGCGCTTCGAACGGGACGGTCAGGCGGCCGAGTTTCGCCTGGTGATGGAAAGCGAAACCGTCGTGCCGCCGGAGTGGATTCCGGCGGCGGTGTTCACCCCCACGGTTCCCGAGTTTGTTGCGAAGCGGGAACCCTTGCGGCCCATTCCTCTCGGCGTGCCGCCCCGCATTGCACCCGCGCCACCGCTGCTGCCGCATCCCGAAGAACTCGATCTGCTGGAGGTGGAGGTCTGGTATCTGCTCCACCGCATCGGCGCCTGCCTGGGCGACCCCGTAACGGTTCGGCGCACGGCCGCGGGCATCGAGGTGGCCGGCAGGTTCGCCTCCGAGTCGCGGAGCCGGCAGGTGGCCGCCGCCCTCGACGAGTTCGCCGGGCATTCCTGGGTGCGCATCGATCTGGAAGTCGCCAAAATCGCTGAAGCCTCCGGAGAGTCCGCCCCGGGCATCGTGGTTTCCACCCGGGGCAAGACGCCGCTCGACGAGTACCTGGCCCAACGGTATGCCTCCCGCCAGGAACTCAACGCCTTTTTGAACGACGTCGTTTCGACCTCGAAGGCCCAACTCGCCGAAGCCTGGGCACTGCGGTGGGTGGCGGAGCGCTTTTCCCGCCCGGAGAGCCTTCCCCTCTCCCGGCGCTCCTTGCTGGAGTCGATGGCCGAGGACCACCTGAACGCCCTCCAGCGGCATTTTCGCCATCTCGAGCGCGCATTCGAGCTGCCCGCAGGCGAGCCGGTGCCCGTGTTGCCCACGCCCCGCAACTGGCGGGAAGCCTGCCACACGCCTTTTGAACACGCACACGCCTTGCACCGGCTGGTCATGGCGTTTTTCGCCGGTGACTCGCCGGTGAGTATCTATGGTTCCGCGTCCGGCGACTCCAGCCAGGCCGTGCCCGGCCAGGGCGGCGCGCTGGAAGCACTGCGCAACGCGTTGTCCCTGGGAGAGTCCAGCCTCGCTACCGCCCGCTCTCTGGTTCATCTTCAGTTAGCGGGCCCGCCGGCGGTCCCGGAGGCAAACCGCCAGGAAGGAAACAACTAGACCATGAAACGCTGTCACGTATCCGCCTTCGCCTTGGCCGCGCTTTTCGCCTGCGCGGCATACGCGCAAACAGGTCAGATTAGCGGGAGCGTCTCCGACACGACAGGAGCCGTCATCCCCGGAACCAGGATCGCCGTGGTGAACCAGGGGACCGGCATCATCCAGAACACCTTGACCAACGAAGCCGGCGCCTATACCGTCCCCCTGCTCAGCCCCGGCATGTATGAGGTCTCCGCGCAGCACGATGGCTTCCGGCCCGTCAGCCGGTCCGGCATCCGCATCGAGGTGGACCAGGTAGCCCGCATCGATTTTCAGTTGCAGGTGGGAGATGTCGCCGAGTCGATCGAGGTGGTCCAGACGGCTCCGCTGTTACAGACCGCCACCTCTTCAGTGGGCCAGGTGATTGAGAACCAGCAGATCCTTGATTTGCCGCTGAACAACCGTACCGCTCTCGGTCTGCTCGGGCTCAGTGCCGGCGTCATCCCCGGACGCAACTGGGACCCGGAAAGCTACTCCGCCGCAAATCAGTTCAGCGCCGGCGGTTCGCGGGCCGGCCAGAACGAGTTTCTCCTGGACGGCTCGCCCAACACCACCCCGGGCGTCTGGCCCGGCCGTGGCATCCTCGGCATGCCCATTCCCGTGGACTCCATCCAGGAGTTCAAGGTGCAGACCAACTCCTTCGCCGCCGAGTTCGGCCGCAGCGGAGGCGGGCTGATCAACTCGGTAAGCAAGTCCGGCACGAACGAGCTGCACGGCAGCCTCTTCTGGTACCTCCGGAACTCCGCCATGGATTCCAACAACTTCTTCTCCAACCGCAACGGCGTGCCTCTGGAAAGCTTCAAGCGCAACCAGTTCGGCGGCACCGTCGGCGGCCCGTTCCAGAGGGATAGAAGCTTCTTCTTCTTCAACTACCAGGGGACTCGCGTCCGCAACCCCGCGGTATTCAACGGCACCGTTCCCACCGCGGACATGCGCGCCGGCAATTTCTCCCAGGTCGTCAATCCGGTGGGCCCCATCACCCTGTACGATCCGCTCACGACCCAAATCGTCGGCGGCAACCCCATCCGCCAGCCCTTCCCGGGCAACATCATTCCCGGCGAGCGGATCAATCCCGTGGGCGCCAACATCGCCGGCAAGTACCCCCTGCCGAACCGGCCGGGCTACGTCAATAACTACTTCGCCACCGCCGCCAGAAAGACCAACGACGACACCGGCGGCGTCCGCATCGACCACATGCTCAGCGACAGCCACAAGGTCTACGGGCGTTTCTATTACAACCAGGTCGACCCGTCTTCGCCGGACTGGTACGGCAACGAAGCCTCTCCCGGCAGCGCCTACAATCGCCAGAAGGTCTACTCCGGAACCGGCGACTATGTCTACACCGCCTCCCCCACGCTGCTGATCAACGCCCGCTACGGATTCACCCAGCGCACCACCGACGAGCCCAGCCGCTCGCTTGGCGAAATCGATCTCACCACCCTGGGATTCCCCTCCTCCGTGCAAAGCGCGGCCAAGCTGTCCAACTATCCCGGCATCAGCGCCAGCGGCTACTCCGGTCAGGGTTGGGCCAACGGCATCAACACGTTCGATTACATCGTCCACTCCTTCCAGGGGAGCGCGACGAAGATCTCCGGCAACCACACCCTGAAATTCGGCGCCGACGTTCGTTTCCACAGCGTCCGGCAGGACCGCGGCATCGACCTGGGTGGCAACTACAGCTTCAACAATGGCTACACACGCGGGCCGAAC
>JAWLGN010000353.1:0-5073 GCA_041685075.1 Bryobacteraceae bacterium
GTCCGAACCCCGCCGCCCCGCCGCCGCCTGAACCCCGCCGCCCCGCCGTCCGAACCCCGCCGCCCCGCCGCCTGACCCCCGCCGCTCCTCCACCTGGCCGCCGCCGCCCCACCGCCCCTCGCCGCGGCGCCGCCCTGATCTCCGCCGCGCCGCCGCCCTGATCTCCGCCGCCCCGCCACACGAGTTTTTTGCAGCATGAAAGAAGTCCGCCTCTCGAATCGCTAATCTTCTTTGATCCCCACCGTAGGCCGTTGTATAACTGATCCAACCTCGCGAGGAAACACCCAATGCAGAATGTCGAGGCCTTCATCAAGCCGGCCTCACGGGAGAGAATTATGTCGATGCGCAATTGCGGAAATGCCGCCCGCGTAGAGCGGTCCCCCTGGACTGCGGCGGACGCCCTCGTCTGCCCGAAGGCGCCGGCCAACGCGCCGGCCGCGCCGCCCACAAAAACCCGCAACCTTTTCCTGAAGTCCGTCTGTACCGCGCTGGCGATCGCCGCCGGCGCACTCATCGCCCCCGCACCGCTGCCGGCGCAGGACGCCCGCGGCGCCATCGTCGGCCGGGTGGCCGACCCCACCGACGCCGTGGTCGCCAATGCCGAAGTCCGCGCCGTCAACGTCGCCACCGGGGTCCCCGCCGTTTCCCGCACCAACGAGGCGGGCAACTACGTCCTGGCCTACCTCATCCCCGGCACCTACACCGTCGAGGTGGAGATGCCCGGCTTTAAGAAATTCGTCCGGCAGGGAATCGAAGTCAGGGTCGGCGATAACGTCCAGGTCGAGGTCCGGCTGGAAGTCGGCAGCCAGGCCGAAACCGTGCAGGTCACCGCCGAAACCCCGCTGCTCGAAACCATGGACGCCTCCCTCGGCCAGGTGGTCGATGAGCGCCGCATCGCCGAACTCCCCTCCTTCGGCGGCGCGCCCTACAACCTGGCCCTCATGGCCAATGGCATCGTCAACAACACCAACCTCCGGGTGCGCTATGTCGGCACGCCCGGCGCCCAGGGATCCTTCTCCATGGACGGCGCCGGCCAGACCAACGAATTCACCATCGACGGCGTGCCCAACACCATGGACAAGGGCATCGTCTTCGTGCCCCCGCAGATGTCGGTCGGGGAGTTCAAGGTGCAGAGCGTCTCCTATGACGCCTCCATCGGCCACGTCGCCGGCGCCCTGGTCAACGTGAGTCTCAAGAGCGGCACCAACGACCTCCACGGCGAGGTCCACTGGTTCGCCCGCAACCGCATCTTCGACACCCCCACCGTTTTCCAGAACCGCGCCGGCCAGGAAGTCCCGCCCTACCAGGACCACCGCTACGGCCTCAGCCTGGGCGGCCCCGTCCGCATCCCCAAGCTTTACAACGGCGCCAACCGGACCTTCTTCTTCTACCTGTTCGAGGAAAACGAGGTCAAGTATTCCTACGACTACACCAACACCGTCCCCACCGCGGAGATGCGCCGGGGCGACCTTTCCGGGCTGCTCGCCCTGGGCTCCGGCTACCAGGTCTACGATCCCTTCTCCACCGTGGCCGAACCCGGCGGCACCTTCCGCCGCCAGCCCATCGCCGGCAACATCATCCCGGAAAGCCGCATCGATCCCGTGGCCCGCAAAATCATGGACTTCTGGCCGATGCCCAACCAGCCGGGCAACCGCGAGTTCCGCAACAACTGGTTCACCAGCTACGCCGGACCTTTCCCCGTCTGGACCCACCTGGGCCGCCTCGACCACGCCTTCAGCTCTAACCACCGCATGTACGTGCGGGTCATGCGCGAGGGCTTCTACAGCATCTCCAATAAGCGCTTCCTGAACAACTACGACGGCATGATGTACAACCAGGACAAGGACGGCCTGGCCGTCGACGACGTCTACATCTTCGACCCCAGCTTCTTCATGAACGTCCGCTACGGCTTCACCTACCGCTGGGGCTCCTCCTACCGGCTCAGCCGCCCCTTCGACCACTCCACCCTGGGTTTCTCGGATAATTTCCTGAACCTCATTCCCGACAAAGACCGCACGGTGTTTCCGCGCGTCGACGTCAGCCCCTTCACCTCCCTCAACGCCAACGGCAACGACATGCGCTGGTCCGCCATCATCCAGTCGGTGAACACCAACTTCACCAAGCTGCGCGGCCAGCACAGCATCCGCTTCGGCGCCGAGTTCCGCAATTTCCGGGAGTTCAGCGATACCTACACCAACTCCGTCACCCCCCGGTTTACCTTCGACAGCAGCTACACCCGCGGCCCGCTGAACACCAACGCGGCGCCCACGCTCGGCGGCGAGATCGCCTCCTTCCTCCTGGGAGTGCCGGGCGGTTTCATGGACCGCAGCGACAGCTACGCGCAGCAGGAGAACTACCTCGGCCTGTACATCCACGACGATATCCGGGTGACCCCCAGGCTCACGGTCAACATCGGGGTGCGATGGGAGATTGAAAGCCCGGTGACGGAGCGCTACAACCGCTCGGTGGCGCAGTTCGCCTTCGATCAGGTCAACCCCATCGACGCCCAGGCGCGCGCCAACTACGTCAACCCCATCCCCGAACTTCCCGCCGACCGTTTCCGCCTCATGGGCGGCCTGACCTTCGCCGGCGTGGACGGCAAGCCGCGCGGAATCGCCCCCAAAGAGAAGAACAACTTCATGCCGCGCATCGGCTTCGCCTACCAGGTTACCCCCAGGACCGTGCTGCGCGGCGGCTACGGCATCTTCTACGACACCGTCGGGCTGTCGTACCTCAACTCCACCCAGACGGGTTTCAGCCAGAGCACCCCTATCCAGGCCTCGCTCGATAGCGGCGTCAGCTACGTCGCCACGCTCGCCAACCCCTTCCCCAACGGCCTCATCGCGCCGCTGGGCGCGGCCGGCGGTCTGAAGACCAACCTGGGCCAGTCGATCAGCGCCTTCCCCGGGAAGTTGCTCTCTCCCTACATGCAGCGCTGGTCCTTCGGCGTCCAGCGCCTGCTCGGCGGCGGCTTCATGGCCGAAGCCACGTACGTGGGCAACCGCGGTACGCGCCTGCCGGTCACCCGCAACTTCAACGCCACGCCGGCCGAGTACCTGAGCACGTCTCCGGTGCGCGACCAGGCGACCATCAGCTACCTGAACCAGTCGTTCCCCAATCCCCTGCGGGGCACCGACCCGATCTACGGCGCCAACATCACCCGCGCCAACCTGCTGAGGCCCTTCCCGCACTTCGGCAACGTGAACATCAGCGAGCCGGTGGGCTACTCCTGGTACCACTCCCTCCAGCTCCGCGCGGAGAAGCGCTTCAGCAGGGGCTATACCTTCAACTTCGGTTACACCTGGGCCAAGACCATGGCGGCGGACGGCTTCCTGAACCCCACGGATCTGCTCCCCTACGAGTCCGTCTCCGGCCAGGACCGCACGCACCGCCTGGTGATGAGCGGCATCTATGAGCTGCCCTTCGGCCGCGACAAGCACTTCGGCTCGCAATGGCACCCGGTGGTGAACTTCATCGCCGGCGGCTGGCAGCTCAACGGCATGGTGCAGCGCCAGAGCGGCGCGCCCCTCACCTGGCCGGATGTCTGGACCCTGTTCACCGGCGACTCCACCCAGGTGCTGCTCCCCAAGAGCCAGCGCAGCGTGGACCGTTGGTTCAACGTGGATGCCGGCTTCAACCGCGTCAGCAGCCAGCAACTGGCCTCCAACATCCGGGTCTCCCCGCTGCGGTTCAGCAACCTGCGGGCCGACGGCCAGGCGCGCTGGGATTTCTCGCTCTTCAAGAACTTCCGGATGACCGAGCGCTGGACCACGCAGTTCCGGGCCGAGTGCATCAACGCCTGGAACCATCCCAACCTGTTCGCCCCGGCGATGACCCCCACCAGCTCCACCTTCGGCCAGATCACCGACCAGGACGCCACGCGTTCCTGGGTCCTGTCCCTGAAGGTGAGCTTCTAACCCGGCCGGCGGGGCGGCCGGAGCGCCGCCCCGTCGGTCCCCAATCGCCCACTGGCACACCCCTTGCACCGCTTACCGGCGGGGGTGAACTATGTGGTATCTGCTCTACATCGTGGGGTTCATCGTCCTGATCACGGGGCTTGCGATGGGAGCCCACCTGCTGAACGTGCCCAGAGAGTGGATCGGGGTCGGCATCGTCATTCTGGCCGGCATCGCCATCCTCACCGGCGCCAGCCTCTTCCGCCGCCCGAATCCGCACGGCCCGCACTGATCTCGCTGCGGCGCATCGGCCGGCGGCTATAATGTTTTTTTGATCGTCACCCTTACTCTCAATCCGGCTATCGATAAGGTCCTTACCGTGGACCGCCTGGCATTCGAAGACCGTGCCTACGTGCTTTCGAGCGGCGAGTCGCCGGGCGGGCGCGGTATCAACGCCTCTACCGTGATCCACTCCTTCGGCGGCTCGACCCTCGGGGTCATCACCTCCGGCGGCGCCACGGGCAAGCGGCTGGAGGCGCTGTTGGGCTGCTGCAGTTTCCCCGTGGTGGTGGTGCACATTCGCAACGAGATCCGCACCAATCTCACCATCACGGACAAGCACGGGCTCACCGTGAACCTGAACGAAGCCGGTCCCAGGGTGGACGCGGACGAGTTGGCCGGCGTGGAGGAGGCCGTGCGCGCGCGCCTCGAAGGCGCTCAATGGCTGATCATGGGCGGCAGTCTGCCTCCGGGAGTGCCCGCGGGGTTCTACGCCAAGCTGGTAGGCATCGCGCGGGGCATGGGGGTCAATACCCTGGTGGATGCCGACGGCGATGCGCTGCGCCAGGGCATCGAAGCCGGCGCCACGGTCGTAACGCCCAACCAGCAGGAGGCCGAACGGCTGCTCAACCGCGCGCTGCTCACCCGCACCCATTTCCTCGAAGCTGCGCGGCGCATCCGCGCCATGGGCGTTGAATCCGTGGTGCTCTCGCTCGGCAGCCGCGGCGCGGTGGGCGCCTTTGCCGGCGGCATGATCGAAGCGCTGCCGCCGCGCGTGGATGCGGTCTGCCCCATCGGTTCGGGCGATGCGCTGGCCGCCGCCTACACCTGGGCCATCCGGCGCGACGGCGATCCCGCGGACGCCGTTCGCTGGGGCGTGGCCGCGGGAACCGCCTCC
>JAWLGN010000354.1:0-5039 GCA_041685075.1 Bryobacteraceae bacterium
CCGCACGCCGGCCAGCACACCCAGCGAAATCAACACCGCCAGAAGGGCCGCCACGGCGCCCGCCACGCGCCCGGCTTCGCGCTCGTCGCCGCGGGCCAGCAATCCGGCATAGACCGGGATGAACGATGCCGAGAGCACGCCTTCGCCGAAAAGGTTTTGCAGGAAGTTGGGGATGCGGAAGGCGGCGTTAAAGGCGTCGGCGGCGTCGGCGCGCAGGCCGAAGAAGTGGGCGAAGACGCGCAGCCGCACCAGTCCCGCCAGACGGCTCAGCAGAATACCGGCGGCCACCAGGACCGCGCCGGATCCCGCGCGCGGCCCCTTCGCGCTTTCGGCCATAAGAGCCATCATAGCGGGGCGCGGGTCGGCACGCGCCGGTTGCTACACTATGCGCGGAGGTTATCCGCTTGCTCGTCGTCATGCGCGCGCAGGCCGGCGAAGAGGAGATCGCCGCGGTCTGCCGGAAAATCGAATCCCTGGGGCTGCGCCCCCACATCATTCCCGGTGCGCAGCGCACCGCCGTCGGTATTACGGGCAACCGCGGCTCGTTAGACAGCGCCGAATTTGAAGATCTGCCCGGCGTGGCCGAGGCCATCGCGGTCTCGAAGCCCTACAAGCTGGTGAGCCGCGAGGTGAAACCGGAGGATACCGTGGTGCAGGTGACCGGCGCCGCCATCGGCGGGCCGGAGCTGGTGCTCTGTGCAGGCCCCTGCGCCGTGGAGAGCCGGGAGCAGATTCTGGCCGCGGCGCGCGCCGTCAAAGAGGCGGGCGCCACTCTCCTGCGCGGCGGCGCCTACAAACCCCGCACTTCGCCCTACGCCTTCCAGGGCCTCGGGGAGGAGGGATTGAAGCTGCTGGCCGAGGCGCGCGACGCTACCGGCCTGGGGATCGTCACCGAAGCCGTCGATACCGATACGTTCGACCTGGTGGCCGGCTACGCCGACTGCATACAGATCGGCGCGCGTAATATGCAGAACTTCTCGCTGCTGCGCCGCGCCGGGCGCGCCCGCAAACCCGTGCTGCTCAAGCGGGGGCCCTCGTCGACGCTGGACGAGTTCCTGATGGCGGCCGAATACATCCTTTCCGAAGGCAACTACCAGGTGGTGCTCTGTGAGCGCGGGGTCCGTACCTTTGCCGACCACACCCGCAACACCCTGGATTTGAGCGTGGTGCCGGCGGTCCGGGCGCTCAGCCACCTGCCCATCCTGGTGGATCCCAGCCACGGCACCGGCCGGCGCGACAAAGTACACCCCATGGCACTGGCGGCGGTGGCGGCGGGCGCCGCGGGGTTGATTGTAGAGGTCCATCCCAATCCCGAGCGGGCCCTTTCGGACGGTTTCCAGTCGCTCGACCCCGCGCAATTTGCGGCTCTTTCGTTGGAATGCGGGGAATTGGCCGCTCTGCTGGCCCGCCGCAAAGCCGCCGGCGCCTAGCCGCGGCAGGCCCGGAAATTCGGGGCTTTGGGCAGCCCATAGTACAATGGTTACAACGGAGCCGGTCACTCAATGAATTTGCGCCTTGCCGCGGTGTTGTTCTCTATCGCGGCCCTCGCCTGTAACGCCACAGCGGCTAACACTGCACCCCAGGTCCGCCCCCAGGCGGGACCCGTCGAAGTCCTCAAGTCTTCCGAGTTGAAGCCCGGGATGAAAGGCACCGCCTGGACGGTCTTCTCCGGCATGCAGCCGGAGGCAGTCCCGGTGGAGATCATCGGGGTCTGGAAGAACGCCTGGGGACCCAAGCAGGACGTCATCCTGGCAAAGATGGGCGGCAAAGCGGCCCGTACGAACGTGGCGGGCGGCATGAGCGGCAGCCCGGTGTATGTGGACGGGAAACTCATCGGCGCGGTGGCTCTGCGGCTGAGCGTCTTCTCCCCGGATGCGATTTGCGGCATCACCCCTATCGAACTGATGCTGGAAATCAACGAGTTCGATGACAGCCGGCCATCGGACGCACGCACGCCGGGCAAGAGCGTGCGGGAGACCCAGGCGGCGGAGTTGCCCGGGGAAGTCCTGGCGCAGGTGGTGGCCGCCGGGGCGTCGGTGGCGCCGGAGCAGCGGTTTCCTTCCATGGTTCCCATCGAAACGCCCCTGACGCTCTCCGGATTCACAGAGGAGACCCTGCGGGAGTTCGGCCCCTTCTTCCGGCAGTTGGGCGTCAACGTGGTGCAGGGCGGGGCGGGCGGCGCCATCTACGATGCCAAGCCGGCGCCCGGCTGGCAAAATGCCCTGAAGCCCGGCGACGCGGTGGCCGGCGTGCTGGTCTCCGGCGACATGAGCATGACCGGCATGGGTACCGTCACCTACAACGACGGCAAGCGCGTGCTGGCCTTCGGACATCCGTTTTTCAATCTCGGGCCGGTGAACATGCCGATGGCCAAGGGCGAGGTCCTCATGACCCTCTCCTCGGCCTTCCAGCCCAACAAGATCGCCAATGCCACCGAGTTCGTAGGCACCCTGCGGCAGGACCGCCACAGCGGCATCATGGGGATGCTTGGGGAGTCCGCCCGGATGATACCGGTGGGCGTGAAGGTGCGCTCGTTCGATAACAACAACAGCGTGCGCAAGGAACGCGACCTGCGCTTCAACGTCTTCGTGCAGCAGAAGTGGACCCCCTACCTGATGATGGTGACGCTGTTCAACTCCATCTCCGCGCTGAATGAGTCCATGGAAGAGGCCACCTACCGGCTGAGCGGCAGTGTGGAATTGCAAGGGCAGGGAAAGATTTCGCTCTCCACCATGCAGGCTTCCGGCGAGCTGCCGGTTCCCGCCACCATGCTGCTGGCGGGGTGGTGGGGCGACAAGTTCAACCGCCTGTATCTGAACGCGGTGAAGACGCCTGACGTGCGGCGGGTGGACGTGACCGTGGATCTCATCCCCGAGCGGCGCGTGGCGGCCATCGAGAATGCCTGGGTGGCGGACCCCGAAGTGCGCGCCGGCGACGAGGTGCCGGTGAAAGTCTTTCTCCGGCCCTACCGCGGCGAGCGCATCGAGCGCGAGTTCAAAGTGAAAATCCCGCTCAGTCTGCCCAAGGGGCAGCACCGCATCCTGCTGAGCGACGCCGATACGATCAACCGCGTCCAGAAGATGGCCGGATCGCTGAACCGTTTCATGGACCTGCCGCAGACGGTCTCCCTCATGAACCAGGAACGCAGCAACAACAAGCTGTACGTCTCGCTGGTGGAGCCCAGTCCCACGGCCTACTTCGAGGATAAGAAGCTGCCCAGCCTGCCCTCTTCGGTGCTGAACGTAATGCAGGCCGCGCGCGCTTCCAGCCGCGGCATGATCACCTCTCCGGAGACCGCCTCGGAACAGATGGCCCTGCCCTTCGACTACGTCGTGTCCGGGAGTTACAGCCTGAAGATCACAGTGAAATAGACGATCGATGCAACAAGAATCCTACCGCAGCCTCAGCAGGGGCGCCTGCTGCGCGCTGATTCTGTTCGCCTCTGCGGCCATCGCCCGCGCCGGCGAGACGCGCACCTGGACCCAGACCGAGTACGCCGACTTCGACAAGGGCGTGGTACAGAACCTGTCGCTGCGCAGCGACGGGCTGCTGACCCTGGCGCCGCGCTTCCAGGAGCTATACGACACCTCGGCCGCTTATCTCTGGGCCATGGCGGAGGACTCCAAGGGAAACCTCTACGCCGGCGGCGGCCCCGAGGCCAAAATCTACCGGCTCACTCCTCGCGGCGAGAAGAAGGTGATCGCGGAACTGAAAGGGCTGGAGGTGCACGCCCTGGCCGTGGACAGCAAGGACCGCCTCTACGCGGCCACCTCGCCCGACGGCAAAGTCTACCGTATCCCCGCCAACGGGAAGGCCGAGGAGTTCTACGACCCCAAGTCGAAGTACATCTGGGGCATTGCCTTCAACGGCAAGGGCGAGATGTTCGTAGCCACGGGCGACCGGGGCGAGATCCATCGCGTGGCGCCCAACGGCAAAGGCTCGGTTTTCTTCACCACCGGGGAGACGCATGCGCGCTCGATGGCGCTGGATAGCGATGGCAACCTGATCGTGGGCACCGAGCCCGGCGGGCTGGTGATTCGCGTTTCGCCCTCGGGCCAGGGCTTCGTGCTCTACCAGATGGCCAAGCGGGAGGTAACGGGCGTGGCGGTGGCGCGCGACGGCACGGTCTGGGCGGCGGCGGTGGGCAACAAGCAGGCGCGGCCCGCACTGCCGCCAGTGCAGCCGGCCACGGTGCGGCCGGCGCAACCCGCACCGGCCGCCGGTTCTGGAACGCAAGCCCAGGTGAGGCCGGTGGTTCCCGCCACGGCGCCGCTGCCTGCCGCGCCGCCGGTGACGGTGACCGGCGGCAGCGAGGTCTACCGCATCGATCCGGCGGGTAATCCGCGCAAGGCTTGGTCGCATCCGCAGGACATCGTCTACGCGATGGCCTTCGACAGCGCCGGCCGCGTGCTGCTGGGAACGGGCAACAAAGGTTACATCTACCGCATCGACTCCGATACGCTCTACACCGCGCTGCTCAACGGCGCCCCCACCCAGATCACGGGCTTCCACGCGGGGCGTGGCGGGCGCCTGTTCGCCAGCACCGGAAATACCGGCAAGCTGTTCGAAATCGGCCCTCAGCTCGAGCGCGAAGGCTCTATTGAAAGCGAGGTCTTCGACTCCGGCATCTTCTCGCAGTGGGGCCGGTTGAGCTTCGATGGCAACGCCAACGGCGGCGCCATCCGGATCGCCGCCCGGAGCGGCAACCTGGACCGGCCGCACCAGAACTGGAGCTCCTGGTCGGCGCCGGTCTCGACGCCCGAGGGCGAGCGCGTCAACTGCCCGCCCGCGCGCTTCGTACAGTGGAAGGCCACGCTGGCGGCCTCCGGTTCGGGCAACTCTCCGGAGCTGACCTCGGTGGAACTCGCCTACCTGCCCAAGAACGTGGAGCCGCGTGTGGAGCAGGTGGAGATCACGCCCTCCAATTACCGTTTCCCGCAGCCCCCGGCGGCTGCGGCCGGCGGAGCCCAGACCACCCTGACCCTGCCGCCGTTGACCGGGAGAAACCAGCAGACACGCGCGGCCGCCAAACCGCGCGC
>JAWLGN010000029.1:0-28943 GCA_041685075.1 Bryobacteraceae bacterium
ACGGCTGCGAATAACTCGCTTGCGGCGGTGGAGAACAGCGTCCGGACAGAGGCCGCCAGCGGCGATCTGCCCCTGGTGCGCGCGCGCCAGAACCTGGACCTGGCCCGCAGCCGCGCGCTCGACGGCAAGCCCAATGCCGCGCGCGCCCCGCTGCGCGAAGCGGCCCGTGCGCTGCGCGAGTACGAAGCCGGCGCCCCCGGCCCGCAAGCCGCCGAAGCGGCCGCCCTGCGCGCCGACATCGAGGACTACGCCGGCCAGGTGCGGCGCGACCGCGACGGCGCTCCCGCGCGCATCGGCGCCTTCATCAGCCGCCTGGGCAGCTTCCCCGGCGCGCCGCGCTGATCAGCGCACCACGATATTGACGATCCTGTCCGGCACCACGATCACCTTGACGATCTGCTTGCCGGAAACCAGCGGCTGGATCTTTTCATCGGCCAGCGCGCGGCACTCCAGGTCTTCCTTCGGGGTGCCGAAGACGGCGTGGAAGCGGGAGCGCAGCTTGCCGTTCACCTGCACCACGATTTCGGCCTCGTCTTCCTTGGCCATCTCGGGATCGTAGGCCGGCCAGGGCTGACGGAAGACCGGCCCCGTGTGCCCCAGTTCGTCCCAGATCTCCTGGGCCAGGTAGGGTGCGAACGGCCCCAGCAGCAGCGCCAGTTTTTCCAGTACCTCGGCCAGCGCGGCGCCCGAAAGCCTCGCCTCCTCGGCGTACATCACGTTCACCAGTTCCATGATGGTCGCGATCGAGGTGTTGAAGTGCCAGCGGGATTCGAAGTCCTCGGTAATCTTGCGGATGGCCTGGTGCAGCTTGCGGAGCACCTTGCGGTCGGACTCCCCGCCGCCGGCGCCCTCGCGCGCGCGCCCGGCGTTGCGGGTGGCGAAGCGGTAGATGCGGCCCAGGGTGCGGTAGATGCCCTCGGCCCCTTCGTTGCGCCAGTCCACTTCCTTCTCCGGCGGCCCGGCGAAGAGGATGAACAGCCGCGCAGTGTCGGCGCCGAACTTGTCGGCGAGCATATCGGCGGCCACCACGTTGCCCTTGGACTTGGACATCTTGGCGCCTTCGGCGATGACCATCCCCTGGGTGAACAGGCGGGTGGCCGGCTCGTCGTTTTTCACCAGCCCCAGGTCGCGCATCACCTTGGTGAAGAAGCGCGAGTAGATCAGGTGCAGAATGGCGTGCTCCACGCCCCCGATGTACTGGTCGATGGGAAACCAGTAGTCGATCTTGGCGGGGTCGAAGGGCAGGCGGTCGTTCTGCGGGTCGCAGTAGCGGTAGAAGTACCAGGACGAGTCGACGAAGGTGTCCATGGTATCGGTCTCGCGCCGTGCCGCGCCGCCGCAGCGCGGGCAGGAAACGTTGACGAACTCCGGCACCTCGGCCAGCGGCGACCGCCCCGTACCGGTGATGTTCACGTCCAGCGGCAGCAGCACCGGCAGTTGCTCATCCGGCACCGGCACCACGCCGCAGCGCTCGCAGTGGATCACCGGGATGGGGGTGCCCCAGTAGCGCTGCCGGGAGATGCCCCAGTCCTTGATCCGGAAGGTGACGGCGGCTTTGCCGAAGCCTTCCCGTTCGGCCTTTTCGGACATGCGGCGGCGGCCCTCGGCGCTGGGAAGCCCGGACCATTCCCCGGAGTTCTCCATCACCCCGTCTTCGGTGAAGGCTGTCTCCAAGTGGCCCTCGCGCGCCAGTTCCCCGTCCACGGGCCGGATCACCGGGCGGATGGGGATGCCGTACTTGGTGCAGAATTCGAAGTCGCGCTCGTCGTGCGCCGGCACCGCCATGATGGCGCCGGTGCCGTAGCCGATCAGCACGAAGTTGCCGATCCACACCGGCACCTGCTCGCCGCTGTAGGGGTTGGTCGCATAGTGTCCGGTGAAGAAGCCTTCCTTTTCGATGTCGCCGGGATCGCGGTTGGCGCGGGCGTCCACCATGGCCTTGGCCCGGGCGCGCCCGGCCTCGTCCAGCAGACCCTCGGCCAGCGGGTGCTCCGGCGCCAGGATCACGCAGGTGGCGCCGTAGATGGTATCCACGCGCGTGGTGAAGACCCGCACCGGTTCGCCCGTATCCAGGCGGAAATCCACCTCCGTGCCTTCAGAGCGCCCGATCCAGTTGCGCTGCATGGCCAGCACCCGCTCGGGCCAGCCGCCCTCCAGCTTTTCCATATCGGCCAGCAGCTCGTCGGCGTACCGGGTGATCCGCAGGAACCACTGCTCCAGCGCGCGCTGCTCCACCGGGGTGCTTTCGTGGCGCCAGCAGCAGCCCTCCACCACCTGCTCGTTGGCCAGCACGGTGGCGCACTTGGGGCACCAGTTCACCAGCGCCTTCTTGCGGTAGGCCAGGCCGCGCTCCAGCATGCGCAGGAAGAACCACTGGTTCCAGCGGTAGTATTCCGGCTCGCAGGTGGAGATCTCGCGGTCCCAATCGTAGCTGAAGGCGAAGCGGCGGTGGGTGCGCTTCATGGCCTCGATGTTCTGGAGCGTCCACTCGCGCGGCGGCCGCCGGTTGGCGATGGCGGCGTTCTCGGCCGGCAGCCCGAAGGCGTCCCACCCCATGGGGTGCAGCACGTTGAAGCCGCGCATCCACTTGTAGCGCGCCAGCGCGTCCCCGATGGCGTAGTTGCGGATGTGGCCGATGTGCAGGGTGCCGCTGGGGTAAGGCAGCATCTCCAGCACGTAATACTTGGGCCGGGTGGAATTCTCCTCCGCCTTGTAGAGCGCGGCGTCCTGCCACTGGCGGTGCCACTTCAGTTCGATCTGGTTGTGGTCGTACGGCTTCTCGGGCATAACTTCTTCAATGCTTCCATATTCCGGCGGTCGTCGCCGTCTTTGTCGCGCGGGGTCTCCAGGATGAACGGTTTGGAGTGCAGCCTGGGATGCGCCAGGATGCGCCGGAACCCCGCCTTGCCGATGAATCCTTCTCCGATGTGCTGGTGGCGGTCCATGCGGGAGCCGAGCGGCATCTTCGAATCGTTGGCATGGATCACCTTAACGTTGGCCAGTCCCAGCGTGCGCTCGGCCTCTTCGAGGGTCTTGCGGAGCCCCGCTTCACGGGCGATATCGTAACCGGCGGCCAGCAGGTGGCAGGTATCCAGGCAGTAGCCGACCGGCAGATCGGTGAGCCGTGCGGCCAGGTCGCGGATGGCGCGCAGTTCCGCGAAGCGGCAGCCGATCTGCTGTCCGCAGCCCACTGTATTTTCGAGCAACACCATGGTGTCGAGCGCTTCCAGGCCAGCCGCGGCCTCCTGCAATCCGAGCGCTACCGCCGCCACCCCTTCCTCGAGCGTCCGGCCCCGGTAGCTGCCGGGATGCACCACCAGGTACTCGGCCCCGAGGGCGCCCGCGCGCTCCAGTTCGCCCCGCATGGAGGCGATGGACTTCGCCCGGATCTCCGGGTCCGCCGAAGCCAGGTTGACCAGGTAGTTGACGTGAATCACCAGGGGCTTCAGGTCGAAGCGCGCGCGGGCCTCTCGGAACGCTTCAATCTCGCCCGCGCCGGGCCGGGACGCACGCCACATCCGCGGGCTGGCCGAAAAGATCTGGAAGGTATTGGCCCCCAGATCGGCTGCTTTGAACGCTGCGTTTTCGAGCGACCCCGCCCTGGAAGTGTGGATACCGATCCGCAGAACTCTATGGTAGCAAAGGCGCAGGCTTCCTTACGGGCGCGGCGGCGGGGGCGGCGGGGGCGGCGGTTCGGAACGGTGCGCCCCGCCCCGGCTCTCCGGGAAGGCGCCCGCGGGCCTCCGGATGTCCCGGCCGGTGGTGAACCACAGCACCAGAACAATGGCCAAAGATCCGGCGGTGAAGCCGATCAGAAACCACAGCACGCCGCGGCGCATTCCCGCCACACCGGCGGGAACAGCAAGGCGCGGGCCAATGGCGCTAGCCGCCTTGGTATTCCAGCACCACCAGGGTGAGATCGTCGGCCTGGGGGGCGTCGCCGGTGAAGTCGCTCACCGCTTGGCGGATGGCCTCGTGCAGCGCCGTGCAGCCCGCCGCGGCGTGTGCCTGTACGATCTCGCGCAGGCGCCCGCGGCCGAAGAATTCGCCCTCCGGACCGGCCGCTTCCGTGATGCCGTCGGTGTAGATTACGATCTTGGCCCCGCGCGGGAGCGCCGCCGTACCCAATTCGTACTCCGCCGCCTCGATCAGCCCTACCGGCGGGCCGGTCGGACCGAGCACCTCGAGTTCGCCGCCCGGAATCGCCAGCAGCGGCGCGCAGTGGCCCGCGTTGACGTAGTACAGCCGCCCGCCGCGCTCCACCGCGCAGAAGAACACGGTGGCGTACTTCTCCCCGCCGGTGCGCTCGCAGAGAAACCGGTTGAGGCGCGCGAAGCGTTCCTCCACCCCTTCCACCTGCGCCGCTACGGCCAGAAAGATGCCTTGCATTAGGCTCGCCAGCAGCGCCGAGCTGACGCCCTTGCCCGAGACATCGGCCGCTACCGCGGACCAGCAGGCCTCGTTCATCCGCAGAACGTCGAACCAGTCCCCGCCCACCTGGTGGGAAGGCACGCTGCTGCCGGCCGCGCGGAACCAGCCATCGAGCGGCAGCTTGCGCGGCAGCAGGCTCTGCTGGATGTCGCGCGCCATCTGCAGCTCCTGCTCCATCTTCTCTTTGGCGCGCTCCTCTTCGAGCAGCCGGGCGTTGTCGAGCACCATGGAAGCCTCGATGGCCAGGCTCTGGAGCAGTTCCCGGTTGCCGCCGCCGAGGTCCGCCGCGGTGTCCCGCGAGTCCATGTAGAGCACCCCCACCGTTTCGGCCGCTGTCGAGAGCAGGCTGGTGGCTTCGGGCACGCCCGTCTGGATACGCACCAGCGGCACGCAGACGCAACTGCGCAGCTCCAGGTCCGCCACGCTCTGCCCGGCGCCTTCGGCCGCGTGAGGGTCGAAGTTCATGGAGAGCAGCTCGCGCCGCCCGTCGAGCGCCCGCCGGATCACGCGGCGGGGCACCCGCAGGTCCTCCGGCTCCAGGGCCGAGCCGCCGCGGGCGCGCGCAACTTGTGTCTCCAGGTCCTCGCCGCTGCGCAGCAGCAGAAAACCGCGTTCGGCGCCGGTGACCGCCAGTGCGGCATCCACTACCGCGCTGAGCACGTCCTCGAGCGAAAAGCCCGTCTGCAGCGTGCGGGCCACCTCCAGCACGGCGCGCAGCTTGGCGAGATTGCCGGGTCCGCCGGGCTTGCCCATCTGCGCCTGCTCCACGGCCTGGGCGATCTCGCTGCCCTCGGTGAGGAAGACGAGCTGGTAGGAATCGGGAACTCCGAAGGAGACCCGGTCGCCGTTGGCGAGTCGCTGCCGCTCCACGCGCCGGCCGTTCACCCACACGCCGTGCCGGCTGCCCGCGTCCTCCAGGATGTACTCGCCGGCCTGGGAGACGATGCGGGCATGGCTGCGGGAAGCGCGGCTGTCGCGCAGGATCAGGTCGTTATCGGCCTGCCGGCCGATGCGGAAGGGAAACCTCTGGATCTCCACCCGGCGGCGGTGCCCGCCGGGATCGTGCACCACCAGCACGGCTCGCCGCCGCGGCTCTGCCTGCGCGGAACTCATCGGGTGGCGCGCCGGGCGCCCTGCCGGCGGTTCTGGGCAGGCTCCGGTTCTTCCGTCTCGGCGGCATGCTCCATCTCCTGCTTGCGCAGGACCTGGCAGTGCGCACAATAGCCACCCACTTCGGTGCGCGCCAGCAGCACTTCGAAGCCAAAGTGCGTTTCGATCTGCTTGCGCAGCCGCTGCAATGGCTCGCCGTAGAACTCCTCGACCTTCCCGCAGCGCAGGCAAATTACGTGCGCATGCTCCTGCTTCATGCGGGTTTCGTAGTAGTGCTGGTCGCCTTCGTGGTGCATGAGGTCCAGCTCGTCTACTAAGCCGCTTTCCTTCAGTAGCTTGAGCGTGCGGTACACGGTGACCCGGTTGATCTTGGGATCCTGCTGCTTGGCAAGCTGGAAAAGGCTCTCGGCATCCAGGTGCTGGCCGCTCTTGTCGATCAGCTCCAGCAGGATCTGGCGCTGCCTGGTGAGCCGTACTCCTTTCGCCTTAAGCGATCCCCGGATCGAATCGAGGGCCATGTTCCTATCATTCTACCAATCGACGGCCCTGCTACAATCTCTTCCATGTTCCGCAAGGTGCTGGTGGCCAATCGCGGCGAGATTGCCGTGCGCATCATGCGCACCCTGCGGGAAATGGGGATCGCGCCCGTAGCGGTCTACTCCGACGCCGACCGGCTTTCACTCCACGTGCGGATGGCCGACGAGGCCGCCCGGCTCGGGCCTCCGCCCGCCGCCGAAAGCTACCTGCGGGTGGAGGCGGTGCTGGACGCCGCCCGCCGCCACGGCGTGGACGCCATTCACCCCGGCTACGGATTCCTGAGCGAGAATGCCGCGTTCGCCGAGGCTTGCGAGCGGGCGGGTTTCGTGTTCATAGGGCCTTCGCCGGAGTCGATGCGCCGCATGGGGTCGAAGGTATCGGCGCGGCAGACCGCCCGGGAAGCCGGGGTGCCGGTGGTACCCGGCTCCGAAGCCGCCGCGGATCTCGAAGAGGCGCGCCGGGCAGCCGCGGCCTGCGGCTACCCCGTGATGCTCAAAGCGTTGGCCGGGGGCGGCGGCAAGGGCATGCGGCGTATCGGCAGTCCGGACGAACTCGAATCCGCCTGGGCGCTCGCCGCCGGCGAAGCGGAGAACGCCTTCGGCGATTCCCGGCTCTACGTCGAAAAGGCCATCACCCGGCCCCGCCATGTCGAGATCCAGTTGATCGGCGACCGCTTCGGCCACCTCGTCCATCTGGGCGAG
Source organism: Bryobacteraceae bacterium (assembly GCA_041685075.1). Lineage (GTDB taxonomy): Bacteria > Acidobacteriota > Terriglobia > Bryobacterales > Bryobacteraceae > JAMCRM01. Next base: position 6,780 of record JAWLGN010000029.1, read on the forward strand.
CGCGAGTGCTCCATGCAGCGCCGCCACCAGAAGCTGATGGAGGAGTGCCCCTCGCCGCTGGCCGCCGAACACCCCGGCCTGCGGGAGCGCATGGGCGAAGCGGCGCTCCGGGTGGCGCGCGCGGCGGGGTACCACAATGCCGGCACCGTCGAGTTCCTGGTAGACCCCTCCGGCAACTTCTACTTCCTGGAAATGAACACCCGCCTCCAGGTGGAGCATCCGGTGACCGAACTGGTGACCGGCCTGGACCTGGTGAAGCTCCAGGTGCTGGCCGCCGCCGGAGAGCCGCTGCCGTTGGACCAGGAGGAGGTGAGCTGGCGCGGCGCCGCCATCGAGTTCCGCATCTACGCCGAAGATCCGCACAACAATTTTTATCCCTCCCCCGGAACCATCACCCGCCTCACCCGGCCGCTGGGACCGGGCATTCGCCTGGACGGCTGCGTCTACGACGGCTGGACCGTCCCCATCGACTACGACCCGCTGCTGGCCAAGCTGGCGGTGTGGGCCGGCAGCCGCGCCGAGGCCATCGAGCGCTCCATCCGCGCCTTCCGCGAGTACGATGTGGCCGGCATCAAGACCAACATCGGGTTCTTCCGGAGCATCCTGGAAGACCCCGCCTTCCGCCGGGCCGAGCTGCACACCGAGTTCATCGACGAGTTCCTGGCGCGCCGCCCCGAAGAGCCGCCGGACGCCGCGCAGGAAACCGTTGCCGCGTTGGTTGCCGCCATTCACGCGCTCGAAAAGAAGGCCCCCGGCGTGGCCGAGGGGCGCGCGCGCTCCCGCTGGCTGGAAGCCGGCCGCAACGAGGTGCTGCGATGAAGCTCACGGTGCGCATAGGGGATCGCGAAGTGGCGCTGGACCTCGCCCGCGCGGGTTCGGAGTGGCGCTTCCGCTTCGATTCCGGCTCGGAGTGCACCGCCGGCGTCGAGCAGCCGGAGCCGGGCGTCTACTCCGTCCTCACCGGCGGCCGAAGCTACGAAGCCTACGTCGAATCCGGCGCCAACGGCGCGCTCGTGGTCACCATAGACGGCCGCCGCTTTGACATCGAGGTGCGCGACCCGCGGCAGTTCCGCCCGGGCCGAGGTGTGCGCGGCATGGCCGGAGTGGCCCGCCTCACTGCCCCCATGCCGGGGAAGCTCGTCCGGCTGCTGGCCGCACCGGGGGAGCAGGTCGCCGCCGGCCAGCCCATCCTGGTGATCGAAGCCATGAAGATGCAGAACGAGCTGCGCGCGCCCAAGAGCGGCCGCCTGGCCGCCATCTCCGTCCGGGAGGGCGAGACGGTGGCCGCAGGCGCCGTGCTGGTCACTATCGAATAGGGTACCCGGCCGCTGTAGTGGAAACCGCTCCCCACGAGTCTTAGGGGACATGAGACAGTGGCCCGTACTTCTGCTCTATCCACCATTCCCGCGTCTGCGGCGGGGGAGTCTCGCCTCGGTGCGGGCGGGAAATTAGCCCTTCCGTTCACCGGCTGGTACCAGGAACTCGGCGACCGCCCAGAGGCGACCGACCGCAGCACCCACGGGGCGCTCGGTCCGGCTCTCGAATTTCGTCTCACCAGCCGCCTGACCATCGAGGCTGCTGCACTCTACCGCCGCCTTGGCCGCGATGCATCCGGCGGCGCTACCTTCGCCCCGTACTCCGTTCGGGAGCGCGGCTATGGCTGGGAGATTCCGGTTGTCGCCAGGTACTCTCTCCCCCACCGGCACAAGCTCAACCCATTTTTGTCCGCCGGTCCTTCGTTCGAATGGCAACGCACCCACTCGGATGTCACGGGCACCGCGGTCACAAGCGATCCGGATGGACGTCCCGTTTTCTACCAGGTCACAAGCAAGTCCGCCTCGTCGAACTCGAAGGCCGGGTTCACGGCGGGCGGCGGCATCCAGCCGAGGGTTGGCCCGGTTCGGTTTGTCTTCGAGGGCCGGTATACCCGCTGGCTCAGGCACACACTGCTCGCCGGGCGGCACGTGGTGTGTCGAACCCCATCAGGGTGTCCTCCTCATGGGCGTGGGTTTCTGACCTCCCGGGATGCCCGCCTCTCCGGCGAACCCGGAGTGCTCGCCGCATTCGCTATACTGGGTTTACAGCCCCGTGCAAGACTTTATCCGGATCCGCGGGGCGCGGGTCCACAATCTCAAGAACATCTCGCTCGCCATCCCCCATAACCGGCTCACCGTGATTACCGGCGTCTCCGGTTCGGGGAAGTCTTCCCTGGCCTTCGATACCATCTACGCCGAGGGCCAGCGGCGGTACGTGGAGTCGCTCTCCGCCTATGCGCGCCAGTTTCTGGAGCGCATGGAGAAACCGGACGTGGAAGAGATCGCGGGTATCGCCCCGGCGGTGGCCATCCGGCAGAAGAGCGTCGGCCGCAACCCGCGCTCTACGGTGGCGACCGCCACCGAGTGCTACGACTACTTCCGGCTGCTGTTCGCGCGCGCCGGCCGCACCTATTGCCCGCAGTGCGGCGAGCGGGTGCTGCGCGACACCGTGGACCACGTCGCCGGCCGCATGCTGGCCGAACCCGCCGGCTCCCGCTGGTACGTGCTCTTTCCCGTCAGCCGGGAACCGCGCCCCGATACCCAGGCCCTCCGCGACCACCTCTTCGAGCTGCGCAAGAAGGGCTTCAACCGGCTCTTCCAGGACGGCCGCATCTTCGAATTCTCCACGCCCGAATCCCTGCTGGACATCGACTTCTCGCGCCCCGTCTGGGTGCTGGCCGACCGCATCGCCATCGCCCCGGACCTTCATTCCCGCCTGGTCGATACCGTCGAGACCTGCTACCGCGAGGCCGGCGAGGTGATCTTCGAACCCGCCTCGGGCGGCGAGCCCCTGCGCTTCAGCGAAAAGTTCGCCTGCCAGCGCTGCGGCATCGAGTTCCAGGAACCCGAGCCGCGCCTGTTCAGCTTCAATAACCCCTTCGGCGCCTGCCCCCGCTGTCAGGGCTTCGGCAACACCCTCGACTTCGACATGGACCTGGTCATCCCGGACAAGACCGCCACCATCGAGGGCGGCGCCGTGGATCCCTGGACCAAGCCCCGCTACCGCTCCTGGCTGGGCAACTTCCGGAAGACCGCGCGCGCCCGGAAGGTGCCGCTCGACGTCCCGGTGTGCGAGTTGAAGACGCGGGAGCGCGAGGTGCTCGAGGGCGCCATCCGCGATTTCTTCCAGTTCCTCGAAACCAAGAAGTACAAACTCCACGTTCGCGTCTTCCTCAGCCGCTACCGTGGTTCCGCGCGCTGCCCGGAGTGCCGCGGCGCGCGCCTTCGCCCCGAGGCGCTCTACGTGAAAGTGGGCGGGCGCGACCTCGGCGAAGTGGTTTCCATGAACATCGGGCAAGCGCTGGAGTTCTTCGACGCCCTGGAACTGGAACCCGAAGAGGCCGCCATCGCCGAAAAGATCCTCATCGAAATCCGCCAGCGGCTCAAGTTCCTCAACGACGTGGGGCTGGACTATCTCACGCTCGACCGCCTCTCCGCCACGCTTTCCGGCGGGGAAGCGCAGCGCATCCAACTGGCCACCTCGCTCGGCTCGCGCCTGGTGGGCGCCTGCTACGTGCTCGACGAGCCCTCCATCGGGCTGCACACACGCGACACCGGCCGCCTGGTCCGCATCCTGCACGAGCTGCGCGACCTGGGCAACACCATCGTGGTGGTGGAGCACGACCCCGACATCATGCGCCGCGCCGACCACATCGTGGACCTCGGCCCCGGCGCCGGGGAAAACGGCGGCCACATCATCTACGAAGGCAGCTACGGCGACCTGCTGCGAGACGGCGCCGCCTCCCTCACCGCCCGCTACCTGCGCGGAGAGAAGCGCGTCTTCCATGCCCGTCCGCCGCGCCCGGTGAACCGCCGCCGCATGCTGCGTTTCTCCGGCGCCCGCGCCCACAACCTGAAGAACATCGATGTCGAGATCCCGCTCGACATGCTGGTCGTCATCACGGGAGTCTCCGGTTCCGGCAAATCCAGCCTGGTGCACGACGTCGTCTACCAATCCATGCAGGCGCTCCAGAAGGCCGAAGCGGAGCCCGCCCAGGAGGAGGTCCCCGACTTCGACCCCGGCTCCCGCATGAACTGCCGGAGCGTGGCGGGCGCCCGGCACATCCGCCGGACCATCATGATCGACCAGTCGCCCATCGGCCGCACGCCCCGCTCCAACCCGGTCACCTACATCAAGGCGTTCGATCTCATCCGCGGCCTGTTCGCCTCCACCCGCGAGGCCTCCCGCCACGGCTACACCGCCGGGCACTTCTCGTTCAACATTCCCGGCGGGCGCTGCGAAACCTGCCAGGGCGAGGGCACCGTCACGGTCGAGATGCAGTTCCTGGCCGACGTCGAGCTGGTCTGCGAAGAGTGCAAGGGAACGCGCTACAAGAGCGCCCTGCTGGAGGTCCTCTATAACGGCCGCAACATCTACGAGGTCCTGCAGCTCACCGTGCGGGAGGCCATGGAGTTCTTCCGCGGCACCCCACGGCTGGTCTCGAAGCTCAAGGTGCTGGACGACGTCGGTCTGGGCTACCTGCGGCTGGGGCAGTCCGCCACCACGCTCTCCGGCGGTGAAGCGCAGCGCGTCAAGCTGGCCGCGCACCTGGGCCAGGCCTCCTGCGACGGCATCCTCTACATCTTCGACGAGCCCACCACGGGCCTGCATTTCGACGACATCGCGCGCCTGCTGGACGCCTTCGGCCGCCTGATCGATAGCGGCGGTAGCGTGCTGGTGATCGAGCACAACCTCGAAGTCGTGAAGGCCGCCGATTGGATCATCGATCTTGGCCCGGAGGGCGGCGAGCTGGGCGGCCGCATCGTCGCCCAGGGCCGCCCCGAAGATATCGCCGCGGCCGAAGAGTCCTATACCGGCCGCTACCTGCGGGAATCACTCGCCCGCGCGTGAACCGCGCGCCGGCGGTCAGGGCTGGAGCACTCGCGCCAGCAACGGGTAGGCTTCGGCGCCGTTCCATCGATGCCCGCCGTCGAAGGAATCCACCATGAGGTTGCCGGCTCTATCGAAAGCCTGCCAGGCGCGGCGCATGCGCTCGAGCGCGGGACCGATCCATTCCTTCACCATCAGGCCATCCCGGCGGCCGACTTCCCACAGGCAGGGCCGCGGGGCGATCAGCGATGCGATCTCGGGCACGTCCCCCCATTCCAGCAGGCCCGGGATCACCTGGGCGCCGCAACTGTAGCGCCCCTGGATTCTTTCCTGCATGACGTTCAGCGCGCCGGAAATCACCGCCGCCCGAATCCTGGGCGAGAGCGCGGACGTGAGCATGGCCATGCGCCCGCCGTAGGAGAGACCGGCGCAGGCCAGCCGTGCCGCATCCACCCGCTCGTGACGTGAGAGCAGCTCGAGCGACCAGAGGGCGTCGCGCAGGTTCTCCGCAATCAGCAGCTTTCCCAGCAACTGCATCCGGACGAAGGCGACCGCGCAAGGATCTTCGCCCCTGTGGGCCGCGCGATCGCCGAGCCGCCGGCCGAAGGGCGTAAAACACGGGACCGCGACGGCGTAGCCGTGCCGCACGAGCTGCAAGCCGTAATCGTAGTGCGCATTCTCGATTTCAGCGCGGCGCTCCGGAGTAGCGCCGATCCCGGCCACCGGGTCGTAGCCGAAAGCGCCGTGCCCGTGCAGCGCGAGAATGCCCGGCCGTTTGCCCGGGTGCTTACGCGGCAGGAGCAGGTAGACCGGCAGGTCGCGGCAGCCCTCGGCCCGCAGCAGCAGGGCCTCGCGCCGGTGATCTTCGAACTCGGCAGTATCTTCGACGACCGTTTCCCAGCGGGCCGGCGGGTCGAAGGGTCCCAGCATCTCGCGCAGCCGGGCGCCGAAAGCCTGTTGCCAGCGGCGGCAGTCCTGCGCATCGCCGCCGCCGAAGCGCAGCCGCAGCGGCGCGGAGGCCGCCATCCGGCGGATCTCTTCGTGTATCTGCGCGGCCAGGGGAAGGGCCGGCAAAGCGGCCAGCAGCCCGCGGCGGGTCATGGCACTCATCTCCATCAGGCTAGCGCGTGTCGCCGCCCGGCGATACCCCGGCTGCGGCGCGCTTCAGCAGCATGATCTGCCCCGCGTGGTAGAGGGTGTGGTGAATGGCCCCGTGCAGCAGGAGGTAACCCGAGTAGCGCACCTCGTCGGTAAGCAGCTCCCGTTCGAGCGCTGTATCTTCCAGGCGCAGAATGCCCGCGTGCAGTCTTTGGTAGGCCCGCTCGAGATCCGCCAGGCACTCGCGCCACGCCGCGCCGCCGGCTTCGGCCGCCGGGTAATCCTCCGCGTCGGAAACCTCCACCCGGCCCGTTTCGATGCCGTTCAATGCTGCGCGCAGCCAGGTGGCGATGTGGGCCGCCAGCTCCCGGATCGAGTGCGCCTCCTGGACGGGCCGGGCGTTCGCCTGCTCCGCGGTGACGTCCGCCAGGATCGGCCGCAGCGCGGGACCGTGCCAGGCCGGCCCCTCGTACGCCCGCCTGAGCGCTTCGGCTATTCGTTCGATTTCACGCATCCCCATCAGCCTACCGCGCGCCCCGGCGTGACAGAATAAGAACTTGCAGCAGACCCCTGAAACGTTGCCGGCCGACGAGTTGCAGGCCACCATCCGGGAGCTGATCGAGTCGCGGCAGTGGCCCGCCCTGCGGAATATGCTGTCCGCCCGCCAGGCGCCCGAGGTGGCCGAACTGCTCCCCGCGCTCGATAAGGCCGACCGCGTGCTCGTCTTTCGGCTGCTGCCTCGCGACCTGGCCGCGGACGTCTTCGCCTATCTCGGCGCGGAGGACCGCGACTCCCTGCTGCTCGAACTCACCGACGAGGAGACCCGCTCGATCCTCGCCGGCCTGAGTCCCGACGACCGCACCCACCTGCTCGAAGAACTGCCCGCCCGCATCACCCGCCGCCTGCTCAACCTGCTCAGCCCCGAGGATTTGCGCGAAGCCCGCGCCCTGCTCGGCTACCCCGAAGAGAGCGCCGGCCGCCTGATGACCCCGGACTACGTCGCGGTCCGCCCCCAATGGACCATAGACCGGGCCCTCCAGCACATCCGCGTCTTCGGCAAAGACAGCGAAACCATCAACCGCATCTACGTGACGGACGATTCCGGCCGCCTGCTCGACGACGTGGAGCTGCGCAAGGTGATCCTCGCCGACCCCAACACCCGCATCGAGGAACTCATGAACCGCAGCTTCGTCAGCGTTTCGGCTTTCGCAGACCGGGAAGAGACCGTGCGGCTGATCCGCAAGTACGGCCTGGTGGCGCTGCCGGTGGTGGATTCCAAGGGCATCCTGCTGGGCATCGTCACCGTAGACGACGTGCTCGATGTCGAGCAGGAGGAGGTCACCGAGGACTTCCACAAGGTCGGCTCGGTGGAACCCATTCGCACCAGCATCCGGGAGACCGGCGTCCGGGTGCTCTACCGCAGCCGCATTAGCTGGCTGCTGGCGCTGGTCCTGGTGAACATCATCTCCGGCGCGGGCATCGAGTTTCACAAGGGGATTATTCTGGACACCGTCGCGCTGGTCTTCTTCCTTCCGCTGCTGATCGGCAGTTCCGGCAACGCGGGCGCGCAGGCCGCCACCCTGATGGTGCGGGCCCTGGCCACCGGAGACGTCCGCATGGCGGACTGGCTGGGGCTGCTGGGGAAAGAGCTGGCGGTGGCCTCCGCCATGGGGCTCACGATGGCCGGGGCGGTGGCGCTGCTGGGGTACTGGCGCGGCGGGCCGGAGGTGGCCGCGGTGGTGGCGTTCACCATGCTGCTGGTCGTCGTGGTGGGCAGCCTGGTCGGCATGTCCCTCCCCTTCCTGTTGAGCCGCTTCGGCTTCGACCCCGCCACCGCCAGCGCGCCCCTGGTCACTTCCATCGCCGACATCGCCGGGGTCCTGATCTACTTCTCCATCGCCACCTGGTATCTCCAGCGCTAAGACCGTTGCGCCGCGCCCGCGCGATAGAATAGACAAAGCCATGAACAAGCGTATCCATGCCCCCCTGTTCGCATTCGTAACGCTGGCCGCCCTCTTTGCGGCCGGTTGCTCCAGCCAGCCGGACGCGGCCAAGAGCGCCGCCGAGGAACGCGCGCAATCCGCCCAGCAGCCGCCGGCCGCGCCCGCCGCGCCCGAAACGCCCGCTGCGCCCGCTGCCCCGGACGCCAATACCTTCCGTGTCCGCTTCGATACCAGCAAGGGCCCCTTTGTGATCGAAGTGCACCGCGACTGGGCGCCCGTAGGCGCGCAGCGCTTCGAGGAACTGGTAAAAGCCGGCTTTTACAACGGCGCCCGCTTCTTCCGCGTGGTGCCGAATTTCGTCGTGCAGTTCGGCCTGGCGGCCGATCCCGCGGTGACCAAGAAATGGGACCGGCCCATCCAGGACGATCCCGTGCTGCAAACCAACCGTGTCGGCTCCGTCGTATTCGCCACCGCGGGTCCCAATACCCGCACCACCCAGCTCTTCATCAACCTGCGCAGCAACCAGTTCCTGGACGACCAGGGTTTCGCGCCGTTCGGTATGGTGGTGGAGGGCATGGACGTCGTGCAATCCATCTACGCGGGTTACGGGGAGAATCCGGACCAGGGTCAGATCACCTCGCGCGGCAATGCCTATCTCAACGCTAACTTCCCCAAGCTGGATTACATCGAAAAAGCGGCAATTCTGTAGAGAGAAATGCGGGAGCCCGGCGCCGCAGCCTGGGCGGCGCCTCAGGCTCCCGAGGGAAGTTACTGAATTCTGTACTCGGCCCGCACCATCTCGTCTTCGAGGGAGTGCTCGAGCTTGAAGTTCAGCTTTTCGCAGACGCGCATCACGTCGCGGTTATCCGGCAGGATATCGGCAACCAGCCTCGATACCTGCTCCTCTTCCGCCACCTTCAACAGCCGCCCGAGCAGTTCCTTGCCCAGTCCCTGCCCCTGGTAGCGGTCGTTCACCAGGACCGCGACTTCGGCGTCGTTGGTGCCGTGCAGCTTGGTCAGGCGCCCTACCCCCAGGATCTCGGGCTCCGCGGTTCCGGGCCCGCTCCGTTCGGCCACCAGCGCCATTTCCCGGTCGTAGTCGATGAAGCAGATGCGGGTGAGCCGTTCGTGCGAAACCCGCTGGCTCAAGTGCATCACGTGGAAGTACCGCAGGTAGACGCTGCGCTCGGAAAGCCCTTCGTGGAACTTCACCATCAGGGGCTCGTCCTCCGGCCGGATCGGCCGGATGGTCACCTGGGTGCCGTCCTTCATGGTCCAGTCTCCCACGTACTGCACCGGGTAGGGGCGGATGGCCAGCTTGGGAACCTGGTCTTCCTTCACCTCCGGTCCGTGGATCACTACGCGCGCGTCGAGCGCCACCAGCCGTTCCGGGGTCGCCAGCAGCGGGTTGATATCGATCTCCTTCACCCAGCGCTGCTCGGCCACCAGTTGGCTGAACCGCACCATGAGCTGCTCGAGTTCCGCGATGTTCACCGGCTTGCGCCCGCGCACGCCCTGGAGCGCCTTGAAGATCTTGGTCTGCTCCATCATGCGCCGCGCCAGGGTGGTGTTGAGCGGCGGCAGGCCCAGGGCGCGATCCCGGAAGACCTCCACCAGTTGCCCGCCGGTGCCGAACAGCAGCACCGGGCCGAACTGCGCGTCGAGGCTCGAACCGATGATCAGCTCGTAGCCGTCGCCCAGCTTGAGCATCGGCTGCACGGTCACGCCCTGGAAGTGCTCGGCGCCGGCCTTCTCCGTCACCCCGCTGCGGATGCGGCTCCACGCCTGCCGCACGGATGCCTCGTCCTGGAGATTGAGCTGCACGCCCCCCACGTCGGTCTTATGGGTGATGGTCTCGGAATACAGCTTCAGCACTACCGGGTAGCCGATCTTCGCGGCGTGCCGCACGGCCTCCTCTTCCGTCGTGGCGATGAGGGTCTGGACCGTGGGCACGCAATAACAGCTCAGCACTTCCTTGGACTCGGCCTCGGTGAGGATGGTGCGCCCGGCTTGCCGCGCCTTCTGGATGATCTCCTCCGCCCGCGCCCGGTCCGGCGCGCACTCCTCCGTGCTCTCCGGCAGCGATGGCGTCTCGTACAGCCCGCGCAGGTTGTAGCTGTACTTCCACATGTAGTTGAAGGCGCGCACGGCCGTATCGGGATAGGCGAAGGTGGGGATGCCGCAGCGGTTCAGAATCTGCTCGCCGGCGGCCACGTCGGCGCCGCCCATCCAGCTCGCCAGAATGGGCTTGCCTTCCAGCCTGGCATAGGGCTTCAGGTGTTCGGCCGTCTGGGTGGGATCGGTCATGGACTGCGGCGTGAGCACCACCAGCATGCCGTCGCTGCCGGGGTCCTTGGCCACGATCTCCACCGCCTTGGCATAGCGCTCCGGCGCCGCGTCCCCGAGGATATCCACCGGGTTGCCGTGGCTCCAGGCGGCCGGGAGGATACCGTTCAGCGCCTCCAGGGTCTCCTGGGAAATCTCCGCCAGTTCGCCGCCGCCGGTCACCAGCGCGTCGGTGGCCAGCACGCCCGGGCCGCCCGCGTTGGTGAGGATGGCCAGCCGCGGTCCCTTCGGGTTGGGTTGCTTGGCCAGCACTTCGGCCATGTAGAACAGGTCCGCGATGCTGTTGACCCGCAGCACGCCGCTGCGCCGGAAGGCCGCTTCCAGCACCTCGTCGCTGCCCGCCAGCGATCCGGTATGCGAAGCCGCCGCCTTGGCCGCCGCCGCGGTGCGCCCGGCCTTGATCACGATGATCGGTTTCGAGAGCGCCACCTCGCGCGCCGCCGACAGGAACGCCCGCGCGTCCCCGATCGATTCCATGTAGATCACGATGCTGCGCGTGCGCGGGTCGTTGCCCAAGTAATAGATCAGGTCGCCCCAGCCTACGTCCAGCATGGAACCCAGGGAGACGAAGGCGCTGAAGCCCACCATCTCCTGCAGGCTCCAGTCCAGCACCGCGGTGCACAGCGCGCCGCTCTGGCTGAGGAATCCCACGTTGCCCGGCCGCGCGATGGTGGCGGCGAAGGTGGCGTTCAGGCCGGTCAACGGGCTCATCACCCCCAGGCAGTTCGGACCGATAATCCGCATATTGCCTTTGCGCGCTTCCTCGAGCACCTTGTGCTCCAGTTCCACCCCCGCCGGCCCGATCTCCTTGAAGCCGGCTGAGATCACGATCGCCGCCTTGGTGCCCTCCTCCACGCACTCCCGGACGATGCCGGGGACCGTGGCTGCCGGCGTCACCACCACCGCCAGGTCTACCTGCTCGGGGATTTCGGCTATGTTCTTGTAGGCTTTGATGCCCAGCACGCTGGGCCGCTTGGGATTGACAGGGTAGATGGTTCCGCCGAAGGGGCTGGCGACCAGGTTCTTCACAATGGTGCGCCCGACACTGCCGGCGTTCTCGGTGGCGCCGATGACCGCGACGGATTTCGGCGAGAAGAATGCATCTAACGGCTGGCTCCGCTGAGCCGTGGATCTACGCTTCTTGGCTTTGGAGGGGTTCATTGCTTACCTGTCGTTGGCTGGCGGTCTTGCTCCAAGGGCCGCCCGCTCGCGGGCTGGGTTGCAGCGCGGTGCGCAAGACCGTCTCTTCTCCCGCGCTGTGGTTATGAAGTGGCTGGTATCGCGCCGCCGGCGGCATGCGCAGAACAAACACCCGAACCGGTATCGAATACGGCTGCGTCCTGTTGTCTGGGATCGGTTGTCCGCAAATCAACTCACCGGATCGACACATGCCGCGCGCGCTCTTTACCTGTGAGCGAATTACCTCTCAAACAGAGTTTACCAGTATAAGGACCCGAAAGGACCACGTCGGCGGTCATTTTCAGGCAAAAGAGTCCTGTTCTCTCGCGCGTGGGCGCCGGGGGGCGATGCGCGAAGTCCTGGTCTTGTGCTTCATCACGGGGGTACGCAGTGAAAGTCCGTTGCGCCCCGTGCTGAAAGCGAGATAGCCCGACTCTGTCTGGATCAGCGCGGCGCGGTTTCGATGCCGTACTCGCGCAGAAGCTCCTCTGCGGGCGAATAGAGGCGTACGTAATAGCGTCCGGTTGGGAGGTGCTTGGGTACCGTGGCCATCAAGCTGCCGTCGCGAGGGGTGGCCGCGCCGTCCCACACGCGCCGGCCCCGCTCGTCCACCACCACCACCCGGTAAACGGTGTGGGCGGGCAGGTCCGTGAGATCCATGCGGAGCGAAAGCGGACGGTCCGGCGGCGCCGGAGTATGCGCCATCATGGGCCCGCGCACGGCCTCCAGCATCACCTGCGCGGGCGACGGCGGTTTTTGCGGGGAGCGGGTCACCACCGCGGCCATCAGTAACGTGGCCGAAACCGCGGCCGCCATCCATGCAATCCGCCCCACGCGCGCCTGCCGCAGCGGCATCTCCCGCCCCGCTGCCCGCTTTGCCGCCGAGCGGATGGCCCGGATGTAGGCGTCGGTTTCCTCCAGCCGGTCCCGGCACTCGGAGCACACCAGCAGATGCTCTTCGACCGCTGCCAGCCGCTCCTGCGCCAGGCGCTGCAGCGAATAGGCTTCGAGTTCGTCGTCCGTGATGTGATCAGTGAACCCCGGCTGCATCCACGTTCCCTGCTCATTATACTGGTGCTCCTCGCCGCCCGGCGTTCTCACCAAAAACGTGTCACGCGCCGCAGGCTCAGCCGCCGCCGTCCGAGTTCGCCGAATCGCGCCTTGGCGCGCGACTTGATCAGCCGGAACTGCGTCTCCGTGAGGCTCATCTCCCGGCAGATCTTCTCGGCAGGCTGCTCCTGGAGATAGAAACGGATCAGCACCTCGCGGTCCCGCCGCCCAATGGCTTTCAATACCGCCCAGGCGATCTCCAGTTGCTGCCGCTCGATGGCCGCTTTCTCCGGGTCCTCACCCCCGTCGCGAATGGCCAGCCCATACTCCAAATCGGCATGCTGGCGCCGCCTCTGCGCGGCCTCCTCGATGTAGGCCGCCACTTGCCGTCGCATCACCGTGCGCACGTAGCCCATCAGCCGCGCCGGATCGCGCAGGTCGCCCTTCTGGATGGCCTGCGTCACGATCAGGAACACCTCGTGTACCTTATCGTCTAAATCCTGCGGACCTAGCTGGCGGCAGAGATAAAACCGTACGCCGCGGGAGAAAACCCGGTATAACTCCTCCACAGCGGAGAGATCGTCCTGCCTGATCCTGGCGACCAGTTCGGACCATTGGTTTTCCTGAACCGGCTGGGTGCCGGTCGGGGTCTCGTTCATCGGCTAGCCACCATGAAGTACGCTCCCCAGTAGCGCGGCTCGGCGCGCCATCCGCCCGACCGCAGCATCGCCCCCTGCGCCCTGGCCAGTGCCCGGGCCGCCCCCTCCTCCGGCGCTTCCCGAAGATAACGGTAGAAACTCTCGAACAGCGTGCCGGAGCCGTCCGGCGTGGGCCAGCGGGTGGCCGCCACCGCCGTGGCTCCCGATGCCAGCCAGGCCCTGGTGAGCCCCATCAATCCGGAGCCCGGCAACGCCTGCCCGGCGCCCGAACTGCACCCGCTCAGCACCACCACCCCCGCCTGCGCCCCCCAGGCGGCAATCTCCACCGGGTCCAGGAGTTCGCTTCCCCGCCCCGGCGCGAGCGAAAGGGCGATCAGCCCATGGCGCGTCCGCTGCGCCGATTCGAGCACGTGGGCGGCCAGGTGCACCACCGCGGGCCGCGCCGCGAGCGCCGCCCGCAAATTCGCCTTCGAGGCTCTTGCCCCGGTCAGCAAAACGGCCTCCGGGCGCTCCCAGGCGGCGGCGCAGAGCGCGATCTCCCGCCCGCTGCCCACCAGCCGCGGAAGCTGCACCCCCGGCTGCGTGGCCATCAGCAGCCCGGGAGATGTGCCGCTCTCCTTCCGCCGCGCCTGCCAGCGCTCGTCGGCGGTGTTGTAGAGCGGATCGCCCAGCCCCACGAAATGGCCCGCCAGCCGCGCTTCCCAACCCGGCTTCCCGCCGCGCGCCACCAACTCGGCCGCTGGCACCACCGCCACGGCATGCCGCTCCACCAGATACTGCCCCCCGCGCCGCAGCACCGCCACCGGCAACTGGAACAGTTCTTCATCGAGCGAGAGCAGCCAGCGCGGCTTGCCGGTGAAGCGCTCCGCCACGGCCCCGAACAGCACGCGGTAGAGTTCCGTGCCGCGCGCGGCGGCCACTTCCCGCCCTTCCCGCACCGCCTCGGCGAACTCCGTGACCGCAGCCGCCAGCCTTGCCCGGCCGGGCAGCCTGTAAAGCGCATACCCGCCGCGATCTCCCGCCCAGAGATAGGACTCCGGCTCGTCCAACTGGAAAGTGAACCAGGCGGCATCGGGGGCCAGCGCGCGCCGGAGCCTCTGGGCGAGGTCCCGTTCCACCGGCGGCGGCGCCGCTCCGCCGCGGTTCTCGATGGCCACCAGCGCCGTGCGCAGGCGCTCCGCTTCGTCCTGCGCCGCGCCGTCGCGCGGCTGCCCCAGGAGCGCCGCCTCCACGGTTTCGAGCCGCGCCAGCGTCTCCCAGTACTCGGGCGGCAGCGCTGCGCGCCGCTCCGGAGCACCGGTCACCAGCGCCCGCAAGCTGCGCGCGCGATTCTCCTCCACCGCTTCGAAGCCCTCGCGCAGCCACTCCGGGTCGCCGCTGCGGAAGTAGAGCGTGGCGGCCGCGCGCGCCAGCGCCGCATACGCCGTCGCTACCATCTGCTCGCTGCTCAGAAGCGTGGCGTCGGCCGGCGATACCCCCGCGCGCCAGGTCCGGGCCAGCCGCACCCCGGCGCGCAGATCCTCGACGGCCCCCTGGTAGTTGCCGCGCGCCATCCGCACCAGGCCGCGGGTGCGATAGACATCCCAGTCCGGCATCAGGCCCTGCGGCGCCTCGGGAGGCTCCAGGGCCCGGTCGAGCAGCGCCTCTGCCGACCGCAGATCGCCCTGCTCCATTCGCAGCCGCCCCAGGTTGCGGTAGGAGGTCTCGATACCCCGCAGCCGGTGCAGCTTGCGCAATCGCCAGGCTTCGAGCAGAGGCCCTTCGGCGCGCTCCAGCTCCCCGCGCTTCAGACGCTCCTCCCCCACCCGGTCCCAACCCAGCGCGCAGGTCTCCAGGTCGCCCGCCGCATCGGCGGCTTCAATGCCCTCGGCGAACAAGGCTTCCGCTTCTCCGGAAAAACCCTGGCGGGCACGCAGCGAGGCCGTTTGGATCAACACTTTGGGAAGATGCAGCCTGCGGTCCTGCCCCGCAAGCCGCGCCGCCGCCCGCCGTGCATACTCCACCGCCGCGCCCAACTCCCCCATCTGCTCGTAAACCGAGGCGGTGTTGGCGTCCATGGCGCCTGCGGCGCTCCTGTCCCCGGCGGCTTCGGCCAGTAGCCGCGCCGCCCGAAAGGCTTCGAGTGCTTCTCTGTACTGCCGCAAAGCTACCCGGCAGGCGCCCACATTGCCGAGAAAGCGCGCCGCAAGACGGTCTTCTCCAGCCGCTCTCGCGGCCTCATATCCTTTTTGGAATTCTCGGGATGCTTCCAGGTAGCGCCCTGAGCCGAAAATTCGGCCTGCGCTTTGAAGGCGGGAATGAAGCGGACCTGCGCCGGAAGTGCCGTCGCACGCCGCCGGCCGGGGCGTCTCCCCGGCTTGCCGACCGGTTGTTTGCAATCTGCCGGCGAGCGGTAATAGTAAGAATAAACAGACCAGCAGAGTGGTCCTTATCAAAATGCGTACCAGCCGCGCTCAGAAATTTCCAAAATCCTGGGGTTCTTTGGGGGTATTCTGCCCTGGATACCCCCAAAGAATCATACCCAGTTTTGTTCTCAATTGAACACTAATTTACTTGTATTGACTCATTACGCGCCTGTGGCCGGCGCCGAAATGTACTGTTTAGTACAATACTACTACACTACAGCCACAAACCGTCGAGAATGATGATGATCGGCTCGGTCGGCATGTTGTTTTTTGGCGGCTTGCGATGCTGCCACCGCCAACTCGAAGCTACAACGTGCCGTACCGGAACCGTCCCGCTGAATGGCTTAAGTTATTGAGTTACCAGGGAAAGATTTTTGCGTGCGCTTGTGAACACGCCTCCGGCCGCTCAGGTTTTGAGCACCCGGCGCTCCTCGGCCGCCTGCCGCGCCGCGAGCACAATTTCATTCACCCGATATATATCCTCAAGCGATAATCCGGCTGGTTTTTCATAGTAGACCGATTCGAGGAAGTCCAGGAACAGGGATCGCGCGGGAGGCAACTCCGTGATGGTGTAGGGCTTTTCCTTACCCGTGATTAGGGTTAATCCCGTGGAAGCCTGGTGTTCTAATACGCCCTCGGTTCCGGCCAGCCGGAGGCGATCGTCCCCGTGGGTGGGGGCCGTGCCGGGACGCAAATAATCCATCCGCAGCGCCGCGGTGCCGCCGTTATCCAGCCGGAAAATCGTGGAGGTGGTATTTTCCATATCGCCCATTTCGGGATAGCCCACGCGGGCTTGAAATGCCGCCGTTTCCACCAATTCACGCCCGCTGGTCCAGCGAATCAAATCCACCATGTGGACCCCGATGTAGGGAATGGTTCCGCCGAATTCTTCGCGGCGCCGCATCCATTCCGGCCGCCCTCCCAGTTTGTAGGACTTCTGCGCGCCGATCTGCGCCACTTCCCCGATCTTGCCGGCCTCGACGGCTTGCTTCATGGCGATATAGACGGGAGAGAAACGCATGGGCAGCAGCATGGTCAGCCGCACCCCCGCCGCGGCCACGGCTTTCTTGATGCGCGCCAGGTCCTCCCGCTCGATGGCCAAAGGTTTTTCGGCCACGATGTGCACTTTGCGTTTGGCGCAGGCCAGCAGGATGGCGGGGCGCTCGCCGTTGGTGCCGCAGGTGGCCACCATGTCGAGCTCCTGTTCGCGTTCGAGAAGCTGCCGCCAGTCCTGGTAGCGCCGCATGGAGGCGCCGAAGGGGGCCCGGGCCAGCCGCGCGACGGCGCGTTCGTTCGGGTCGCTGGCGGCCACCAGTTGAACATCCGGGAGCCGGGGCAGGTGGCGGAGAATCTCTCCCGTATGGCCCGCCAAACCGATCATGGCCAGCCGGATGGGGCGCGGCAGGCGCAAGGCCGGGCCGGCGCCCTGCGGAGCCAGGGCGGCGCCGGCGACCAGGGAGCGCCGCGAGATGAGCGTGTCCATGCCGACTACGCTATCATGTCTGGGGGCCAGCCAGACGGCCTCTTTTGGCGGATCCGCACCGATGAAACAACGGAACGATTCGATCATGCGGGGCCGGCTGGCGAGGTTCGCGGCCCTGCTGTTGGTCTACACCGCGGTGGTGTGGCTGCTCCCACGCCCGGAGAGCGTCAGCCCGGAAGGCTGGCGCCTGCTGGGTATCTTCGCCGCCACCATCGCAGGCCTCATCCTGCAGCCCATCTCCGGCGGCGCGCTGGTCCTGGCCGCCATTATCGCGGCCATCATTCTGGGCGGCATGACTCCCGTCGAGGCCCTGGCCGGCTTCGCCGATACCACCGTGTGGCTGGTCATCGCCGCCTTTATCATCTCCGACGCTCTCATCAAGACCGGCCTGGCGCGCCGCATCGCGCTGCTGTTCGTGCGCGCGGTGGGGCGCAGTTCCCTGGGGGTTTGTTACGCCCTGGCCTCCACGGACCTGGTACTGGCCAGCATCATCCCTTCCAACGCCGCCCGCTCCGGCGGTGTCGTGCTGCCCATCGCCCGCAGCATCGCGGAGCTGTACAACTCGCGGCCCGGCCCCACCGCGGCCCTGATGGGGACCTTCCTCATGACGGGCGTCTACCAGAGCATCTGCGTCACTTCGGCCATGTTCTTCACCGGGCAGGCCAGCAATCCTTTGGCGGCCCAGATGGCGGGGGAGGCCTTTTCCTTCCAGGTCACGCCCCTGAGCTGGTTCGCCGCGGCCGTGGTTCCGGGGCTGTGTTCGCTGGCGCTGGTGCCGCTCATCGCACAGCGCCTGGCGCCGCCGGGTATCCGCCACACCCCGGAGGCCCGCGAGTTCGCCGCCTCCGAGCTGAAGAAGATGGGCCCCACCTCCCGCGCCGAGCGCATCGTGCTGGGCATCTTTCTGGGAGTCTGCGGCGCCTGGATGACCACCCCCCTGCACGGCATCGATATCACCACCACCGCCATGCTGGGCGCCGTGGCCCTGTTCTTCACCGGCGTGCTGAACTGGGAGGACGCCACCGGCAACCGCGCCGCCTGGGACATCTTCATCTGGTACGGCGGCCTCCTGCGGCTGGGCAAGGCGCTGGCCGAGGAGGGCATCACCTCGGCCTTTGCCGGCGGCGTGGGCGGCGTACTGGGCGGATTCGGCTGGCCCGTGCTGCTGGGTGTCGCGCTGCTCATCTACTTCTACGCCCACTACGGATTCGCCAGCATTACAGCTCACATGCTGTCGATGTTCGTGCCCTTCGGCACCGTGCTGCTGGCCCAGGGGGCGCCGCTGGGCCTGGTTTTCTTCTCCTTCGCCTGTTTCACCAATCTCTCCGCGGGTCTCACCAACTACGGCACCACCCCCTCGCCCATGTTCTTTGCGGCCCGCTACGCATCTTTCGGACAATGGTGGAAGATCGGTTTCGCCGCCTCGGTCGTCAACCTGGCCATCTGGTTCACGATCGGCTTCGGCTGGTGGAAGCTCATCGGGATCTGGTAAATGATTAAGACCGTTATCTTCGACCTCGGCAAGACGCTGGTTCCCTTCGATTTTGAGCGTAGCTACCGGTCGCTGGAGGAAACCTGCGGCCGGCGCGCGGAAGAGATCGCCGGCCGCCTGTGGGCCACCGACCTGGTGACGCGCTTCGAAACCGGCCTGGTGGAGCCGGAGGAGTTCGTGCGGAGCTGCGCGGCCTGCCTGGATGTGGAACTCGACTACGCGCGGTTCTGCGAGATCTGGAGCCGCATCTTCTTCATCGACGATCCGCTGATCCCGGAAACCCTGCTCGAATCCCTCCGCCGCCGCTACCGGCTGCTGCTGCTATCCAACACCAACGCCATCCACTTCGACATGCTGCGCGAGAGCTTCCCGCCGCTGCGGCACTTCGACAGCTACGTGCTCTCTTACGAAGTGAAGGCCATGAAACCCGCGCCGGAGATCTACCGGGAAGCCGTGGCGCGCGCCGGCTGCCGCCCCGAGGAGTGCTTCTACGCCGACGACATCCCGGCCTACGTGGAAGGCGCGCGGCGGCTGGGCATTCGCGCCGTCCAGTTCCGCTCTCTCCAGCAGTTGGAGACGGACATGCGCGCGCACGGCATCGAGTGGTAGCGGCGCGCGCCCAACCGCACAGTGCGGGACAAACCGGATTACCATATTCCAGGAGGTTCCGATGGACTCTTACACCCGCCGTAGTTTCTTGAAGGTGCCGGCGGCCGCGGCCCTGCCGGCCATGCTGCCGGCCGAGGCTGCCGGAGAGCCCCTGCGCGTCGCTTTCGTGGGGGTGGGGAACCGGGGTTCCCACCTGCTCCGCAACATGCTCAAAGTGCCGGGCGTACAGGTGGTAGCCGTCTGCGACATCCTGAAAGAACGCGCCCAAAAGGCCGCCGAGACCGTAGCCGCCGCGGGCGGTTCCGCCACCACCTGGACCGACTTCCGCAAGATGCTCGACGAGAACCGGGAGATCGACGCCGTCGTGCAGGCCACCCCCGACGTGACCCACAAGGACATCGACATCGCCATCCTGGAGATGGGCCGGCACCTCTACGCGGAAAAGCCCCTGGCCCTCACCGCCGCCGACTGCAAGGCCATCGCCAACGAAGCCGCGCGCTCGAAGAAGATCTTCCAGGTGGGTTTCCAGTTGCGCCACGATCCCGCACGCCTTGCGGCGGAGAAGTTCATCCACTCCGGCGGCATCGGCCGCGTGCTGATGTGCCACGGGATGCGCCACGGCGGCGACCTGCCGCGCAACATCCCCTGGTACTTCGACCGCGAAAAATGCGGCGACATCATCGTGGACCAGGGCATCCACATCCTGGACCTCTTCCGCTGGGCCATCGGCGGTCACCCGCTGCGCGCCTACGGCGCCGGCGGCATCAACCTGTTCAAGAACCAGCCGCCCGGCCGCACCTCCATGGACGGCTACAGCGTGATCTACGAATACGCCAACGGCGTCTTCATCAACTTCAGCCACCACTACTACGATCCCCCCGGCTTTACGGGCATCCAGGAGCGGGTCTTCGGCAGCGAAGGCTCCATCGACCTTCCGAAAGCCGCGTGGCAGCCCCGGGAGAAGCGCGGCGCCGTGCAGCTCGACGTGCCGAACCGCGGCCAGGACTCCACCTACATGGCGCTGGCCGCTTTCGTCGAGAGCGTCCGGACCGGCGCCCAGCCGGTGAACAACGCGCAGTCCGCCTATGAATCCACCCTGCAGGCCATCATGGGCACGCGCGCGATCTACGAAAAGCGCATCGTTACCTGGGAGGAGATGCTCGCCGGTTGAGCGAACGATTATGAGAATCATCCCGATACTCGCACTTGCCGCCGCCCTGGCGGCGCAACTGGCGCCGGCCCAGCCAGCGGCCGACGCCGGCGACGACGTGCGCGGCTACACCGATACTCCGCAGTTGCCCGGGCAGCCGTGGAAGGTTCACGACGCGGCGCGGCCCCGCCCGCCCAAGGTGACCCCCGGGTTGCCCCTGCCGTCTGCTCCGCCGCCCTCGGACGCCATCGTGCTCTTCGATGGCAAGGACCTCTCGAAATGGGAAGCCCACGCGCGCGGCGGCCGGGTGACGGAGCCGCGCTGGAAAGTCGAGAACGGCTACATCGAAATCGTGCCGCGCACCGGCCGCCTGGTCTCGAAAGAGAAATTCGGGGACGTGCAGGTGCACGTCGAATGGATGATCCCCAAAGGCACGGGCGGCAAGGGGCAGGGCTGCGGCAACAGCGGCGTCGAGCTGATGAGGCGCTACGAAGTGCAGGTGCTCGAGTCGTACCACAACCAGACCTACGCCGACGGCCAGGCAGCTTCCATCTACGGCCAGTGGCCGCCCATGGTGAACGCCTCGCGGCCGCCCGGCGAGTGGAACGTTTACGACATCTTCTTCGAAGCGCCGCGCTTTGAAGACGGCAAGCTGGTCAAGCCCGCCTACATGACCGTCATCCATAACGGCGCGCTGGTGCATCACCGGCGGGAGGTGATGGGGCGCGCCATCCACCGCCGGGTGGCCAGCTACGCGCCGCACGATGCCGAAGATCCGCTCAGCCTGCAGGACCACGGCCGTCCGGTACGCTTCCGCAACGTGTGGGTGCGACGGTTGAAGGGTTACGACGCCCGGTAGCTACTGGATGAGCGCGGGCTGTTCGAGGCGGTAAACCAGCAGGGCGTCGGCCGGCACCTGGACGGCGGCGCCCTCCACCAGCAAGGGCGGCGGCGGCCGGGGCAGGGTGCCGTCCGGGATCGTGCCGTCGAGCAGCGTGCCGAGCGGCATGCCGGGGCGCCACTCCCCGCCGCCCGAAGCTGGACGCACCAGGTACGTGTTGCCGTACACCCGCACCGAATGAAGCCCCAGGCCCAGTTGCCCGCCGGGCGCAGCCATCACCTGGAGCCCCGCATGCGCGCCGGTGGGAATCACCAGGTTCCCCGCGCCATCCACCACGTCCCGCACCACTAGCGCGTCAAAAACGATGCCCGGCAGCGCCTTTTCTGCCCGAATGGCCTCCAGTACCCGGATCCACAGCACCTGCCCGGCAGGCAGGGTGCGTTCCTGTGCCGTTCGCGTGTACAGCGCTCCGGGAATCGGCCTGGTGCGCGGCGGCGGACGGCGCGGCCCACAACCCGCCAGCAGCATTATCACCGCCGCGGGGATCACCAACCGTGCAACCGCTCCCGGCACCAACTTGCCCGCAGCAATTTATCCTCCACCCACCCATAGAGGTCCGGGTGCGCACATCCTGGGGCACCGGCTACCCGGCGCCCCTTCCTTATACCTGCCCGAAGGCCTCGTGCAGCAGGGCGCCCATTGCGTAGGCCAGTACGGCCGCCACGCTGCCGATGGCCAGCGTCTCCATGCCGGATCGCAGCGCCGGCCGGTCGAGCGCGCGCCCCTTCAGCATGCCCACCAGCCAGAACACCAGCGCCGTAATGGCAGCGCTGGCCACGAACGGCTCATCCTCGGCGCCGCCGGAGAGAAACGGCAGCAGCGGCACCAGCCCCGCCGTCACAAATGCCGCGAAGGTGGACAGGCCCGCCCGCCACGGCGATGGCCCTTCGAGCGGCAGCCCGAGTTCCTCCGTGATCATGGTGTTCACCCACAACTCGCGATCGCTGGTAATGACCTCCACGATGTGCTCCAGGGCCTCCCCC
>JAWLGN010000355.1:0-5025 GCA_041685075.1 Bryobacteraceae bacterium
ATGACGCCGATGCGGCCGATCTCGGTCTGTTGCCCCGTGGCCACCACTACGGCCTTCGCGCGCCCGGAAGTGACGATGGTGCCGGAAAACAGCATGGAGGCGCGATCGCCCAGCAGGGCTTCCTCATCCACCGGCCGCGGGGACTTCGGTACGGAGGCGGACTCGCCGGTGAGCGCGGCCTCCTGGACCTGCACGTTCACGGCTTCCAGTACGCGCGCGTCCGCCGGGACGCGATCGCCCGATTCGAGCACCACGACATCGCCCGGCACCAGTTCCGCGGCGTCGATCGAGCGCTTCTCGCCTCCCCGCACGACCACCGCATGCGGCGAGAGCATCTCCCGGATGGACTCCATAGCCGCCTCGGCCTTGCCTTCCTGGATGAAGCCGATCAGGGCGTTGATCACCACAACCCCCAGGATCACCCCCGTGTCCACCCACTCCTGGAGGAAGGCGGTGAGCGAGGCCGCGGCCAGCAGGACGTAGATCAGGGCGTTGTGGAACTGGCGCAGGAAGCGGCGCAGGAGGGATTCTCTCTCCGGGCCCTGCAGCTCGTTGGGACCGTGGCGCTCGAGCCGCGCGGCGGCTTCGCGTGTCTCGAGCCCTTGGACCGTGCTGCCGATTTTCTCCAGCACCTCGGAGGGTTCGATGGCGTGCCAGGCATCCGGCCGCGGCCGGGCGAGGGTGTCGGTCTGCTCATTCATCTGCCGGCGCGGTCTGTGGTGCACGTTTTGGGCCGCGGCCGGAGCGTGATGCCCGGTACCGCTTATTCGCCGAGCAGCGCGAGGAAGGACTCCACCGCGCGGCTGAACGGCCTGCGGCGCCGGTGTATGATTCCCACGGGACGCAGCAGCCCCGGCGCGTCGAGCGGCACCGCCACCAACCGGCCCTGTTCGATTTCGACCTGCATGGTGCGGGCGGGAAGAATGCTGATGCCGGAGCCTAACGCCACCGCTTCTTTCACCATCTGGATATTGTCGAAGTTCATGGCCAGGTGCACGGTGATGCCGCGCTCGCGGAAGAAGCGGTCCTGCACGCGCCGGATGGGAAGGTCTTCGTCGAAGCCGACGAAATTCTCCCCCTCGAGTTCCGCGGGGGTCAGCACCGCGCGTCCGGCAAAGCGGTGGCCCGGCGGCAGCGCCACCGCCATCTCCTCTTCGCGCCAGGGGATGGCGGCCAGTTGGCGCCCCGGCTCGGG
Organism: Bryobacteraceae bacterium; assembly: GCA_041685075.1. Classification (GTDB taxonomy): domain Bacteria; phylum Acidobacteriota; class Terriglobia; order Bryobacterales; family Bryobacteraceae; genus JAMCRM01. The sequence continues at coordinate 1,196 of JAWLGN010000355.1, forward strand.
ATAGCTGACGATCCCCAGGTCCGCCTCGCCCGCCAGCACGGCGCGGTAGACTCCGTCCGGCCGCCTGTACTCCACCAGGAGCTGCGCGCCGGGGTAGCGCGCGGCGAATTCGGCGCTCAGCCGCGACATCTCCGAAAGCCCCACCGAATAGATGGAGGCCACCCGCACGGTTCCTTCCACCTGCTCCTTTAAGCGTCCCAGTTCCATGCGGAACTGTTCTTCCCGGCGCAGCACGTCGCGGGCGAACTCCAGGTAGAGCTTGCCCGCCGGAGTGAGGCTCAGGGGACGGGTGGAGCGGTCCACCAGGCGCGTGCCCAGGCGCGCCTCGGTCTCTCGCAGCCGCTGGCTTGCGGCGGATTGGCTGATGCCACAATGCGCGGCAGCTCGCGTGAGGCTGCGGGTTTGCGCTATGTCCTTGAAAAGCTGGAGTTCAGTCAGGCTCACCGGCTGCAGCATATCATAAGCAGTTCTTATTATATAGATGAAGTAAATTTTTGTTGTCTAATACTATCCGGTGCTGCTATAGTAGACCCACACCCCCCCTCTGGGAAGGTACCGATGTCCGATCCTGACGGTAGTAGTTGCACCAGTCTTCCACCGGCGCAGGGACTTTACGATCCCCGCCATGAGCACGATGCCTGCGGCATCGGCTTTGTCGCCAGCATCGCCGGCCACAAGTCGCACGACGTCATCCTGAAAGGCATTCAGGTGCTGGTAAACCTGACGCACCGCGGCGCTTGCGGATGCGACCCGGATACCGGCGACGGCGCCGGTATCCTGATCCAGATCCCGCATGCCTTTTTCGCGCGGGAATGCGCGCGCCTGGGTTTCACCCTGCCGCCGGAAGGCGAGTACGGCGTGGGGATGGTCTTTCTGCCGGTGGAGCGCCACCAGCGGCTGAGTTCGGAGGGCATCCTGGAGCACATCGTGCGGGAGGAAGGCCTCACCGTTCTGGGCTGGCGCGACACCCCCATCGACGGTTCGGCCATCGGGCGGGTGGCCCGCGCCTCCCAGCCTTACATCCAGCAGATCTTCATCGGGCGCACGCACGGCATGGACCGCGAGACCCTGGAGCGCAAGCTCTACGTCGTGCGCAAGCGTGCCGAAGCCGAGGTGGCTGCCTCGGACATGCCCAACCGGGCGGATTTCTACATCCCCTCGCTTTCCACCCGCACCATCGTCTACAAGGGCCTGCTGCTGGCGCCGCAGATCGCGCGATTTTACAAGGAGCTGTCCGACCCTGAAGTGGTGAGCGCGCTCTGCCTGGTACACCAGCGCTTCTCGACCAACACGTTCCCTACCTGGCAGCTCGCGCACCCGTTCCGCTACGTGGCGCACAACGGCGAGATCAACACCCTGCGGGGGAACATCAACTGGATGCACGCGCGGCAGTCCGTGCTGCGCTCGGAACTGTTCGGGGAGGACATTCGCAAGCTTTTCCCCATCATCAGCCCGGGGGGCAGCGATTCGGCGGCTTTCGATAATGCGCTGGAACTGCTGGTGCAGGCGGGCCGCGAACTGCCGCACGCCATGGCCATGCTGATACCGGAGGCCTGGGCGTCGAATCCGCATATGCACCCGGATAAGCGCGCCTTCTACGAGTATCACGCTTCCCTGATGGAGCCGTGGGACGGTCCGGCGGCCATCGCCTTCACCGACGGGCGGATCATAGGCGCCACGCTGGACCGCAACGGGCTGCGCCCGGCGCGCTACCTGGTGACGCGCGAGGGCCTGGTGATTCTGGCCTCGGAAACCGGCGTGCTGCCGGTGAAGCCGGAGGATGTGAAGCTGAAAGGCCGGTTGCAGCCGGGCAAGATGTTCCTGGTGGACACCGAAGAGGGGCGCATTGTTGCCGACACGGAAATCAAGCAGCGGCTCTACAGTCGCCGGCCCTATGCCCGGTGGCTGGCGGAAAACCAGATTCTGCTCGAAGACCTGCCCGCGCCGCCGCGCCAGTACGGCACAGACTTCGAAACCCTGGTCTGCCGGCAGCGCGCCTTCGGCTACACCGACGAGGATTTGAAGTTCATCCTCGGCCCCATGGCCGAGAAGGGCGCAGAGCCGGTCGGCTCGATGGGAACCGATACGCCGCTGGCCTGCCTCTCCGATCGCCCGCAGTTGCTGTTCCACTACTTCCGGCAGTTGTTTGCACAGGTGACCAACCCGCCCATCGATCCCATCCGGGAAGAGATGGTCATGTCGCTCATCAGCTACATCGGGACCGAGCGCAACATTCTGGAGGAGACGCCGCAGCACTGCCACACCCTGAAGCTGCCGCACCCCATCCTGACCAACGCGGACCTGGAGAAACTGCGGCGCGTTTCGCAGGGCGACTTTCTGGCCACCACCCTCACCACCTTCTTCCAGGCCGAAGACGGGGAGCGCGGGCTGGTGCGCGCGCTTGAAGGGCTGTGCCGCCGCGCGTCGCTCGCCATCCGCAACGGCTACACCCTGCTGATCCTCTCCGACCGCGGGCTGGACCGCGAGTACGCCCCCATACCCAGCCTGCTGGCTCTGGCGGCCGTGCACAACCACCTGGTGCGAGAGGAGACCCGCACGCAGGTGGCCCTGGTGGTGGAGTCCGGTGAGCCGCGCGAGGTGATGCACTTCGCGTTGCTGATCGGCTACGGCGCCAGCGCCGTGAATCCCTACCTGGCGATCGAAACCATCGAGGAGATGGCGCGGCGCGGCGAGCTGGCCGGCGGCATCACCTTTGAAAAGGCGCTCGCCAACTACATCAAGGCCGTCAACAAGGGCCTGCTGAAGACCTTCTCCAAGATGGGGATCTCCACCTTGCAGAGCTACCGCGGCGCGCAGGTCTTCGAGGCCATCGGGTTGAATCGCGAACTGGTGGAGAAGTACTTCACCGGGACGGCTTCGCGCATCGAAGGGATCGGGCTGGACGTGGTGGCGCGCGAAGCCGTGATGAAGCTCGAACGCGCCTTTGATACGCACCTGGATAACGACACCGAGCTGCCCGTGGGCGGCAACTATCACTACCGCGCGCGCGGCGAGTATCACCTGTTGAACCCGGAGACGGTCAGCCGGCTGCAGCACGCCGTGCGCGGCGGCAGCTTCGAGACGTTCGAGGAGTATGCCCGCGCGGTGAACGATCAGAGCCGCCGGCTGGCGACGCTGCGGGGCCTGATGGAGTTGAAGCCCGCCGCCGAGCCGCTGCCCATCGAGGAGGTGGAGCCGGCCGCCGAGATCGTCAAGCGCTTCGCCACCGGCGCCATGTCGTTCGGTTCCATCAGCAAGGAGGCGCACGAGACCCTGGCCATCGCGATGAACCGCATCGGCGCGCGTTCGAATACCGGGGAGGGCGGGGAAGACGAGGAGCGCTTCCGCCCCGGACTCAACGGGGAGAGCCGCCGCAGCGCCATCAAGCAGGTGGCTTCCGGGCGCTTCGGCGTGACCACGCACTACCTGGTGAACGCCGACGAGTTGCAGATCAAAATGGCCCAGGGCGCCAAGCCCGGCGAGGGAGGCCAGTTGCCGGGCCACAAAGTGGACGAGATCATCGCGCGCGTGCGCCACTCCATCCCGGGGGTGGGGCTGATCTCGCCGCCGCCGCACCACGACATCTACTCCATCGAGGACCTGGCGCAGCTCATCTACGATCTGAAAAACGTCAATCCGCAGGCGCGCATCTCGGTGAAGCTGGTGGCCGAGGTGGGGGTAGGGACGGTGGCCGCGGGGGTAGCCAAGGCGCACGCCGACGTGATCCTCATCTCCGGCGATTCGGGCGGCACCGGCGCCTCCCCGCTCAGCTCCATCAAGCACGCCGGCATCCCCTGGGAACTGGGGCTGGCCGAGACCCAGCAGGTGCT
>JAWLGN010000030.1:0-28894 GCA_041685075.1 Bryobacteraceae bacterium
GCGCTGGCCACCGATCCGGCGACCCGCGCCCTGGTGGAGCGCTTTCTGGCGGCCTATCCGCGGGAACTCCCCAACCGCACCGATATCAACGTGCGGGCACTCAACACCAACGCCCCGCAGGTGATCGACAACGACACCGCCGGCGCGCGCCTCGATCTGCCTCGCGGCCGCGACCGGCTGGCGCTCCGGTACCTCTACACCCACCAGCACGTCGAGGCGTTTCAACTCGTCGCCGGGCAGAACCCCGACACCGATACCCGCGCCCATACGGCACGCGCCACCTGGTCGCGCGAGTGGGACGGCGCGGTGGCGGAGTTCACCGCCGGTTTCGACCGCATCGCCTCCCTGCTGGCGCCGGAGAAGAATGCCGTGGGGCTGACGATCTCCACTTCCGGGTTGGAAGGGCTGGGGCCGCAGGCGGGCATCCCCATCGACCGTGCGATGAACCACTTCCGCTACGCGGGGCAGGCGCGCAGGACTTCCGGCGCGCACCAGTGGAGCGCCGGCTTCCACCTGCTGCGGCGGCAATTGAACGGCACCGAGTCCGACTGCCACCGCGGCTACTTCTCCTTTGGCAACGATTTCGGCCGCGACGCCATCACCAACCTGCGGATGGGCGTGCCCACCCAGCACATCGTTTCCCTGGGGAACGTCACCCGCGGGTTTCGCAACTGGGACATGCAGTTCTACGCGGGCGACACCTGGCGGGTGCGCTCCGGCCTGACCCTGCACTATGGCATCCGCTATCAGCCGGTGACGCGTCCGGTGGAGGTGAACGGCTTCAACCTGATCCCCTACGACTGCGACTGCAACAACCTGGCGCCCTATGCCGGCTTCGCGCAGGTGCTGCCGGGCGCGTGGGGCGTGCTGCGCGCCAACTACGGGGTCCAGTACGGCGAGATCTACCCGGTGACCTTCCAGCAGGTGCGCTTCACCCCGCCATGGAATCACAAGATCGTGGTCCTGGCGCCCAGCCTGACCGATCCGCTGGCTTCGATGGATGGGGCGCTTACCAACCTGTACCTGATGGACCGCGACCTCGCCACGCCCTACGAGCACCACTACAACCTGAGCTGGGAACGCGAGTTGGCCGGCGGCTGGCACCTGCAGGCGGGCTATGTGGGCAGCCGCGGGCACAAGCTGCTCGTGATGCGGTACATGAACCGGGCGCATCCGGTGGCGGGCATCCCCCTCACCACCGCGACCATCAACCAGCGGCGCCCGGACCCGCAGTACGCCGAGAAGCGCCTGGTGGTAAACGGGTCGCGCGGTTACTATGACGCCGGCCGCGTGACGCTTTCGGTGCCGCGCTGGCGGGGGCTTTCGATAGACGCCTCCTACTGGTTCAGCAAAGCCCTCGACCTCGGCTCCAGCTTCACCAACACGGCTTTCGACGCCGATTCGCGGCTCAGCCGCAGCCAGTACGAGTACGAAAGCCACCGCGATATGAAAGGGCTCAGCCCCTTCGACCAGCCGCACGCGTTTCTCTGGCGCGCGTCGTACGAGCTGCCGCGCTTCTCCCGAGGCTTGAGCGGGGTTTTGGGCGGCTGGATGATTTCGGCGGTTACGCTGCTAAAAAGCGGCACGCCGTTCAACGTTACGACCGGCGGAGACGGGCCCGGCTTCGGCAACGTGGATGGCAACGGCGGCGACCGGCCGCACCTGCTGAACCCCTCCGTGTTGGGCCGCACCGTCGGGAACCCGGACCACGCCCCGCGACTGCTTCCGCGCACCGCCTTCGCCCTCATGCAACCCGGCGACACGGCCGGCAACCTGGGACGCAACACCTTCCGCAAGGGCGGCATCGGGAACGTGAACGCTTCGCTCGCCCGCACCTGGAGCATCCGGGGCGACAAGCGCCTTTCCTTCCGCGCGGAGTCCATCAACCTGTTCAACACGCCCCAGTTCGCCGAGCCGGGAGTGGAACTGGCCTCGGCCAACTTCGGCCAGATCACCAACACGTTGAACGACGGGCGCACCTTCCGCTTCACCGTGGGGCTGGTATTCTGAACCCGCAGCGACAGCCTTGCAGGCGCGGCGGTTGCGCCCGGCTCCCCCCGGGCGGTGATACCATGCGGCTGTGCCGGTTATCCTGCTTCTGCTTCTGCTGATTACCGCGGGCGCGGCGCTGCCCGCCGACGAGCTGCTGGTCTGCGGCTGGGACGAGGTCTACATCCTGCGGCTGGGCGAAGGCGAGCCGGAAAAGGTCTTCTCGTGGCGGGCTGCGGATCGCCCCGAGCTTCCCGCCCCATTCAAGGACAAGTTCCGTACCACCGATGAGTGCAAGGCGGTGGCCGGAGACCGCATCCTGATTACGGCCTCGAGCGACGGCGTGGCGCTGGTGGAGCGCGCCACAGGGCGGACCACCTTCTGGGGCCTCTGCGCCAACGCGCATTCGGCCGACCTGCTGCCCGGCGAGCGCCTGGCCGTGGCCTGCTCGGTCAGCCAGAGTGGCAACCGCCTGGCCATCTTCGACGCGCGCACGCCCGAGAAGGAACTCTTCTCCACCGAACTCTACTCCGGACACGGCGCCGTGTGGGACGCCGGGCGCAACCTGCTATGGGCGCTGGGAGGGCGCGAGCTGCGTGCCTACACGCTGCGCGACTGGAAGTCCGCCCGGCCGTCGCTCGAACTGGCGGCGAGCTATCCGCTGCCGAGCGGCGGCGGGCACGAACTCTCGCCCGACGCCGACTTCCTGATCGTTTCCGGCTCGCGCGACGTATGGCTGTTCGACCGCAACTCGCGTCGCTTCACGCCGCACCCGGAACTCGCAGGACTGGAAGGCGTGAAATCCGCCTCGGTCCACCTCGGAAGCCGCCGCCTCGCCTTCACGGTGGCGGATAAGCCGGAGTGGTGGACCGATACCATCCGGTTCCGCAACCCGGAAGGGACTCTCGTGCGGCCGGCCGAGCGGCTTTATAAAGTGCGCTGGGTGCGATAAGGGCGGCGCTCAGCGCCCGGCCAGGTGCTTCTGCATAGCGGCGCGCGACGCCGGGAGATAGCGCAGCGCGTTCTCGTAATAGATCTTGCGCAGAACGTCGTCCGGCAGCCCCACGCCGTAAATCTTCCAGCGGCCGTGCAGCGGCGCCCCGAGTGGCGAGAGCATCTGGGCGGGATGATCGAAGTACTCGTCCAGGGTCTCGAAGAAGCGGAAGTGCGGCCGCCAGAAGCCGTCGAGGTCGTCCTTGCGGTCGGCCATAGCGTCGGTGCCGAACACCACGCGGTCCGCGTGCGCCAGGAAGAATTTCCGCGCCGCGCGCGGCTGCCGCCCCACTTCCTGGATGGCCGCCGAGACGTCCACCATGGCGTTGGGAAACGTGTCCAACATGGCGGCAACCTGCTTCAGGTCAAAGCCCATCATCCCCAGGTGCGCCACGACGAAAATGGTTTTGGGATGTTTCCGGAGCATGTTTTCGCGGTGCCGGTTGATCTCTTCGAATCCGGGGTGGCCGGTGCCATGGTAGTTGCCGCGGGTGTCTTCCCGCCACAGTCCCGCTTCGTAGCGCTCGTTCTCCGGGCCGATGGGGAGAAAGCGGCCGATCTGGTCGCCGACGTGGTGCACTACGGGCCGGTTATACCGCGCGCACAGGGCCCAGATGGCGTCGAGCCGCGGGTCGTCGGTCTGGATATAGCTGCCATCCTTGTCCTTCAAATCCAGACCGAGTTCCTTGGAGATCTTCAATCCCTGGGCGCCGGCACGAAAACAGCGTTCCAGCTCCCGAACGGTTTTTTCGGTCCAGCCGGGCTCGTTCACGCCGGTCCAATCCAGCCGGGCGAAGTTGATGATGCGGTCGCGGTAGGGCGCGGAAAGCTCCATGCAGCGGTCGAAGCGCTCGCCGAATCCGCAATCGAGGTTCACAAGCTTCGCCACCCCCAACTGGTCCATGATGCCGATGAGCTTGCGATGCTCCGCCTCGTCGCGCAGAAAGCGGCCGTGGGTGTGAATGTCGATAACCGGAAACCGGGCTTTATCGATTCTGGCCCGCTCGACCACCAGGGTGGACTTGGGCATGGCGGTCTGGGGCGGAGTGGGCTTCCACCCGGGATGCGAGGGGGCCTGTGCCAAGGCCGCGGCGCCCATCATGAGAGCCGTACATGAAATGCGAACAAGCATCGGATTTACTCCTTCGGAAGATCTTAACCCGCGGACTGCCCGCGGCGCGCGGCAGGCGCGCGGCATATAATAGCTGCCATTATGTTCCGCCGCGACTTTCTGCGCTCCCTGGCAGCTCCCGCAATGCTTTCCGCGCAGGCGCCTACGCAGCCGCCTCGCTATGACATGCTGATCCGCAACGGCGAAGTCGTCGACCCCGCGCGGCGCTTCCGCCGTCGCGCCGACGTGGCGGTGCGGGACGGCAAGATCGCCGCCGTGGAAGAAAGCCTGGCCGACGCCGTGGCCTCCGACGTGATCGACGCCGCGGGCCTCCTGGTAGCGCCCGGTCTGGTCGACCTGCACACCCACTGCTGCCACACCATCACCAGCCTGAGTATCGCGGCGGACCCCGTGGCGGCGCGCTCCGGCGTAACCACCTGGGTGGACGCCGGCAGCTTCGGCCGCGACGGCGCCGCGGGCTTCCGGCGTTACGTCGTCGAGCGGCAGCAGGCGCGCATTTTCGGCTACATCCACCAGTACACGGACCTGCGCAACCCGGATGTCGACGTGCTGCGCTACGTGCGCCGGGAGATCCGCGCCACGGGCGAGACGGCGGCGAAAAATCGCGACATCATCCTGGGGGTGAAGATCTACGTCGGCTCGAACATGAACGGCCGCTACAGCCTGGACTTCCTCAAGCTGGGCCGCGAGTTGTGCGACCGCTACCAACTCCCCATGATGGCGCACATCAGCATGGCTCCCCCCACGACGGCCGAAGTGATGGAGTTGATGCGTCCGGGCGACGTCGTGACCCACTGCTTCAATACCCACAGCCTGGGGATTCTCGACGACAGGGGAAAGCCGCTGCCCGAGGTCGTTGCGGCGCGCGAGCGCGGCGTGCTGTTCGACGTGGGGCACGGGCTGGGCAGCTTCAACTTCGAAGTGGCGCGCAAGGCGCTGGACGCAGGCTTCCCGCCGGATACGATCTCGACCGATATCTACAACCTCAACGTGAACGGCCCGGTTTATGACATGCCCACGACGCTCTCGAAGTTTCTGCACCTGGGGATGAGCCTCGAGGACGCGCTACTGCGCGCCACCGCCAACCCGGCGAAGATCGTGGGGCGCATCCCAGGGCTGGGCACGCTGGAGGTGGGTGCGCCCGCGGATATCGCGCTGCTGGCCGTCGAAGAGGGGCAGTTCCGGCTGGTGGATTCGCAGCGCAACACGGTGCAGGCGTCGCGGCGCCTTGCCAGCCGCCTTACCATCTGCCGCGGCAGGCGGCTGGTAGCGCCGGTCTAAACCGCCCCCTCAGGGCGCCGGCCAGTTCAGGTGCCGGTGGAGGAACTCGAAGGTGCCCACCCCGTGAATGGCGTGCCCGCCGTTGAAGTACTCGATGGCGGTGCGGTCCGGGATGCCCATTTGCGCGTACAGGCGCCGCACCTTGGCGTATTCGTAGGCCACCCAGCGGTCCTCACCCACGCGGTCGTCGTGCCCGCGTTCCACCATGAACGGGCGCGGGAAGATCAGGTAGGCCATCTCGGCGTAGTCGAAGGTGCTCCCCAGGTTGAAGTAGGGCATCTCCCATTCGATGGTGTACATGAAGCTGAAGCGCTCGTCGGTGGCCGCTACTTTCCAGGTCCAGGCGTTGAAATCTCCCGAGCAGATGGAAAGCGCGTAGCCCTCCAGCACGGCCGGCACCCGCACGGCGGTCTCTCCTCCGTAGCTCAGGCCGTAGAAGGCGATGCGGTCGCCGTCGACGATGGGGAGCGACTTCAGCCAGCGCAGGTGCTGATCGTGCTGGGCCGTGATGAACGAGAAGAGCGAAGCTTTCACGCTGTTGGCCTTGCGGTCCAGCCAGCGGTAGCGGTCTTCACCGCGGTAGAGATTATGGGGGGCGAAGACGATGAAGCCGCGGTCGGCCAGCCGGGCGGCGAAGGCGTTGTAGGCGGAGTTTTCCGGCTCGATGACCTGGGCGGGCACGGCGCCGCGCCCGTGCTGGCAGACCACCAGGGGCCGCCGCTCGCCCGGCACCACGTCCTTGGGCACCAGCAGGATGCCCCACACGAAGACGTCCTCCCAGACGTCCAGCACCACCTCGTAGCCCACCCACTTGGGCCGGTCGTAGACCAGGCGGGTGCGCGCGTTGAACGGCAGCATGGGTTCGTGGAACTTGCCCAGCACCTCGTTCCAGAAATAGTCGCGGTACCACCTGGAGGCCTCGATGAAGGGCGGCGCGGAACGCGTCGGATGGCTGACCTTGGTGGACCATTTGCGGTCGGCGAACTCCGGCGCCACCTTGTGCAGATAGAAGGCCTCGCGCACGTGCTCGGCGCCGCGCACCAGTTGCTGCACGTGGGCTTCGAGTTGCCGTACCTGGCGCATCTGGCGCTCGCCGGGGTCGAAGCCCTGGCGGCAGTCCGCAGGCGCGGCCATCGCGCGAGGCGAGTAGGACGCACCGAGCAGCTTCAAGAACTCCCGCAGGCTCTCCTCGGAGGCCGGGCCGGTGGTGCGGCTGCCCTCCCCGCGCACCAGCGTGCGGGGCTGGAAACCCGGCGCCAGCAACTCGTCGATTCGCGCAAACTCCGCGGCCACGGCATCGAACGGGGGCGTAGCCAGATCGCCCTTGTGCCCCTTCACCTCCGGGAAGGCGCTGTACTCGACCACCAGCCCGCGCGGCGCCACCAGGGTGGCCAGTTCCGCGTCGCCGAACTCTTCGAGCAACCCCCAGACGTTGCGGTAGATCGGCTCGCTCCACACGCCCTGCCGCGAGTTGAAGTAGCCGCTCACCAGCGCGGCGTCGATGCGGGTGTCGGCGGCAGCCGCATAGAAAGCCACCAGGCCACCTTCGCCATATCCGGCAACGCCGGTGCGCGCAGCGCCGCCGTGTTGGGCGAACCAGTCCACGGCGGCCAGCGTCTTCTGCACCTCGTAGCCGATCACGTGGCGGCCCATCTGGAAAGCCTGCCGGTAGATCCACTCCCGGTGGGTCTGGTCGGTCATGCGGATGTGCGGATGGCCCGACCAGCGGCTGGTGCGGTCGATCATGGTGGGGACCAGCACCAGGCACCCGGCCTCGGCCAGCAGGCGGGCGAACTGCGCCTCCGGCGCGATGCCCGGCGCGAGGCCGGCAATCTGCTCGGGCGTCTGGTCCGCGTCGGGAAGCGCCACCACCTTGGCGGCTACCGGACCCAGAGGCTCGATCAGCAGGCCCTCGGCCGCGACGCCTTCGAGCACCGCCCAGCGCACCTGGAAGATGCGATAGGCGGCGGTTTCCGCCACCAGCGCCGGGTTGGCGTCGTCGCCGAAGCGCTCCAGCCGCGGGGGACGGCGCGCATCCACCACCCCGATCTTCTCGAGGAACCGCGCGCGGTTGCCCGCCACGGACTTTTCATAGGCCTCGGGCGAGGACGGATCGCGGCGCCAGTGCCGCTGGCGCGCGGCGATCGAGTGTGCGATCTGCCGCTCGATGTAGCGGTGCGCGCCATCCATCATCTTTTCCGAGAGGTCGCCCTCCCAGGTCAGCGGCTGGGTGCCGGGCAGGGTGCGTACCGCCTGTCCCCCGCCCGCCACCCCCGCGCACAGAAGCGCAACGCCGAGGGTCCAGGATCGCATGGCGCCTAGAATATCACCTTGAGCGAAAGCTGGATGATGCGCGGCGACCTTGCGGAGCTGAAAGCGCCGAAGTTCGGATCCACCTGCTCTCCGGCCGCGTTGAACCGCGCGTTGGTGTACAGGCCGGAGAACTGGGTGTGGTTCCACACGTTGAACAACTCCGTGCGGAACTGGATGTAGCGGCCCTCCGAGTAGAGCGGCACCCGCTTGCTGATGTTCACGTCCCAGTTATTGATGCCCGGCCCTCGCAGAATGCCGGGGCCGGCGTTGCCGAAGGTGCCGCGCGCCGGCCGCGCGAATACGCCGGTATCGAAGTTGCGGAAGAAGTTCCGCTCGCTCCCGGCGAGGTGCGGGTTGCCCGTGACCACGATGCGGGCGCCTTCGCTCGAACCCGTGATCTCCTGCCCGTCCACGGTGCTGAAGCCCGGGGTGAACGGCGAGCCGGAGACGAACGAAGTGATGCCGCTGATCTGCCAGTTATCCAGCACCCACCGGGCCGGCCGCCATCCCAGCCGCGAACCCACCCTGGGCAGGTCGTACATGTAGTTGAAGACCAGGTTGTGCAGCCGGTCGAAACTGAGCGGGCCGTAGTTCCACTCGCGCCAGGGGAAGTAGGGGCTGACGGAGGCGGTATCGCTCGAAACCACGCCCAGCGTCTTCGACCACGTGTATGCCAGGCCGAACTGGAAGCCGCCGGTAAAGCGCCGGTTGGCCGACACCTGGAGCGAGTTGTAGTTGGACGACGCCGCGTGCTCGTAGACGTTCAGATTGCCGTAGCCGGGGTAGGTGCGGAAGAAATTGTCCGGCAGCGGCACGCCCGGGCGCGTGGGATCGGCGTTGGCCGGATCGAAGCGCGCGAACATGGGAACCGGGTTGATGTTCCGCGCCATGTACAGGTGCCGCGAGACCGACCCCACGTAGGAGATATCGATCACGGTGTCCATCAGTTGCCGCTGGATACCCAGGCTGAAGTTCATGGTCTTGGGCAGCTTGTGGCGGCCGTACAGGATGTTCAGGTTCGACGGCCCAATGGCGCCGCCGCCCTGGGCGTAGGTGTCCAGGTTGCCGTAGTAGAGAGTGGGGGTGTAGGAGATGGGAGGATTGCCGATGGCGTTGGCGAAGGGATTGTTCTGGCCGGTGTCGTAGAACAGGCCCCAGCCGCCGCGCAGCGCGGTGGTGCCGTCGCCCAGCAGGTCGAAGGCGAAACCGAAACGCGGGCCGTAGGAGACCGCCGCGCGGGTGTACAGGCCGCGCGGGTAGCCGTTCACGCCGCCGATGGCGGTGCCGTTGGCCGGGTCGCCTGTGCCGGGCACGAATTGGCCGATGAGCGGCGCGATGGCCAGTTCGCCGCTGACCGGGTCGCGCGCCACGCGGCGGCCATTGGCGTCGAGCGCGGGCACGTAGAGCGCCGGAGCCTGGGATGGGTCATACAACGCCGGGTCGAAGGTGGCGGCCATGTTATTCAGCTCTTTGATGGGCGGCATGCGGTAGAAGCGCACGCCGAAATCCAGGGTCAGGCGGCGGTTCACCTTCCAGTTGTCCTGCGCGTACCACTCGAACATCCAGAAATGCTGGCGGCTGTCTACACGCAACTGGGCCTCCTGGTAGGAGGTGATGTTTCCGAGCAGCGCGTTGGCGAAGCCGTGGCCGGAATCGAAGGGGTTGTTGGTGTCGCGGCCGAAGTTGAAGCTGCCGCGGATGGGTCCGCCGAGCGGCGCCTCCACGTAGGTGCGCTCGATGAAGACCCCGGCCTTGAACGTATGGGAGCCGTAGACCTTGCTGAGGTTGTTCTGGAGCGAGTAGACCGGGTTGCGGTAACGGTTCGGCAGGCTGTTCTGGAGGTTGAAATTGACGGTGTTGGCCGGTATGCTGCCGAAGCTCATGTTGGGCGCGTGCTTGGAGTGGCGGTCCGGGTCCTGGTACCACTCCGGCGGATTGCCCACGCGCGAGCGGTCCGCCAGGCTCTTATCCAGCAGGTCGAAATCGCGGTGCACCATGGTGTAGCCGAAGATGGTTTCGTTCACCAGGGTGGGGGAGAAGGTCTTGGTGGCGTGGACGGTCTGGCCCCAGCCGTAACGAAGCTGCTCGATGGGGGTGAGGAAGTAGTTGATGCTGCCGGTCTGCCAGGAGCCCCAGGGGTGCAGCAGGTTATCGCGATCCTTGCCGAAGCGGTAGTAGAGCCGCAGGCTCTGCCAGAAATTGGTGTCCACCCGCAGCATATCGTTGCGCCGCGGCGTTCCGCCGCTGTACTGGGAGCGGTAGTTCCAGCGGTGAGCGTTGTTCGGATCCGGGTCGGTGTAGTTGGGGGTGGGGAGGAAGTTCAGCATGGTAAGCCCCAGGGGGTTGATGCGGTCCTGGGGGATGACATTGCCCGGGAAAAAACCGCCGCTCAGGGGATCGCGCACGCGAATCGGCGCGCCGTTGACGTCGAAGCTGTTGGAGAAATCGCCGTTGCGTTCCGCCTCTGTGGGGACGTTGACAAAGCGGCTGCCGTAGTCGGTCTTGACGCCGGTAAACTCCTGCGACCAGAAGAAGAACAGCTTATCGCGCGAGCGGTTGAACAGCCCGGGGATGATCACCGGTCCGCCCAGCGAATAGCCGCTGATGCGGTAACGGTAGGGAGACTTCGGTGTGCTGGTGCGGTTGTTGAAGAAGCTGTTGGCGTTCAGGCTTTCGTGGCGGTAGAAGTTGTAGGCCGAGCCGTGAAACTCCGTGGTGCCGGACTTGGTGATGGTGGTGATCGCCCCTCCGCTGTTACGGCCGTATTCGGCCTGGTAGTTGCTGGTAAGGATGCGGATCTCGGCGATGGAGTCCATGTTGGGCATGAACGGCATGCTGCCGTTGGAGTGGGTATCGTGCGCGGTGACGCCGTCCACAGTGAAGTTCTTCTGGTTATCGCGCGTGCCGTTGATGAAGATACTGGCGTTGGAGGAGGTGGTGGTGGCCTCGCGCGAGGCACGGGTGTCCACGACGCCCGGAATGGTGGCCATGAGGGCGAAGAAGTCCCGCCCGCGCAGCGCCAGGTCGTTCACCTGGGTGCCGGTGACGACGCCGGATTTTTCGGCGCTCGAGAGTTGCAGGGCGGCGACTTCGGCATTCACCTGCACGGCTTCCACGACCTCGCCCAATTGCATGACCAGCCGGCCCATGCTGCGAACCTCGCTCGAAGTCACCACCACACCGGTCATCTGTAGCCGCTTGAAGCCGGTGTGCTCGACCTCCAGGGTATAGGTGCCGGCCGGTACGATGGGGAAGACGAAGATCCCGTCGGAGCCGGAGGGCGCCTGAAACACGGTACCGGTAGCGTGATTCGAGAGCTTGCACATGGCGCCGGGAATGGCGGCGCCGCTCGGGTCGACGAGAACGCCGTTCACGGAACTGGAGACGCCCTGGGCCAGCACCGGCCCGCAGGATCAGAAGCAGCAACACACATCCTAGTCGAAGAATGTTGTAAGCCATGGAAGGTCCTCCGACGCGGCTAGGTGCCACGCGTTACTGGGGCGCCGTATATCATCAGCCTCCGGCGGGAGCAGCCTGCCAGTGTGAGAAAACGCCCCTGCCGCGCAACACCGCTCCCGCCGCCCGTTGTATGCGGCGGCGCAATGCGCTCCCACGTGCTCTATCACTGCCATGCCGACCAACCCCATTCAGTTTGGCTACAAGCTCTCGAGCGAAGAGTTCACGGCCAACGAGCTGGTGCGCCTGGCGCGCGCCGCCGAAGAGCGGGGCTTCTCCTTCGCCCTGATTTCGGACCACTATCACCCCTGGACGGACCGCGAGGGGCAGAGCCCGTTCGTGTGGAGCGTTCTCGGCGGCATCGCCCGGGAGACCTCCACGCTGGCGGTGGGGACCGGCGTGACGTGTCCCACGATGCGCATTCATCCAGCCATCGTGGCGCAGGCCGCGGCGACCACGGCCAGCATGATGCCCGGGAGGTTCTTCCTCGGGGTGGGCACCGGAGAAAATCTCAACGAGCACATTCTGGCGACGCGCTGGCCCGAAACGGAAGTGCGGCAGGAGATGCTCTCCGAGGCCATCGACGTGATCCGGCTGCTCTGGCAGGGAGGTCTGAAGAGCCACTATGGGCGGCACTTCGTGGTGGAGAACGCGCGCATCTACAGCCTGCCGCCGGAGCCTCCACCCGTGGTAGTGGCGGCCGGGGGGCCGAAAAGCGCGAAGATCGCCGGAAGGCTGGGCGACGGGTTGGTGGTCACCGAGCCGAGCCGCGAACTGATCGAGGCCTTTCGCCGCGCGGGCGGCACGGGCAAGCCCTGCTATGCGGAGATGACGGTCTGTTTCGCCCGAGATGAACAGAGCGCCGCCCGCACGGCGCGGGAGATCTGGCCGATCGCCGCGCTGCCCGGCGTGCTCCAGCGCGAACTGTCTCTGCCCTCCCACTTCGAGCAGTCCGCGAAGCTGGTCACCGAGGAGATGATCGCCTCCGGCGTGCCCTGCGGCCCCGATCCGGAGAAGCACATCCGGGCGCTGCGGCGCTTCATGGAAGCGGGCTACGACCGCATCTGCATCCACCAGATCGGCCCGGAGCAGGAGCCCTTCATGGATTTCTACGCGCGAGAAGTGCTGCCCCGGGTGGCTGAACCCATTGCGGTGAGTTGACGCCGCCCGGCCCGGCTCCCCAAGGCGACTTGTACCGGAGCTTGCCAGTGGACGACAATGCTGGCATAGCTCATGATTTCCAACCAGAACGGCGGTATGAATCGCAGAAGTTTGCTGGCGGGCGGCGCGGCGGCGCTGGCAGCCGGCCGGTTGCGCGCCCAGGCGCCCGGGCGGCGTCCCCCCAACATCATCTTTATCCTCGCGGACGATTTGGGCTACAGCGATCTCGCGTGCTACGGCAACCAGGAGAACCGCACCCCCAACCTGGACCACATGGCTCGGGAGGGCGTGCGCTTCACCGATTATTGCGTCGCCTGGGCCGCCTGCACCCCATCGCGCTCGGCCATTCTCACGGGCCGCTACCCGCAGCGGAACGGCCTCTACGACATGATCCGCAACCAGGAGGTGAACTGGAAATTCCAGTTTGACGAGCACACCTACGCCGTCTCCCCGGAGATGACCCTGGGGCTGGACACGCGGGAGATCACCATCGGGCAGGCGCTCAAATCCGCCGGCTATGCCACCGGCGTGGTGGGCAAGTGGGATAGCGGCCGGGCGAAGCGCTACCTCCCGTTGCAGCGCGGCTTCGATTTCTTCTACGGCTTCGCCAACACGGGCATCGACTACTACACGCACGAACGCTACGGCGTTCCTTCGATGTTCCGCGGCAATGAACGGATCAACGAAGAGGGGCACGCCACAGACCTGTTCACCCGCGAGGCCAAGGGCTTCATCGAACGCAACCAGCGCCGGCCGTTTTTCCTCTACCTGCCCTTCAACGCGCCGCACAGCGCATCCACCTTCGACCGGTCCACCAGGCAGGCGCCGGAGAAGTACCTGGCGATGTACGGCGGCGGGTTGGAATGGCGAACGCAGTACAAGGCCCTGATTACCCAGTTGGACGACGCCATCGGCTCGATTCTCGAGCAGATCCGGACACTGGGGCTGGAGGAGAATACGCTCGTTGTGTTCTCCAGCGACAACGGCGGCAGCGGCGGATCCAACAACCTGCCCCTGCGCGCGGGAAAGGGCCGGCTATTCGAGGGCGGCGTGCGGGTGCCGCTGATCGCGCGCTGGCCGGGGCGAGTGAAGCCCGGGCGCATCGTCGAGGAGTTCACCTCCAGCCTGGAGTTGTTCCCCACCTTCCTGGCCGCGGCCGGCGCCAGGCCTCCGGCGGGCGTCAAACTGGACGGCCACAACATCCTGCCGGTGCTCGAAGGCCGCGGCACATTCGAGCGCAAGGAGATGTTCTGGCAAATGACCGCTCGGAACAACCGCGCGGCGCGCGTGGGCGACTGGAAGTGGGTGGACCACAACGGCGCCGAGGGCCTCTACAACCTGGCCAACGACATCGGCGAGAGCCGCGATCTTTCGAAGGAACGCCCCGAAGTCCTGGCCCGGGTGAAGGGGCGCTATGACGCCTGGTGGCAGGAGATGCAGGCGGCCGAGCCGCGCGGGCCGTTCCGCGACTACTGACGGCCGGGACAAGGCACATCGGCTACCATGAAGACAGATGGACGCACCCGCGATTGCGGTCTCCGATCTGCGCAAGAGCTATGGCGGGAAGCCCGCAGTGGACGGTCTGACCCTCACGGTGCCGCGCGGCTGTTTCTACGGCTTCCTGGGACCGAACGGCGCGGGTAAGTCCACCACCATCCGAATGCTCACCGGGCTGATCCCGCCCGATTCGGGCTCTATAGAAATCCTGGGGCTGCGCCTTCCGGAGCAGGAGATTGACATCAAGCGACGCATCGGCCTGGTGCCGGACGAGTCGCTGTTGTTCGACCGGCTGACCGGGGCGGAGTTCCTGGAATTCGTCGGGCGCATGTACGGGTTGCCGCGCGGGGTGGCCGCCGAGCGCGCCCGCGAACTGCTCGAACTCTTTGAACTCGAGGAGAACCGCAAGCTCATCGGGGAGTACTCGAAGGGGATGCGCAAGCGCACCGCCATGGCGGCGGCGCTGATCCATAACCCTGACCTGTTTCTGATGGACGAACCCTTCGAGGGCGTGGATGCCGTGGGCGCCCGGCTCATGAAGGACATCCTGCTCGACCAGGTGCGGCGCGGCGCCACCATCTTCCTCACCTCCCATGTGCTCGAAGTGGTCGAGCGGCTCTGCGACCGCGTGGCCATCATTCATGAAGGCCGCATCGTCGTCGAGGGCGCCATGGCGGACCTGCGCGCCGGCGCCGAAACGCTGGAGGACGTCTTCGTCCGGGTGGTGGGGGCAGAACGCGCCTACGCGCGGCTGGACTGGCTATGATCCGCGCCATCCTGCGCGCGCAGTGGCTCAGCCTGCGGGTTTTCCACCGCAGCGCCGGGCGCCGCGGGGCCATTTTCTCGCTGGTTCTCGCGCTGGCCTGGTACGCCTTCTGGGGCGCGGTGGCCGTTGCCATCTACGGCGTGACCTCCGAGCCGGAACTGGCCCCCATGGTGGCGCACTGGCTGGGGCGCGGCCTGCTGCTCATCTTTCTTTACTGGCAACTCGCGCCGCTCCTCACTGCCAGCTTCGGCGCTTCGCTCGACCTGCGTAAGCTGCTGATCTACCCGGTGCCGCGCGGCAGTTTGTTCACGGTAGAGGTGCTGCTGCGCATCACCGCCGCGGGCGAGATGCTGCTGGTGCTGGCAGGCGGCGTTCTGGGGCTGTTCCGCAACCCTGTATTCGGCGGATGGGCAGCGGCGCCGCGGCTGGTGGGGGCTTCGCTGCTGTTCCTGGCCTCGAACCTGCTGCTGGCGGCGGGGCTGCGCAACCTGATCGAGCGCGTCCTGGAGCACCGCCGGGTGCGCGAGGTGCTGGTGCTGGGGATGGTGATCCTGGTCGCGCTGCCGCGCCTGTTGATCTCGATGGGGGTGCGGCCGGAGGGAATGGAGCGGTTGCTAGGGCCGGCGGAGGGCGCTTGGTGGCCCTGGGCCGCCGCGTCTGCCGTGCTGGCGGGACGCGACGCCGGCGCGAACCTGGCGGTGCTGGCCGGCTGGACGGCCGCGGCATGGCTCTTCGGGCGTTGGCAGTTCGCCCGCAGCCTGCGCTTCGACGCCCAGGCGGCACGTGCCTCGGCCGCCGGGACCCGGCCGCGCGCGGGGGGCCTCGCCGAGCGCCTCTATCGCCTGCCCTCCGTGTTGCTCCCGGACCCGCTGGGCGCCATCGTGGAAAAGGAACTGCGCTCGCTCAGCCGCACCCCGCGCTTCCGCACCGTCTTCATCATGGGCTTTACCTTCGGGTTGGTGGTCTGGCTGCCGCTTATCGTGGGACGCTCCGGCGGGCGGAACCCCGTGGTGGCGGAGCACTTCCTCGTGGTGGTCAGCCTTTACGCCTTTGCCATGTTGGGGCAGGTCTCCTACTGGAACGCCCTGGGCTTCGACCGGTCCGCCGCGCAGGTGTGGTTTGCCATGCCGGTGCCGATATCGCGCGCGCTGGCGGGTAAAAACCTGGCCGCGGCGCTGTTCATCCTGGTGGAAGTGGCGGCCGTGACGGCAGCCTGCCTGGCGCTGCGGGTGCCCATCCCGCCGCTTCGCATTCTGGAAGCCTTCCTGGTGACCCCCGTGGCGGCGCTCTATCTGCTCTCGGTGGGCAACCTCAGCTCGGTCCACTTTCCCAAACCCATAGAGCCGGAACGCGCCTCCCAGGGCGGCGGGGCCAACCGCATGCAGGGACTGCTCTTTCTTGTCTATCCGCTGGCGCTGCTGCCGATCGCCCTGGCCTACCTGGCGCGCTACGGTCTGGATAGCGAATGGGCGTTCTACCTGGTGCTGGCCTTCGCCGCGGCACTGGGGGCGGCGGTTTACTGGGTGGCGATGGAGTCGGCCTGCAACACGGCCCAGGCGCGGCGTGAGATGATCCTTGCGGAACTCTCCCGCACCGCCGGACCCGTCATGACGCAATAGCCAGTCGAGCGGGCAACGCCGCACCCGTCGCGACGCAACCCGTCGAGCGGGCACTGGTATAATCTAAGTGAACACCCTTGCGAGGAATTGTGTCCTTTCGCGCGTTTTTTCGTCTCTTTACCCATATCCAGATGATGCCGGTGCTCGAGAGCGGGGAAGAAACCCTGGTCGGCGGGCAGGCGGTCATCGAGGGCGTCATGATGCGGGCGCCCCACAGCTATTGTGTGGCGGTGCGTAAGCCCAACGGCGAACTCGCGACGGAAGAGATGCCGGTGCCCCGCATGTCCGAGCGGTACCCCGTATACAAGTACCCGGTCTTCCGCGGCGTGGGCACGCTCTACCAGGCCATGAAGCTGGGATTGCGGGCGCTGCGGTTCTCCGCCAACGCCTCGCTCGATACCGGCGAGCAAAGCGCCAAGCCGAAAGAGATCAGCGGCTGGGCCATGACCCTGAATCTGCTGTTCTCTCTCTGTTTCTTCATCTTTCTTTACAAGTTTGTGCCGCTGTACCTGGTCTCGTGGCTGGAAAAGTTCTACCCCGCGGTGGCCGGGCGCGTCGCTTTTAACCTGGTGGACGGCATCATCCGGCTGGGCATCTTCCTGCTCTTCCTGTGGTCCGTTTCGCGGCTGAAGGATATCCGGCGGGTCTTCGAATATCACGGCGCCGAGCACAAGGTGGTGTTCAACTATGAATCCGGCCGGCCGGTGACGGTGGCCAACGCCCAGGGCTTCAGCACCTTCCACCCCCGCTGCGGCACCAGTTTCCTGCTGGTGGTAATGCTGATCTCCATGGCGGTGTACATGGCCATCCCGTTCGAGGGTTTCGCGGGCAAGTTTCTTTCGCGCGTGCTGCTGCTGCCGCTGATTGCCGGGTTGAGCTACGAGATGATCCGCTTCGCGGCCCGGCGCCGCGGCTCGGTGCTGGCCACCCTGACGGCACCGGGCCTGTGGCTGCAACGCATCACCACCAAGCCTCCATCGGACGACCAGGCGGCCGTGGCCATCCACGCGCTCGCAGGCGCCATGGCGCTCGAAACCCAACAGGGCGGCGAAGCGATCATCGCCTGAACCACATCCATGCACTCTATCCAGAAGCTCGAACAAATCGAGAAGCGCTTCGACGAACTCACGCGCCAACTCGCAGAGACCAGCGACGCCGAAGACTACCGCAAGATTGCCAAGGCCCGCTCCGAGTTGGAGGAGCAGGTCTATAAGTTCCGCGAGTGGAAGCGCGTCCAGAGCGAACTCCGGCAGGCGCGCGAACTGCTCGGCGAAGACGACCCGGACCTGCGCGCCATGGCGCAGGAGGAAGTGGCCCGCCTGGAGCCCGAAGCCGAGCGCATCGACGAAGAGCTGCGTATCCTGATGCTCCCCAGGGATCCCAACGACGAGAAGAACGTGGTGCTTGAAATCCGCGCCGGCACGGGCGGCGACGAGGCCACACTCTTCGCCGCCGAGGTCTTCCGCATGTACTCGCGCTACGCCGAGTCGCAGGGCTGGAAGATGGACATCACCTCCTCGAGCGAATCCGCCGTGGGGGGGCTGAAGGAGATCATCGCGCTGGTGAACGGCCGCAGGGTGTACAGCAAGCTGAAGTTCGAAAGCGGCGTGCACCGCGTGCAGCGGGTGCCGGTTACAGAGCAGCAGGGACGCGTCCACACCTCCGCCATCACGGTGGCGGTGCTGCCGGAGGCCGACGAGGTGGAGGTGAAGCTCGACCCCAAGGAGATCCGCATCGACACGTTCTGCTCTTCCGGTCCCGGCGGGCAGTCGGTGAACACCACCTATTCGGCCGTGCGGATTACACACCTGCCGACCGGCCTGGTGGTTTCCTGCCAGGACGAGAAATCCCAGATCAAGAACCGCGCCAAGGCCGAGCGCGTGCTGCGCTCCCGGCTCTACGAACTGGAACTGGAGAAGCAGCAGGCGCAGGTGGGCGCCGAGCGCCGCAGCATGGTGGGGACCGGCGACCGCAGCGAAAAGATCCGTACGTACAACTTCCCGCAGAACCGCGTGACAGACCACCGCATCGGTCTCACCCTGCACCAGCTCGACCAGGTGATGGACGGCCGTCTGGATCCCATCATCGACGCGCTCATCACCCACTCCCAGCAGGCCGGCGCTACGGCGTAAGGCGATGACGGTGAAGGCGGCCTTGCTCGACGCTGCGCGCCGCCTGGAAGAAGTCGCCATAGCGGCGCCGCGCCTGACGGCCGAAGTGCTGCTGGCTCATGCCCTCGGCCGCAGCCGCGAGTGGTTGTACGCTCACCCGGAGGAGAAGCTTCCCCCGCACGCGCGCGCCGCCTTCGAGCAGTCGCTTGACCGCCGCCTGGCGGGCGTGCCCACCCAGTACATCACGGGCCGGCAGGAGTTCTGGGGCCGCGACTTCCGCGTCACCCCGGACGTGCTGATTCCCCGCCCCGAAACCGAGCACGTGGTGGAGACGGCGCTCGAATGCGCCCGCGACGCGCGGCGCATCGCCGACGCCGGCTGCGGTTCCGGCATCCTGGCCGTCACCCTCCAACTCGAGACCGGCGCCGAAACCTGGGGCACAGACATCTCCTTCCCCGCCCTTCAAGTGGCCAGAGAAAACGCGCGCCGCCTGGGTGCGCCGGTGCGGCTGGTGGCCTGCGACCTGCTCTCGGCGCTGGCGCCCGCAAGCTTCGACCTGGTGGTTTCCAATCCGCCCTACGTCCCCGACGGCGACCTCGCGGGCCTCCAGCGCGAGGTGCGGGACCACGAGCCGGGGGTGGCTCTCTTCGCAGGTCCCACGGGTTACGAAGTCTACCAGCGCCTGGTGGCCGACGCCCGCCGCGTGCTGCGTCCCGGCGGCTTTCTCATCATGGAACTCGGCTTCGGCACGCATGAACGCGTTCTGGCCATGCTGGCCGAGGGTTGGAGCGAAGCGCGCCTCCGCCCCGATCTCGCCGGTATCCCCCGGGTGGCTGCCGCGCGGCGGTCCTGACTACCGCACCGCGATCATGACGGGGTTGGCCCCCTTGCCATCGACCGTCAGGTTCACCTCCACCGTCCCGCGCCCCGCCAGCGAGCGCGGCAGCAGCACGTTCACCTGGTCGAGCCCGCTGGAGCGGTCCTGCGGGCCGGCGTAAGCGATCTGGCAGGCGGCGCCCCCGATGGTGATGCTTCGCTGGGTCCCACCGCGAATGCCCGTGCCGTAGAACGAGACGAAGACGCGGTCCGATTCCGCGCCCAGATCGATGGGCTCCGGCGCGCAGATGCCGGCGCCGCAGCGGTAGACTTCGACGGGCGCCTGGGATCCGTCGGCACGCACGCGCAGTGCGGCCGCTGCCGCCACTCCGGCGCCGCTGCCTCCGGCCGTGAAGATCCCCGGCGCCGCCGGCTCCACCTCCGCGGTGCCCAGCGCCAGCATCCCTGCGCCGCTGCGCACCACGACCGCGGCCCTTCCCGGCGCCGTTCCCGCCGGCAGCAGATAGTTCACCTGGCCCGGCGAGACGAATAGCAGGCCCGCCGCGCGCAGCACGTTGCGGCTGTCCCGCACGTAGAGGGTGGTGCCGCCGATTTCGGTGGGGAGCGGTGGCCCTCCGGCCGAGCTCGCGCCGGCCGCCAGTCCCGCGCCGAAGGCCGAGACGATCGAGTCCGGTGCGACAGCCGCCCTGAAGCTCGCCGCCGATACGCTCGTCACCGCGGGCCAGGAGGCGCGGCATGCACTGGCACTATCCACGAACGACCCCGAGTTCACCACCATGGCCATTTCCGCATAGACCTTCGCAGGCGTCACGGGGGAGTCGTAGGAGGACGGCGAAACCCACTCGCTCCCCGCCGCCGGACAACCCAGCAGCCCGCACTCGAGCGCCACGGGCGTGGGGGGAAAGTAGAGCGTCTGGATGAGTTCGTCGCGCCCGCCGGGGTCGAGTTCGTAGAGCGAGATGAAGTTCGTCCCGTGCTCGTACGAAGCGACGTCGCGGCAACCGCCCTGATCGGGCAGTCCGTCGCCATCGGTATCGAAGGGACATCGTACTGGAATGTCCACCGTCAGGGTCCCCAGCACGTTCGGCTCGGGTGAGACCTGCGCGGTGCAGTTCTCCGCGTTGTAGAGCGTGCAGTTGGGGGCGCGGTAACGCGGCTGGTCCGTGCAACTGTTCCACTCGTACCAGCCATCGGTGCAGTTGGTGCGGCAATTGCCCTGGTTATCGCAGATGCGGGTGTCGTGGCACCATCCCTGAAACTGGTGGCCGTTGAGTTTCGGGCCGAAGTTCGAAACGGCGCCCCAGTTGCCGAAAGGCGCGGTGTGTACGATCAGCGGACCCGGGCACTCGGCTGCAATCGGGCCGCTGACGCGGCGCGCGCGGTTCAGCCCGGCAATCGAAAGGCGGCAAACCTGCCCCTCCACCGCCGAAACAGCAGACCAGCAAAGCGCGGCGGCAAGCACCATCCGCATAGCCCCTCCTCGATGGAACCGGGGCTATTCTACTACCTTCCGGCCGCCGGCGCTCCCCGCGCGCAAAGCGCCGGACGGTATCCTAATGGGTGAGCAAGTGACGACCATCTTCCACGTGGATATGGACGCCTTCTTCGTCTCGGTCGAAGAGTTGTTCGATCCGTCGTTGAAGGGCAAGCCCGTGGTGGTCGGGGGCCGGCCCGACGAGCGGGGCGTGGTTTCAGCGGCTTCCTATGAAGCGCGCAAGTTCGGGGTGCATTCGGCCATGCCGCTGCGCACGGCGTACAAGCATTGCCCGCAGGCCGTTTTCGTGGACGGGCATCCGGAACGCTACCGCGAATACTCCCGGCGCGTTTTCGAGGTGCTGCGGCGCTTCTCCCCGGTAGTGGGGATGGCCTCCATCGACGAGGCCTACCTCGATATGACCGGCACCGAACGGCTCCACGGCCCGCCCCTGGCCGCCGCCCACAAGCTGCACGAGGCCGTACGGCAAGAGACGGGCCTGGCCTGCTCCATAGGGATCGCCACCTCCCGGCTGGTGGCCAAGATCTGCTCGGACCAGGCCAAGCGCAACGGCATCCTGTGGGTGATTCCGGGCCAGGAGGCGCGCTTCCTCGCCCCGCTTGACGTGCGCCGCATCCCGGGCGTGGGCAAGGTCACGGAAAAGCACCTGTTGGCCGCGGGCATCCGCAAGATAGGGGACCTGGCTCGCCTGGACGAGCAGTTTTTGGAGCGCCGCTTCGGCAAGGTCGGGCTGGCGCTGGCGGGCAAGGCGCGAGGCGAGGATGCCGGCGGCTGGTTCGACACCCCGATCGGCGCCGCCACCGACCCCAAGTCCGTCAGCCACGAGCACACCTTCACGCACGATACGGCCGACGCCGCGCTGCTCGAATCCACGCTGGCGCGGTTGAGCGAGATGGTCGGGCGCCGCCTGCGCGAGTATGGCCTGCACGCCCGCACCGTGCAGATCAAGCTGCGTTACTCGGACTTCACCACCATCACCCGCGCGCACTCCATCGCCCGGCCCACGCAGCTCGATACGGATCTGTTTGAAACCGCGCGCACGCTGTTCCGCCATAACTGGAAGCCCGGTGCGGCCGTGCGGCTGCTGGGCGTGCACGCATCCGGTTTCGGCGCCGATGCCGGCCAACTCGACCTGCTCGGCGAAGATCGCCGCGAGCGCTGGAACAAGGCCCTGGCCGCCGCCGACCGCCTGCGCGATAAGTACGGCGAATCGGCCATTGGCCTCGCCACCGGGTTGAAAGGCGGCTTCCGCGAGCGCGTGCACGAAAACCCCGCCGGCCTGCCGGGAAAGGGCAAGCCGTAGGGGGCGCCGCGATCGCCGCCGCGTGTCGCCCGATTAGCCTCCGGCCTGGTCTCCCGCCGGCGCAGTAATCAGTCCCGTCGCGGGCGCATCGTTTCAGTTACTCCGTGCGTCGCTCGGCCTCTACTGGAGCACCTGCCGCAACCGATATCTTCTTCATGCGTTCTGCGGTCATCTTCGGATGTCCACGGGTTTCGTCTTTACATTTGGACGGCGGTAGGTATGCCGCTACACCTCCAGCCCCACCGACCGCATCAGCTCCAGGGCGTTGCTCTTCCGCACCACGCCCGGACGCAGGAGGTAGTCGAAGTACAGCTTGCCGTTCTCCAGCCGGTCTTCGAAATGCACGTTGCCGGCGCGGGGGGCCAGAACTCCGGCGATATCGGCCAGCGCCAGGTCGTGCGTGGTGACCAGCCCGATGGCCCCGCGCTCCACCAGCCCGCGCACGATGGCTTCGGCGCCGATGCGCCGGTCGTGCGAGTTGGTGCCGTGCAGGAATTCGTCCAGCAGAAAGAGCACCGGGATGGGGCCGCCGGTGAGATCCACGATCTGGCGCAGGCGGGTAATCTCGGCATAAAAGCGCGAGCTGCCGGCCTGGAGCGAATCGGTCACCCGGATAACCGCCGCCGGGTGCAGGGGCGACATGCGCAGACGCCGGGCACGCACCGGGGCGCCGGCCTGCGCCAGCACCGCGTTCACCCCCACGGTGCGCAGCAGGGTGCTCTTGCCGGACATGTTGGAGCCGCTCACCACCAGCACCCGCAGGTGGTCGCCCAGCGCCACGTCGTTCGGCACCGCGCGGTCCGGCGCCAGGAAGGGGTGCGCCAGTCCCTCGCCCTCGAAACGCGCGCCGTCGGTGACGATCTCCGGAAACGGGTCCGCGGGATGCTCGTAGGCATAGCCGGCGAGCGAGGAGAGCGCCTCCATCTCCCCTACCGCCTGGATCCAGCGGCGCACCTCGGGGCCGGAGCCGGCGCGCCAGGCCTCCACCGCGAAGGCCAGTTGCACGGTCCATAGCACGAACGGATCGATCAGCTTCACCAGGACGTTGTCGCGCGAATCCACCAGTTCGGCCAGCCGCTGGAGCCGTGCGATGCGGCGCGAAGGCGGCCAGCCCGCGCTCTCGAGTTCGTTCCGCAGCGCCGCCAGCCGCGGCGAGACGAAGCGTTCGCGCTCCAGCCGCACCAACACCTGGGAGAGCACCGCCAGGTCGTGCGCGGCGCCTTCCACTTCTTCGATGGCCTGCGCCACGCGCCGGCGCAGCGCCAGGATGAGGCCCGCCTCCGCCAGCACCACCAGAAGGAACGGCAGCCGCACGCCCCACCCCGCCCAGGCCACAGCGCCGGCGACCGCCGCCACCGCCAGCGCCGCCGCCGGTACGCGCAGCCACAGGGAGGCGAACAGCGGCGCGCGCTCGCCCCATGCCGCCAGGGTTTCGGGATGAACGCCCGAGCGCACGTCTTCGCCGAGAACCGCCAGGTCTTCCCGCAGGTCCAGCACGGGGCGCAGTTCTTCCACCGCCGCCTGCCGCTCCCGCACCGCGGCGGGCGGCGCGGGCGCGCGCAGCCAGCCGGCCAGCACTTCCTCCCCCATGGCCGTACGTGCCGCCGAGAGCAGATCGAACAGCGACCCCTTGCCGAACAGGTCCAGGTCCTGCGCATAGGGGTGCGAGGGATCGATAAACCGATCGCCGCTTTCGCCCGCGCCCATCCAGCGGCCCTCCAGCCGCGCGAGCGCCTTCTCGTAATAGGCCGCGGCGCGCTCCGCGGCACGACGCTCACGCAGCACGCGCTCGTGCACCACGGCCAGCGCCACGAAGACTGCCGCGGGCGCCAGCAGCCACCAGCCCGAGAGCGCCCCGCGCGCCAGCGCCAGCCAGGCGATCCCCAACGCCGCGAGCACTACCAATAGCCGCAGGTTGCCCAGGGTGCGATGCCTGCCGTCGTGCCTGGCGGCGGCGGCGCGCCGCGCTTCGAGGCGGCGCGTGTATTCGGCGTGCGGCGATTCGATCTCCATGGGTTCTCTTCTATTGTTGCGCGCCTCGCGCCGCCGCGCAGGAATTGAGGACCGTCATCCGCGGCAAGAGGCGTAAAACCCTTTTTCGTACCGGTACGGTTCCACGGATCCCATGGATACCCGCGTATAGAACTGAGTTACGCCCACAACTTACATGGACCCTTGGTCTATTGTGGCGTGGGGAAGTCCACCTTAGACTCGATGCGAAGCCGCAGACTTGCGGCCAGGAGTATTCGCATTGATTTGCACGCAGCGAGTCCTTATCCGCCTTGTGGCCGCCGCTCTGATGTCGACCGCCGCGGCCTGGGCTTATACCATCACTTATGAAGGCGCCAGCCCCGACGGCGAACTGAGCGCATCGGCGGAGTTTACCTTTTCCTCCGGCAAGCTGGAGCTTACGATAGTTAACACGTCGTTGGTTACTGCAACGAATCCGGGCATGCTCCTCACCGGCGTGTTCTTCAAGCTGGATGCGCCGGTGTCACTGCGTCCGGTGAGCGGCGAACTCTCCAGCGGGAGCACGTTTGTAGGTTCGCAGCAGTCGCTTCCCTCCCACGCCGTAGGCGCGAACTGGGGCTACAACTCCCATTTCCGATTCGCGGGGGGCTGGTGGATGGGGGTCGGCTCCGCAGGCATGGATGTCTTCGGAAAAGGGAGTTTCGGATGCGGAGGCAAGGGCAATCCCTGCAACAACGTGAACGGTCCCAACTACTCCATCGTGCCCAGCGTCTTCGAGCCGAACCACGGCGTTCCCCCGATGAAACCGGCGATCAGGAACGGCATCGTCCTTACATGGGAGGCCGATGCGGCGCCGGTGGTCACCGACGTATGGTTCAACTTCGGAACCGACCTGGCCGAGGGCGGCTTTTACGGAAAGGAGTTGACTCACGCGCCCGAGCCGGGCGCCATCGTGCTCACGGCGCTAGGGCTGGCCGGCCTGGCCGGTATCCGGCGGCTCCGGCGGCGCGCCTGAGCCGCCGCCCCGCTGCGCCTCGGCCCGGCGCGCCCCATGTTAAACTTGGCCTATGCCGAGCGGTTACATTCCGATTTTGATCTTTCTGGTGCTCGCCATGGCCTTTCCGGTCGTGCTGATCGTAGCGGCCAAACTGATCCGGCCCTCGGCGCCCCATCCCACCAAGCTGGAAGCGTACGAGTGCGGCATCAAGGCGGCTTCGGACGCCCGCGGCCGCTACACGGTGCGGTTCTACATCATCGCCATCCTGTTCGTCATCTTCGACCTGGAAACGGTTTTCCTCTATCCCTGGGCCGTGCGGTACAAGATGCTGGGATGGTTTGGCGTGGCGGAAGCCGTGGTGTTCCTCGGGATCCTCTTCGTGGGCTACATCTGGGCGTACAAGAAAGGCGCGCTCGAGTGGGTTTGATTCCGCGCGCCCCGATCCCTACCGCACCAGTTCCCTGATGAACCGCGCGTCGCCTTCGCCGGAACTCCTGTAGAGTTTGCCGGGAAGCCGCGGGACGATCTCCCCCATCCAATCCATAGGGTCAGACCAGATGACCGTGCGCGTCCCCAGGGCCCGCACCATGTCCTCCGTATCCCACTTCAGC
Source organism: Bryobacteraceae bacterium (assembly GCA_041685075.1). GTDB lineage: Bacteria > Acidobacteriota > Terriglobia > Bryobacterales > Bryobacteraceae > JAMCRM01. The sequence goes on from JAWLGN010000030.1 coordinate 25,533, forward strand.
GCGAAACCGGGGATGATGGCAGCGTACAGATTGCGCGTGACCGCCTCGCCCATGGCCGCCCTCAGGCTGTGGGGCGTGCGGTCGAGCCAGATGCGCGTGAAGCGCGAGTCGGTGGCGGCGGCCATCAGCAGCCAGTAGCCCTCGACGCCGCGCGCGGCGGCCACGAGTTCGCCTTTGGGCAGCAGCGCGGCCGCGCGCCGGATATCGCCCGCGCGCATGCCCGCCATGTTGCGGCCGATCAGCCAGGCGCGCGTGGCGGCCTTCCAATCGCCGGCGAGGCGGTCGGAAGTGGACGGCATGGGGACGCCGCGCGGCAACAGGTCCAGTACCGTGTGGCCCGCAGTGGCCAGGCTTCGGGCGGTGGCCGCGCCTCCGTTCACCAGCAGCACCGGGCGCTTCGAAGCCGCGGCCAGCGGCGCGTACAAAGTGCCCGCGATCTCCAGCCCCGGCTCCGTTTCGATGGCCAGTTCCCGCACCCGGAAGGCCGGCTCCAGCGTTTCCTTCACCACCCGCACCGGCGGCGCGCCGCCCGGCTCCGGAGCCGACCACTTGCGCAGCTCCGCCACCAACTCCTCGACGCTGCCCTGCTTCATCCGCGCGCGGTAGCCTTCGGCGATGATCTCGTTCAACTCGCGCCCGCCCACCTGGCCGCTTTCGCTGGCCAGCAGTTCGTAATCCGGCGCCAGTTCCACCTCTTCCTCGCGCGCGTCGCCGCGACCATCGCGCAGCCACCGGATGAACCACTCGTAGATGCCCTCCCGAACCTCCCGCGGGGTGCCGTGCGGCCCGGGACCCACCACCCAGGCGATGCGTTCCTCGGCGCCGAAGACACGGTACCACCGCCGCCCTTCCTGGTAGGCGTGCCGCGCGCCCTCGATGGGAAAGAAGTCCTCCACGGTGGAGCCGATGATCCAGGGCTTGGGAGCGAACAACTCGATGTAATCCATCACGTCCAGGCCGGAAGAGAGGAAGTAGGGAAAGCTCTGCTCGGCATCGCCGGTGGGGCCGCTGAACAGCCGACGCCAGGTGTTGATGTAGCACGCCGGCGCGGCGACGGTGATGCGTGGATCGAGCGCCGAGATGTAGGTGGCGAGGGTGCCGCCCCCCGAGCAGCCCGTGCAGCCGATCTTGCCCTTCTCCACCTCCGGACGGCTGAGCAGGTAATCGAGCGCGCGTTTGCCGTCCCAGATGCGATAGCGCGCGAAGTTCTCGCCCGCCAGGATGGCCTGGGCGCCGGACTGGAAGTGCTGGTCGGTGGCCCCGCCCGCCAGCGAGGCGCGGGTCCTGCGATCATAGGCCTGCTGGCGCTCGCCCTGCCCCACGGGATCGTACACCAGCACCACAAAACCCTTCAGCGCCAGGTTGGCGGCCGTGAGCTGCGCCGCCGCCTTGCCCTCGCGCCAGTGGCCCATCGAAAACAGCACGCCCGGGTAGCGCCCCGGCGCCTTCGGACGGTAGAGGTTGGCGGTGACGTAGAACCGCGGCAGGCTCTCGAAGATCACCTTCTCGATGACGTAGCGGGGGCGCTCGATGGTGCCGGTGACGCGCGCGTTGAGCGGCCCGTCGTAGTCCGGCAGCCCGCCGATGAGTTCCAGGATCTTCGCCCGCACGGCCTGCTGCCGCGCGCGGGCCTCCTCGACGGTGCGCACCCGCGCCACCCGCTGCTCGCGAGCGTCGAGTTGCTGCTGCGCAATGCGGTCCATCCAGTCGAGGAGTGGATCCTGTGCCGCCAGCGGCAACACGGCCAGAGCCAGCACTACTGCGGTTTTTCCCATGATGCCCGAATTCTATCTAATATCGCGGGGATCTCAAACACCGCGCGGTTGCGCAGGGCCGCCACGTTGGCCCGCAGGCAGGCGTAGGTTTCCGGCCGCAGCAACTCGTCCACGGCGGCGCCGACCTGGCGGAAGCTGGGTACCACGATCCCCAGCTTTCGCTCCCGCACCCAGTCGGTGTTATAGCGCTCCTGCGGCAGGGTCCAGGCATTGCGCTCGACAATCACCGGGAGCTTCATGGCCAGCGCTTCGCTGATGCTGCCCGGGCCGGGCTTCCCGATCATGAAGTCCGCGGCGCGCATGAAGCGCGGCATCTCGTTGGTGAAGCCCTCCACGTGCATGGGGAGATCGCGGCGCAGCCGGGCCACCCTCTGGCGCAGCTTCTCGTTGCGCCCGCAGATCACGATGAGCTGCACACGGTGATTCCGCAGCCGCCGCACGATATCGTAGATCGCCGGCGACCCCTGGCCGCCGAACATCACCAGCCCGGTGGGCACCGCGGGGTCGAAGCCCGGCAGCCGCTCCGGGGGTTTATCCACTTCGTCATAGAAGCGCGGGCTCAGCACCATGCCGGAGACTCGGAACAGGCGGTCCGGCGTGTAGCCCATGGCGCGTGCCTGCTCCATGGCGCGCTCAGAGCCGCAGACCAGGTACTGCGGCTGGCGCTCGATCCAGAAGTGCGGAGGCCAGTCGGCGATATCGGTCATGATGGTGACGAACGGGACCGCGTTGCCGATGCTCTCGAAGATGGCGCGATTGAAGTGCGGCACCACCGAGACCACCATGTCCGGCCGCTCGCGTTGCCAGAACTCGCGCAGGAGCCGCACTTCGCGATGGTGATAGAGCCGGATGACGGCCCGCATCCCCACGGCAAGCTGCGCGGTGCCCAGCGTCCAGCCCTTCTCGAGGAGCAGGTTGTAGATGTCCTGGAGCCGCAGGCCGGTGAGCTTGCGAAAAACATCCAGCGGGTCCAGCAGTTCCTGCAAATTGACCAGCCGGACCTCCCAGGGCCACCCCTCCCGCCCGATCACCTCCCGCAAGGAGCGAGATGCACTGCGGTGCCCGCCGCCGGCATCGAAGTAGAGGATATCGAGTCTGATCACCAGCCCCCATTGTAGCGGGGGCCTTGGCGCTCAGCGGAACAGGTCGCGCTCCGGCGGGCGCAGGATGGCGCGCGCGCCGACGTCGCCAGCGCGCCACCGGTAGCCCCGGATGAGCACCACAGGGCAGCCGCCGGCCTTGCGCATCACCAGCCCGGCGGCCGCGGCCAACTGGTCCGCCGCGGCGATGACGGTGCCGGCGAGCCTGCGCCCGCCGCGGTCCGTGCATCCGCGGTAGTCCTCCAACGGCTCGATCCCCGCGATCCCGATCGCCACATCCACCAGGCCGTCACGCCATGGCCGGCCGAAGGTGTCGGTGACGATCACGGCGCCGCAGCTCAGCTCCGCGCGCAGCCGCGCCGCCGAGCGGTCCGGGTCTTCCGGCAGCTCGGTGGCCAGCTCTTCGCCGCCGGAGTTCGACTGGTCCACGCCCGCGTGGGCGCAGATGAAGCCGTGGCGCGTTTCCGTAATCAACACCCCGCGGTCC
>JAWLGN010000356.1:0-5010 GCA_041685075.1 Bryobacteraceae bacterium
CCATTCCCTGCTGCGCGCGCTGCCGGCCGGCGACCGCGCCGAGTACAACCGGGAGATCCAGGACATCCTCCAGCGTGCGCAGCGCGCCGGCGTGCTCGAAGCCGCCCAGGCCGCCGGCCTGGCGAGCGAGGCGGACCTGGCGCAGACGCAGGCCGATTTTATGCGCAGGCGCAACGAAGAGCTGGCGCGCCGGGCGCGTCCCCAGGCCGCCCCGCCGCCCAAACAGGCGGAAGTCGCCGCGCAGCAGACCACCCAGGTGGCCCAAACGTCCATCCCCCCGCAGGCCGCAGGCCTCTCGGCCGCCGACGAGCGCGAGTGGACCCGGCGCGCGGAGGCCGCGGTGCCGCGCCTGGTGGCCTACGCCCGCGCTCACCATCCCGACCTGAACCTCACGGAGGCCCACATCGTGGTGGCGGTCCGGCGCGTGCACGACCGCGGGCGGCATGTGCTGGCCTGCGGCGAGCACTCCGGCGGGCGCCACGTCGCGGTGGTCGGCCGGACCTTCGCGGAACTGGTGGAGGCGAACCCGGCCTACGCGCTCGACACCATCGTGCACGAGGTATTCGGCCATCCCGAGTACGGCCCCTACGGCGAGTCCGGCAGCGAGTACGGCCTGGTGCTCTATGACCTGGCCGCGGCGCGCATGCCCGGCTACACGCGTCCCGCGGCTGGCAGCGAGGCGAGACGAAGCGAAATCGATGCCTATGCCTACCAGGAAACCGAGATCTATTCGCTGCTGCGGCAGTTGCCGTACAATGTGCCGCTGGCGCCCGAACACGCCGGGCTGCACGGGCACCCGGATCCGGAGCAATGGGTGACCGCCCGGGTGGCCCGCATGAAGCGGCAATGGGAGCCCAGGGTGGTGCGGGCGCTGCTGCGCGGCATGGTGGTTCGTTTCCGCATGGATCCGCGGCTGACGCCGCAGGCGCTGGAGGCCTTCGAAAGGGCCATTCGCGCCAACTTCACCGGCCCGGAGGCGGCCGTGGCCGAGGAGATTCTGAGGTGAACAGCGCCATGGACGAGCTCGAACTGAACCTCATGTTTCTGAAGAGCTGGTTTGGCGACGAGCCGGATCAGCGCGAGCGGCGCGAAGCCATCGAGTACCTTCTCAGCCACGCGGGGCAAGCGTATCCGAGAATTCTCGCCGAGTTGGAAGCGCGGCCGCGGGCGCTGGATGCGCCGGCGCTCATCCAGGTGCTGCCGCTGTTCCGGCGGGAAGAAAGCGTCGGGGTATTGCAGAAGATTCTGGCCAGCGGCGACGAGCGCGTCTGCCGCGCCGCGGGCGAGGCGCTGGGGCGCGAGCCATCGGAGCGGGCGCTCCCGGTGCTGCTCGCGGGGCTCGAGTCCGGCGCGCGCGAAACCCGCATCGGCGCCGCCATCGGGCTGGGGGTGCGGCGGGACCGCTCGGCATGTGCCGCGCTGGAGCGCAGGCTGGCGCCCGCGGAAGCAGTCGAGCGCCACTACCTGGTGCAGGCCATGGCGGAGATCGGCTGCCGGAACGAAGCGCTTTGGGAACAACTCGAAGCGGACCCCGACGCCGACATCCGCGCCGTCGCGCTCAAGCGCAAGGAGGAGGAACCGTGACCGCACTCAACCGTCTGCTCGACGCCGTTCCGCGCGTGGAGTTTCGCTTCGGCGGGAGGCCGCTGCCCGCCTTTCGCGTCTGCGGAACCGCGGGGTTCTATGCCGCCCTGCTGGTTTCTATCGGCGCTGCGTTGATCGTCGGACGGCCGCTCGCTCCGCTGGTGGCGGCCATAGCGGCGGCGGTGGCGTCGTTCTTCGGGTGGGTCTTGCTACGCGCGGCCGTTACGGGGCGTGAATCGCTCGTGCTGCTCGAGCACGTCTGGCTGGCGCTGGCTGCATCCGCGGGCGTGCTGTACGCGCTGGGCGTCCCGGTGTTGCCTTACCTGGACCTGATGGCGCCGGGGCTGGCGCTGTTTCTCGCGGGCGGGCGCGCCGGGTGCCTGATGGCCGGGTGCTGCCACGGAAACCCGAGTTCCACCGGCCTGCGTTACACCGACCGCCATGCGGAGGAGGGCTTTCCCTTTCACCTCGTCAACGTGCGGCTGTTCCCCGTGCAGGCGCTCGAGTGCGCGGGGCTGCTCGCGATTGCGGCGCTCTCGGTGCCGCTGGTGCTCTGGGCACGGGAAGGGTCCGCGCTGGCCTGGCTCCTGCTGGCGTACGCGGTGCTGCGTTTCGGGACCGAAGGTCTGCGCGGCGACGACCGCGCGGAAGTGGCGGGAGTCTCGGTGCCCAGGATCATGTGCATCGCGCAGGCGGCGGTGGCGCTCCGCATTGCGGACCCGGTCTCGCCCCTGGCAGTCTGGGCGGCGCCGCTCCTGGCCGGCACGGTGGCGGCCGCCGTGTGGTGGTACTTCGGGTTGCCGCGCCGTGTGCTGCGCCGCCGCCACATCAATGAGCTTCGCCGCATGACGGAGGATTTGAAGAACGCGCCGGAAGGCCCCGCCGGAGCGGCTTCGGCCATCACCTCCGTGGAAGTCTCGGTGGCGCTCTCGCGCTGGGGGCGGGATGCGGAAGCCTTCCACGTTTCCCTGCGTCTTGCCGGTCGCGACGACCCGCGGCTCGCCTGCCGCCTTGCGGCCCGGGCGTTCCCGAACCTTGCGACCGAGGCCGCCAGTTACACCGAAGAGCGAACGCTGCACTTCGTGCTGCCGCCGGAAGCGCCGCGCGAGGCGTCCGATGCCGGCAGGACGTTCCGCCGGCTCTACCGCACGCTGCTGCTGGAGCAGAGCGCCAGGCCCGCGGAGCCGCTGCGGACGAGGCCTCGCGCCAGGCCCTGGTATTTCCGCAGGGCTTCGTAGGCGTGGCTCACACGATTCGGCGATCACACCATTTCCCTGATCTTGTTCTCCGCAATTGTGAGGGCGATTTGTGACCGGTCCGGCTGGCCGCGGGCCAGCGATTCGGCGAACTTGGTGGCCTGATCCATCGTGATCCTCGCGGGCATGGGAGGCTCGAAGGGATCCACGAGGGCATCCACTACCACGGGTCCCGGCGTTCGAAGCGCCTGCTCCACCAGCCTGCCGCAGTCCTGCGGATCGTCTATGGTGATGCCGCTTCCGCCGCAGGCCAGCGCGAAGGCGGCAAAGTCGATGGGGTGCAGTTCGCATCCGTATTCGGGATTGCCGAGGAAGACCATCTGCTCCCACTTGATCTGGCCCAGGGTGTTGTTCTTCACCACGAAGACCTTGATGGGCAACTTGTACTTCACGGCGGTGGCGAACTCGGCCATTAGCATCGAGAACGCGCCATCCCCGATGAAGGCCACGCACTGGCGGTTCGGGTAGGCGATCTGGGCGGCGATGGCATAAGGCAGGCCGCATGCCATGCTGGCGAGGTTGCCCGATACGGAGTGCATCTGCCCGCGCCGGGCCGGAATCTGCCGCGCCCACCAGGTGGTCACGGTGCCGGAGTCCGAAGAGACGATGGCGTCGCTCTCCAGGCGCCGGCCAAGCTCCCAGGCCAGCACCTGCGGCTTCATGGGTTTGTCGGAACGGTTGCCGCGGTTCTCGATCAGGTCCCACCACTCGCGCATGCCGGCCCGCGCCTGGGCCAGGAATTCGCGGTTCTGGTTGCGCCGCAGCAGGGGCAGCAGGTGTTCCAGGGTGCGGCGGCTGTCGCCGGCCAGCCCCACCTCTACGGGATACCGCAGGCCGATGCGCGACGGGTCGAGATCGATCTGCACCGCGCGCACGGCGCCGGGCTTGGGGTAGAACTCGATGTAGGGGAAAGAGGTGCCCACCATCAGGAGGGTGTCGCAGCTTTCCAGGGCATCCTGCGACGGCCTGGTCCCCAGGAGGCCGATGCCGCCGGTCGTATAAGGGCTATCGTCCGGCACCACGGCCTTGCCCAGCAGGGATTTGATGATGGGGGCGCCGAGAACATCGGCGGCCTGCTCCAGCGCATCGGTGGCGTTCAGCGCGCCCTGGCCGGCCAGTATGGCGATCTTGCTTCCCGCGTTCAACACGTCGGCGGCGCGCCGCAGATCCGCTTCGTTGGGCAGGCGCGCGGGCGCGGCCCACACGCTCGAGGTTTCGTAGTGCTCCCCCCGCTGGGAAGCATCGCCGCTGGAGACCTCGTCCTCCTGCAGGTCGGCGGGGAAGGTGATGTGCGCTACCCCGCGGGACGAAAGCGCCGTGCGGCAGGCCAGGTCCGTCAGGGGCGCCACGTGATTCGGCCCCATCACCCGCTGGTTGAAGACCGCCACATCCATGAAGAGCTTGTCCAGGTCCACGTCCTGCTGCGCGTGCGTGCCGATCAGGTCGTGATAGTGCATTCCGGTGATCGCGAGCACCGGCTGGCCGTCCATTTTGGCGTCGTACAGCCCGTTCAGCAGATGGATGCCTCCCGGCCCCGAAGTGGCCAGACAGACCCCCAGCCGCCCCGTGTACTTGGCATATCCGCACGCCATGAATGCCGCGGACTCTTCATGCCGCACCTGGATGAACCGCACCTTGTCCTGGCGCGTGCGCAGCGCCTCCATGATGCCGTTGATGCCGTCGCCCGGCAGACCGAACACCACCTCCACGCCCCAGTCGATCAGGGTGTCGATCAGCGCTTCCCCGCCGTTCTGCGCCATGGGCCATCTCCTTTTCTGGTTGTAGCAGGCGGGTAGGAAAGGTTCGATCCCGGGCTGCACTTTTGCGGACGCTCTCGCGCGGACAGGGTTCGAACGGCGTGAACGGCCTCACACCCGGCGTTGGCGCCGGCGACATCGGTTCGGCGACCGCAGAGCTGCCTGGAGGCGGCCGGCGCGTGGACAAGACTCTTGTAGGGTGTGTAAAGTGAGCAACATGACGATCTCCCGCAGACGACTCCTGATGCATTCGGCGGCGGCGCCCGTTCTGGCGGCAGCGCCTGTTCCGGCTTCGGCCGCCGGCAGCGGCGGCGTCTCACTCGCCGCCTGGTCGCTCGTCAAGAGCTATGCGTTCTCGCGCCGCTGGGCGAATCTGGACCTGCCGCGCATCACACGCGAGGAGTTCGGCCTGG